>BJHE01000125.1 GCA_014191755.1 Cyanobium sp.
CACCCAGCCGAATTACCATGAGGCAACTTTCGTAATTCATCGATGCGCAGCACAATCACCTCCCGCGGGCAGACGGTGGTGCCTGCGGCCATCCGTGAACGGTTCCGGCTGGGGCCCGCCACCCGGCTGGAGTGGGTCGTGGAGAGCGATGGCTCGATCCGCGTGGTGCCGGTGGCTGCCGATCCGATCGCCGCTTTCCGAGGCTCCGGTCGCGGCGGCTCTACCGCCCGGCTCCTGGCAGAGCGCCAGGCTGAGCGGCAGCGGGAGGATTGATGGCTAGCCGCTGGCTGCTCGACACCTCCGCTCTGCTGGCCCTGCGCGATAACGAAGCGGGTGCGGAGCATGTCGCCGCCCTGCTCCGGCAGGCCATCGACGGTCACGGCATGGTGCTGGCTTGCTTCATGAGCCGCATGGAGGTGCTCTATCGGGTCTGGAAGGACGAGAACGAACGGCAGGCCCGCCTCGCTGATGCCCAGCTGCAGTCGCTACCGATCCGCTGGGTTGCCGCCAGCGACCCATTGCTGGAGCGGGCCGCCGCCATCAAGGCCTGCCATGCCCTCTCGGTGGCCGATGCCTGGATTGCCGCCGCCGCCCAGCAGGAAGGGGCGGTATTGGTACACAAGGATCCAGAAATCCAGGCGATCAGCAGCCTCGCCCAGGAATGGCTTGCTTGAGAGCAGAGAGGGCTTCTGCAAGATCTCGGTAGGATGGATGTCTAGGTTGTGCATCGGCAAGATGACCACCGCTACGCCACTGCCAGAGCTGCTGCAGGTCAAGCTGCAGCTGTTCGGTTCAGCGGCTCGCGGTGAGTTTGATCCAGCCCACAGCGATCTTGATTTCATCGTGCAGATGAAGGGACGACGGGAACCAGGCTATGCCGCACGTTTTTGTGACTTCGCCGATGCACTTGAGGTTCCTTATCGTCGGCCAGTCGATCTGCTGACGGAGTTGATGATCAGGTATCCCTATTTCAAGGCTGCAATCGCCCAAGAGCGAACTGTCTTGGTAGAGACCGCGCACTAACGATGCACCCCGAAGCCACCCGCCGCCTCGGCCATGCCTTGCAGGCCATCAGCTCAATCCAGCGCTATACCGCCAACGCCCCTTTGCAGGAGAGCCTCAGCGACGACCTGACCCGCAGCGCTGTGGAACGCCAACTGGGCATCGTGCAGGAAGCGCTACGGGTGGCGTTGCTGGAGGAGCCCTGCCTGCGGCAGAGCTGGCCGGATGTCGACGCCCTGCACGCAGGCTGCGCTCGGATGCGGGATTGGGAGCAGGAGGTGGCCTTGGCTGATCTGGTGGGTTTTGTGGGAGGGGATTTGAAGCTGTGGCAGGGGAGGTTGGTGGAGGGGTTGAGGCTGCAGCAGGGAGAGGGAGCGAGATTGGAACAGCAGATTGCTGAGAATTTAGGGAGGGTGGGATATGAGTGAACTTAAACAGATTGAGGAGATTGCCCAGGTCAAGCAGGGTCGTTATACATCGCCAAATGAACTTAGCGAAAAACCGACTGAGCACTCAAAAGTGCCCGTTTGGGGCGCTAATGGAATCTTAGGGTATACCCAAAACGCAACATACGAAGAAGCGCAACCGCTAGTAACCTGTAGAGGGAACGGATGTGGTCTTATTCAGTGGTCTGGGGGCAGGGCACATATTTCAAATAACGCAATGGCGATAGTTCTCCCCGATCAGAGTCGGCAGTCAAGCAAGTATCTCTACTACTCGCTACTTAATACAGATTTTACAGGTGTAACGACTGGTTCAGCGCAACCCCAGATAACGATGAGGCACTTGAACAAGAAGGAAATTTTTAGGCTCACAAATCCTGATGAGCGCACGGCAATCCCTAATATCCTCGCACCCTCGACGACAAAATCGAACTCAACCACAAGACCAACGAAACCCTGGAGGCGATGGCAAAGGCGCTCTTCAAGTCGTGGTTTGTGGATTTCGATCCAGTCAGAGCCAAGGCCGAGGGCGCCCCACGGGGTTGCCGGATGAGATCAGCGATCTGTTTCCTGATTCGTTTGAGGATTCGGAGCTAGGGGAGATTCCGAGGGGGTGGGAGATGGAGACGCTTGGCGAGCTCCTTGATGTTGACAAAGATGTTTCATACAAAGGCGATTTCCTTTCAGATACGGAAGGATTGCCGATGGTCAATCTCGGTTGCTTCGCTGGAGGTGGGGCATTTAGAGCGGAAAAGATGAAGTTCTACGCTGGTGAGTATCGGGAAAGGCATTTGGCGAGTGCGGGTGATCTACTTGTCGCCAATACTGATATGATGCAGAACAGAGTCATCCTTGGCGCACCCATAATCGTGCATCCCTGGAGGGGCAGGGATGAGTTCCTGTTCTCCCATCACACGTTCGCCATCCGGTTTAGGCGTAGCAAAAGCGCCTTTACGAGATTCATCTATTTCACACTACTCAAACCATCCTTCAGGCAGGTCGCTGCTGGTCACGCAACGGGAACGACGGTCTTGGCATTGCCGAAGGATGGCATCACTGATTACCTAACGGTCATACCCCCTGCTGGTCTCCTGAATGTCTTTGCTGCGAAGGTTGAGGCGCTTTACCAGAAATGCCAGGCATTCACTGAGCAGAGTGAACTGCTTGCCAAAACCAGAGATGCCCTCCTCCCCAAACTCATCTCCGGCGAACTCCGCATCCCTGATGCCGAGAAGATGCTTGAGGAGGTTGGCGTCTAATGGCACTCATAACAGAAGTCCCTCTGGAGCAGCAGGACCTCGATCAGGTCATCTTGTTCCAGGCCGCCGATGGCCAAGTTACGCTCGATGTGCGTCTGGAGGCTGACACCGTCTGGCTCAGCCAGGCCCAGATAGCAGAGCTGTTTGGCCGGGAACGTTCGGTGATCACCCGCCACGTGGGCAACGTGTTTCGAGAGGGGGAGCTGCCCGAAAAAAGCAATGTGCATTTTTTGCACGCGTTCGGTTCTGACCGGCCTGTGTTGCACCGGCACCTGATCCAGGGATTGGCAAGCCATCACCAACAGGTCACGCTAAACTGGTTGGCAACTGGTTGAAACTCCACCATGCGCAGCGTTGGCGCGTTTGAGGCCAAAACCCATCTCGCTGCCCTGCTCGACGCGGTGGCGGCTGGCGATCAGATCACGATCACTCGCCACGGGCGCCCCGTAGCCCGGCTCGTACCGCCCGCCGATCACGCCCGGCCGGATGTGGCCGGCACCATCGAACACCTGCGGGCCTTCAGCGCTGGTCAGTCCCTGGGCGGGCTGTCCTGGCAGGAGCTACGCGATCAAGGCCGGCCATGACACCCCCGGCCGAAAGCTCTGATGCGGGCGATCTGGTGCTGGATGTGTCGCTCAGCTGCGCCTGGTGCTTCGCCGATGAAGCCAGTGAGGCGGCCTGGGCGATCCTGTCGCGCCTGGAGTCCGCTGTGGCGCACGTGCCCTCGCTCTGGTTGTGGGAAACCGGCAACGTGCTGGTTCAGGCCGAACGTCGGGGAAGGATCACCGCTGCCGCCATTCGATCCTTCCTCGGCCTGCTCGAAGGCCTGCCGATCCGCATCGATCACGCCGGCATCACCACCATCTGGCACGACACCCTGGCCCTGGCGCGCGCCCACCGGCTCACCTCCTACGACGCGGCCTATCTCGAGCTGGCCCTGCGTCTGGGTCTTCCCCTGGCCAGCCGCGATCAGGCCCTGCAGGCTGCCGCCAGAAGCGAAGGCGTGCCGCTGCTGCCCACGTGATGGCCAATCAAGCCGACACCGACACCCCTACTCCCCCTCCCAGGCGGCCGTGATGCTGCTCGCACGCACCGTCAAAGACAGGTGAACTGGGATGGAGACCGAAGCTAGGGCTCGCTAGTATTACTCCGTAATACCACCGGTCGGCGGCCATGGATTCCGAGGCCACCAGCTCCCTCACCAGCAAGGGCCAGGTCACGATTCCCAAGGCCCTGCGCCAGCAGCTCGGCCTCGCCCGCGGTAGCCGCGTGAGCTTTCAGCTGGTGGGCGACCACATTGAGGTGCGTCCCCTTAAGCCGGAGCCATCGCTGAGCGCCAGTGGTTTTGGGATGCTGTCCAGCCAGCGGCCGCCCGTGCCCGCCCACTTTGATCCCGCCACCCTGCTGGAGCCTTGATCGGTCTCGACACCAATGTGCTGGCCCGCTACTTCGTGGCCGATGCAGGCGCCGATACCGCCACCGAAACCCAGCGCCAGGCAGCCCGGCAGCTGATCGAATCCGGCCAGCTCCTCTTTCTGCCCAAAACCGTGGCCCTGGAACTGGAGTGGGTGCTGCGGGGCTACTACGGCTTTGCAGCCCCCCAGGTGCTCGCGGTGTTCGATGTGCTGCTCGGCCATCCCAGCCTCACCCTGGAAGACAGGCCCGCCGTGGTGCAGGCCGTGGCTGGCCTGCGCGCCGGGTTGGATTTCGCCGATGCCCTCCATCACGCCAGCTGCCGCAGTTGCCAAACGATCGCCTCCTTTGATGACCGCGGCTTCGCCCGCAGGATCCGTCAGCTCAACCTGCCGCCACGGGTGGTGGTTCCCGGCTGATGCACCCAGACGCCCCCTACGCCCCACCCCTCACCCTCACCCCAGAGCTGCTCAACCGCGTCGCCGCCATCGCCGAAGCCCTCGGCCGCTGGAGCGCCCGTCAGGACGCTTTGCCATCTCCCCGCCTGCGGCGGGAGAACCGCATCCACACGATCCAGGCCTCCCTGGCGATTGAGCAGAACAGCCTCAGCCTGGAGCAGGTGAGCGCCTTGTTCGATGGTCAGCGGGTGATCGGTCCGGCCCGCGACATCCAGGAGGTGCGCAATGCCATCACCGCCTACGACGCCCTGCCCCGCTGGGATCCCTCCAATCCCCAGCATCTGCTGGAAGCCCACGGGCTGTTGATGGCGGGGTTGATCGACGCCCCTGGCCGCTTCCGCAGCGGTGGCGTGGGCATCTACCGCGGCGATCAGCTCGTGCACATGGCACCGCCAGCCGCAAGAGTTCCGGGTTTGGTCGACGACCTACTGGCCTGGCTGGCCGCCAGCACCTGGCATCCCCTGCTCGTGAGCTGCGTGGCCCATTACGAGCTGGAGTTCATCCATCCCTTCGCTGATGGCAATGGCCGCCTCGGCCGCCTTTGGCAGACCCTGATCCTCAGCCGCTGGAACCCGCTGCTCGCCTGGCTGCCGATCGAGGAGGTGATCCGCTCCCGGCAGCAGGGCTACTACGAATCGCTGGGCCAGGCGGATCAGCTGGGTGATCTAGAGCCCTTCGTGTCCTACCAGCTGGAAGCCATCCACGATGCCCTGCGTTCGGAGCTCGGTTCGGAGCTCTGTTCGGAGATGAGTTCGGAGAAAGGTTCGGAGCTGGCTGCGGCGATCGGCGCCACTCCGGGAGCTGCGATCGATGCGGTGATCCTGCGGGATCTCGCCACCGAGCCCACCCTCTCGGCACGCCGCCTGGCAGAACGTTTAAAGCTCAGCCAGCGAGCAGTGGAGAAGCATCTGGCTGCGCTCCAGCAAAAGGGACGCCTACTCCGCCATGGCTCACCCCGTGCCGGGTATTGGCAGGTTCTTTAGGCTTACCCTATGGCACTCATCACCGAAGACCATCTGGAGCAGCAGTGCCTTGATTGGTTCAAGGAACTTGGATACGCCTATGCCTTTGCTCCAGATCTCGCGCCCGGCGGCACCTCACCAGAACGCACTGATTTCAGGCAAGTCATCCTCACGGGGCGTCTGCGCTCAGCACTCCAACGCCTGAACCCGGGTGTTCCAGCAAGCACCATCGACTCGGCGCTGCTCCAACTGGCGAACCCCAATGTGCCTGGTCTGCTGGCATCCAACCGCAACTTCCACCGCTGGATCACCCAGGGATTACCGATCAACTATCTGGATGGGAGCCAGCAGGTCGGCATTCGCCTCAAGGTGATCGGATTCGGCGACCCTGCCGCCAATGATTGGTTGGTGGTGAACCAGTTCGCGATCCAGGGCACCAGGTACAACCTCCGCCCTGATCTGGTGGTCTACGTCAATGGTCTGCCCCTGGCGGTGATCGAA
>BJHE01000126.1 GCA_014191755.1 Cyanobium sp.
GGGGAAGGGTTGGGGGCGGCGGCTCACCAGGGTGATGGTGTGCCCCAGCTCCAACAGGAAGGGCACCAGTTCGCGCCCCACGAAGCCGGAACAGCCCAGCAACAGCAACCGCACGCCCACATCCCCGTTAGTGCCGCCGAGGCTAGGCGGCGCTGGCACCGGCTGCCCCCCTTCCAATGCCGCCCGGAACCGCAGCCAAACGGAGATGGTGCGACGTGAGTTCACCGCGGGTCCTAACCTGCGGCCACGAAGCTGGTCTAACTCCATGGCCGAGACGTCCGCCGCAACACCAGCCGCCGCCGCTCCGGCCTCCTCGCCCCCAGTCGCCCTGAAGAAGGGAGCCCTGGTGCGGCTCAACCTCAAGGCCTACGCCAGCAGCCTGGAGGCGGCCGCCAGCGTCAGCGCAGCTCCGGCCTATGTGGTGCAAGGGCCCGGCGAGATCCTGTCGATCAAGGGGGAGTACGCCCAGCTGCGCTGGCGCCGTCCCGTACCGGATGTGTGGCTGCGGCTCGACCAGCTGGAGCCCTGGAACGAAGGCTGATCACCTCGACGGCCCCTCAGAGCTCCAGCCGACGCCGCTCCTCCTGCAGCCGCTGGCGGCGACGACGGGCCTCACGCAGCATCTCGCGGCCATCGTGGAGGTAGCTGTCCACATATCCAAGGGTATAGCGCTCCAGTTCAGCCACGGCATCTTGCACCTGACCGAGGCAGTGGTACACGCTGAGGCCAAACCCCCGGGCCGCCTCCGGACAGGCCAGGGAGCGGTAGAGGGTTTCGGCCCGGGTCACCCGCTGGCGGCTCTGCTCGAGGTAGGCGCAGAAGGCCTCCATCAGATCGTCGTCGTAGGGATCGGCGGAGAGGGCCTTGAGGGCGGCGGGGAAGGGGTTGATCACCTGGCCCAGCAGCCGGTCGAGCGGGGCATAGACCCCCACCAGCCAGGCGCGCAGCTCCTCCCCGGAGACAGCCACGGCGCCCTTGCCGGCCCTGGGCTTTGCTGCACCCCTGGTCGCCGCTGCCGTGCTTCCGGAGCCCCGGGCCGGGCCGGAGGCCTCCGGATACGGGCCTAAACCCAGGCGGAGGTCGTAGCGGCTGCGGCGGTCGGCATCGCGCAGCTCCTCCCAGGCGGCATTGAGGGCCAGGATCCAGCGGGCATCGCCGCCGGCATCGGGGTGGTGCCGCTTCACCAGGGCCCGGTAGGCGGCCTTGATCTCGCTGGCGCTGGCGCTGGGGGCCACCCCAAGCACGGCGTAGTGGTCGCCGGCTGGGCCCTTCACGGAGGGGGCGACATCGCGGCGGTCGGCGACCAAGGGCGCGGGGGCGCAGGGAGCCCCATCATCGGTCAGCTGGATCAGTCAGCTGGATCGGCCCCTGGAACGAACAGCCGCACGGGTCCATCTCGAGGCTGCGGGCACCCATCCGCCATGGCGCTGCGCTGCAGGCTCCGCCAACAAAAAGCCCCCCGTTTCCGGGGGGCGAGGGTGTTGTGTGTGAGGAGGAAGCTGGATCCGGGGGGAGATCCTGGCGGGATCAGAACCTGAACTGGGTCTGCACCAGGCCGCCGAAGGCGTTGTTGGTCTCGCCGTTGGCGGTGAACTGACCGTTGGGGCGGCTGAGGTAGAAGATTGCCGGGGTGATGCTGATGTTGTTGCTCACCTGGAACTTGTACCACCATTCGAAGGCGAAGTTGCCATCGTTTGGACCATTTGGTGAGTCGTAGAAACCCTGGTAAACCGTTTGGGCGCGGGACCGACCACCACCCGCAAAGCCGTAGGGCTTACGCAGACGATTCTGGCTTAATGCGCTCACATACGTGGGCTGACCGAAGGAGAAGCCAGCAGCATTGCCTTTGGCCAGGAGATCGTTCCACTGCAGACCCAGCTGCCAAGATTGCAGCTGGGTGATATTGCGGACATTGCCGTAAGAAGGGAATGGCTGTGTATTACCACGCGGGATGATGTTTTCGCCGTTGAAACCACCGTAGGTGGGGGAGCTGATCGAGCTGATGCCCCAACCCAGGCTCACCGAAGGGATCAGGCCAACCTTGATCGGTTGCCAAGCGGCGTTGAGCGCGAAGTTGTTGCTGGAGCTGTTGCCGCTCCAGTCGGGGTACACGCCAGCAGCTCCCGTACCTTCGCTGCAGGGCAGGTTCTGGTTGGCGAACTGGCTGCCGCGCCGGGTGAGACCCTGGCCGCACTGGCCGTAACGCCAAGCGGCGGTGAGGGCGAACTGGGGACCGGCCCAGCCGATCTGGGTGAGGAAGTTGCCTTGGGCGCCGCTCGTGAACAGACCACCCGCGCCTGGGTTGCTGTTGTCGCCATTAAGGGCCACGTAGCTGGTGGAGGCGGCGAAGTAGGGCTGACCCTTCTTCACCTGCTGCTTCCAGATCAAGCCGAAGGCCGAACCGGTGGCCTTGTTATAGGTAGCCGGAGCACCGTTGAGGGTGAAGACATCAAGGAGGTCAGCCTTGTAGAAGGAAGGCGTGATCGCCAGCATCTCGGTGTTCCGAGCCCGAGGACCGATCAAAGCCGTGAAAGTCTTGCCGACGGGGAAGCGGTAATAGAGACGGTCAATCTGGACGAGATTATTACAGTTTGTATTGCTGGTTGCACCGCTTGTGCAAGTGCCAAAGGCCTTATCCAGGGTCAGGAGGCTATAGGGGCTGCCGGTTGAGCCACCAAAAACGCTGTTAGCAAAGTTACCAGAACGCAGACGGGTGTAGAGCAAATCCTTGCCGGTGAAGCTCGTATTGAGGTTCAGGCGAAGGTCGTAGTTGAAGGTGAGGGCACCAGCATTACGGTTGTTGTTGCCCGAATAACGGGTTGCGTTGGTGGTGCCGTTGTTGGGCGTGGTGGCACCTGCACCGTTCGCAGTGCTGGGACCATACTGGCTGCCGCCAAACGACACCGCACCGATAACGAAGGTGGACTCACCTTGCAGTTTGGTGGTGGTGGAGAACTGGGCGGCCTCGAGTTTGCCGATCTTCTTCTCGATGCCGTCGATGCGGCCGCGGATCACGGCCAGCTCCTTCTCGAATTCCTCAGCCAGGCGCTTGAGTTCATCGGTGGCCTCGGTGACGCGATCGAGGCAGGAATTAAGCAGGGCGGCCGCCTCAAAACGGGAGAGCGGCTTGGCGCCCTTGAAGGTGCCATTGGGATAGCCGGCCACGCAGCCGTACTGCTCGACCAGATTGTTCAGGGCCTGGTAGGCCCAGTCGGTGGGCTGCACATCACTGAACTGGGAGATGTTAGTGATCTGATCGCTGGTGACCGGGGCATAGCGATTGAGATCGGTCTCGGAGGCCAACACCGCCATGGGAGCCACAAGGCCGAGCGCAGCGGAGCTGACCAGCAGTTGCTGGAAGGGTTTCATCGGATCCTCACACCAAAAAAGAGGACTTCCATGTTTGGAAGTGCGATAAGAATAACGAAAGACGCAGATCTGCTCCCGCCTCCCAGTCACAGGCCGTGGTATTGCAGAACACATCCCCATGGACTCCATAACAAAAAACCCGGCTGCATTGCAGCCGGGATCAGAGAGGAAGGATGTGAATGGAGCGAGACAGATCGGAAAGTGTGCCATCTCCAAAGCGAAAGCCGTGGAGATGGCCGTGTGGCCAATCTGAAAGCCAGGATCAGAACCGGAAGGTGGTCTTGATCAAGCCGCCGAAGCTGTTGAAGCTTTGGCCGCTGTCCTTCTGCAGAGCGCCGAGGGGTGCGCTGAGGTAATAGATGGCGGGGGTCACGCTGATGTTGTCGGTGACTTGCATCTTGTACCACCCTTCCCAGGCGTAGTTGCCATCGTTGAAGCCGGAGCTGGTCACGAAGGTGGGCTGGCCGAAGGCGAAGCCGATGGTGTTGCCCTTCAGCAGGAAGTCGCCCCACTGGAGGCCCAGATACCAGGACTGGCTGGAATCGCCACCGAGGTTGATGGTGTCGGCGTAGCCGCTGGTGGCGGTTGTGTAGGGGGTTGCACCAGCGGTCGTGGAGCCGCCCACGTAAGTGTTGAGGCCCCAGCCGGCGCTGATCGAGGGGAACCAGCTGGCCGAGAGCGGCGAGAAGTAAGCGCTCAGGCCCACGGAATTGGTGCTGCCACCGAAACCGGCCACGGCGAGGGGAGTGCCGTTGCCGCCATACAGGCCACCGGTGGGTCCGATACCACCATTGGAGGTATAGGTGTAAGCCGCCGCCAGGCCGTAGTTGGCGCCGCCGTAGGCCAGCTGCACGGTGCCGGTTTGATTGGAACCGGAGGTTCCGATGCCACCCTCGGAGGGGTTGGAGCTGTCACCGTTGGCGCTCACATAGTTGGCGCTGAGGCTGAAGCCACCGGCCTTCCACCACAGACCGCCACCGGCGCCGAGGTTGAGGCTGTAGGTGCCGGGGGCACCGGCGTAGGTGAAGATGTCGAGAACGGTGTCAGCCGGATAGGCCGAGGGCCACATGGCCAGCATGTCGTCCTGACGGACGCGGGGGCCGAAGGTGGCGGTGAAGCCGCTGCCGATCGGGAACTGGTAGAAGAGGCGGTTGATTTCCACCACGTTGTTGCCGGCACCGGATTCAAACGCGGTCTCCATGCCGAGCAGGCCCACCGGGGCGTTGCCAAACCAGGCGCTGCCGTTGAAGTTGCCGGAACGCAGGCGGGTGCGCAGCAGGTCTTTGCCGGTGAAGCTGGTGTCGAGGTCGAGGCGCAGGTCGTAGGGGAAGCTCAGGGCGCCGGCGGTTTGGCTGGCGTAGGTGGCGTACTTGTCGCCGACGGTCGCACCGCTGTAGGCAGCCACGTTCGGGGTGGTGCGCAGGTTGCCACCGAAGGTGTTGGCGCCGAACACGAAGGCGGCGTAGCCCTTGAGCTTGGTGGTGGTGGAGAACTGGTTGGCTTCGAGCTCACCGACGCGGGCCTCGAGGCCATCCACACGGCCGCGCAGCACGGCGAGTTCCTTCTGGAACTCCTTCATCAACCGCTTGAGCTCGTCGGTGGTCTCGGTGACACGGTCGAGGCAGGCGTTGAGGAGAGCAGCCGCCTCAAAGCGGGTCATCGCCTGGCCGCCCTTGAAGGTGCCGTTGGGATAACCAGCCACGCAGCCGTAGCGATCCACCAGGTTGGAGAGGGCCTGGTAGGCCCAGTCGGTGGGCTTGACATCAGAGAACTGGGTGATGCTGGTGACCTGTTCCTGGCTGGCGTAATCGTTCACGCCAGTGAGATTCAGATCGGCGGCGCTGGCGGCGACCGGAGCCAGAAGGCCCAGGGCGGCTGGTGCCAATAGCAGTTGCTGGAAGAGTTTCATGGGGGTCCTCACACGGAAGGCGCAATGCGCCGTGAGTCATGGTGCCCCGTGTCAAGCAGAACACCGCGGCCGGTGTGACAGAAGACCCAACGGCCGTGGCCATGATGGGGCCACAGCTCCTTCCGCACGCCCCGACCCTGGACGCCCTTCCACCCACCAGCCCAACGGCCGGGAACGGCAGCGGCCAACCCCTCGGTATCACGGTCCTCCAGTCCGGAACCGACCGGCAGCTTCGCGGGGGAGCGGGTGCGGAACCTCTTCCCTGCCCTCCGACCAGCGGCGGCCGGGAAGGTTTTTGGTGGGCAGCGCTGGGGCTGATCTGGCTGGTGGCCACCGCCGCAGACCGACTCTGGCTGGGTCTGGATCGGCGCCTGCCCAGCTGGGACCAGGCCGACTATCTCAACAGCGCCCTCGACCATGGCCGGGCCCTCGGCCTGCTGCCCGGTGGCGGTTGGCAGGGCTGGGGGCACCTGCTCGATCTCTCCCCCAAGATTCCGCCCCTGGCCTCCCTGGTGAACGGCACCGTGATGGCCATCGCGGGCGACACGCCCCAGCAGGCCTCCTGGGCGCTGGCCCTGTGGCATGGACTGCTGCTGGTGGCTGTGGCCACCTGGGCACGGACCCTGGGGGGCCGGCGCTTCGCCCTGCTGGCGGCGGCCCTGCTGAGCCTGGTGCCGGCCCTGGCCGAACTGCGGGTGGATTACACCCTCGATCTCGCCCTCGCCGCCTGCACCACCCTGGCCCTCGCC
>BJHE01000127.1 GCA_014191755.1 Cyanobium sp.
GAAGCGCCGGAGGGTGATGCTGAGGCTCTGGCGGCCACCCTCGGCCAGGGCCGCGCGGGTGCCCTGCAGAAAACCCTCGAGGAAATCCTCGGGCCGCTCTCCGGCGATCGGCCCGATGTCGGCGGGGCGCCGAGCCGGGTGATCGTGGTGCCTGGCAAGCTGGTGACCCTGGTGCCGTGATCGGTGCTTCCCGACAGCACTGCCCCTCCTTGGGATCGTCGATTTTCCTGAAGCATGGACCCGAACAGCCAACCCCCCGGCTCGGACACCGCCGGCGGAACCGATCTTCGCCGCGAGGCCCTGATCGCCTCCCTGCACCAGCGGTTCGCCCTGGCCCAGGCCCGGGGCGATGCGGAAGCCAAGCAGGCGTTGTTCAGGGAGGCGGTGTACCTCAATCTGCAGCCGGAACTCTGGCAAGACTCAGCAGCCTGATCCGATCAACCCAGCAACACTGAGCAGGCTCAGGGGAAACGACAACCGGGCTGGGGTCTCAAGGCAGCACCGTTTCTGAGCTTTAGGGGAGGTCGCGATCGAGTTGACGCAGCATGTCGGCCACCTGGTGGCGCAGGGTCTGAAAGGGGGTTGAAATCCTCAACTCGTGCAGGTCGCACCTGTCGAGGTCGAGGCTGAGGGTTTGCACGATGCGGCCGGGCCTCGGGGCCAGGATGTGCACCTGCTGGGCTAGCAACAGGGCCTCATCGATGTCATGGGTGATCAGCAGCACGGAGAGGCCGGTGCTGCGCCAGAGGTTGTGGAGAAACTCCTGCATGGATTCGCGAATCTGGAGATCGAGAGCCCCAAAGGGTTCATCCAGCAGCAGCAGCCGGGGTTCGGCCGCCAAGGCCCGCGCGATGGCCACCCGCTGCTGCATGCCCCCGGAGAGCTCCCGCGGCAGCCGCTTGGCTGAATCAACCAACCCCACCACCTCGAGATAAAAGGCGGTGCGCTCCTTGATCTGGCTGCGCTCCAAGCCCTTGAGTTCCAGCCCGAAGGCCACGTTCTGGGCCGCCGTGAGCCAGGGGTAGAGGCTGTACTTCTGGAACACCATGCCCCGATCGGAGCCCGGTCCGCGGATCGGTCGACCATCAAGGCTGAGGCTACCGCTGGTGGGTTTTTCCAGCCCTGCCACCAGACGCATCAGGGTGGATTTGCCCGAGCCCGAACTCCCAAGCAGCGCCAGAAACTGGCCGGTGTGCATGGTGAGGCTGATCTGATCCAGCACCAGTTGCGCGCCCCTGCCCTCGCCGAAGCGTTTGCAGACGGAGTCGAGAATCAGATTCATGGGGTCCCTGGAGGAAGCTGTAAGGCGCTCATGTCGCCCAGGCACAGCTGCGGCGCATCAACATGCGGAAGCTCAGATCGATCAGCAGGCCGATCAGGCCGATCACGATCAGCCCCAGGAAGATCTGATCGGTGCGCAGGAAACGCTGAGCCAGGGTGATGTGCTTGCCCAAACCGCTTTCGGCGGCCACGAGTTCGGCCACGATCACCAAGTTCCAGGCGGCCGCCATGTTGATGCGAAAAGCATCGAGCACCTGGGGGGCGATGTAGGGCGTGATCACCCGCAGCAGAAGATCTCGCTGCCTGCCGCCAAGGGTGCGGGTGGTTTCCAGTAGTTCGCGCGGCACGAACTTCACCGCATCCATGATCATCAGCGTGTTGAAGAACAGGGTGCCGATGAAGATCAGCAGCACCTTCGGCAGTTCACCCACGCCGAAGTAGATGATCAACAGGGGAATGAAGGCCGGCGCCGGCATGTAGCGCAACAGGGCCAGCAGCGGTTCCAGCAGGCGGCAGAGGGTGGCATTGGTGCCCATCGCGATCCCTAGGGGGAACGCCACTAGGGCGGAGAGAGTGAATCCCCCGAGCACCCGCAGCAAGCTGGCGCTGATATCACGCCAGAGATCGCCGTTGGCCAGCTCCTCACGACCCGCCGCCAGGACGGCGGTTGGGCTGGGTAGGAAGAGCGGATCCAGCACCCCCAGGCCGGCTACCAGGGTCCAGAAGACCAGCAGAAAGCCGATGCCAGCCACCCCGAGGAACGAGGGATGGAGGAGCAGCCGGCGCAATCGCTGGGGTGTCATGGAGTTGGGGCTGGCCATGGGGGCGCTTGGGAGTTCAGTTCGCGGCATTCACGAACTTCGGCTCGAGCAGCCCGTCGAGCTTCGGTGCGGTCTTGGCAAGGCCCACGGCCTGCAGGAAGGCGCTGATCTGCTCGACCGCAAAGGGCAGGGAGGTCATCGTCGTGCCGGGTTGGAACACCTGGCGGTTCTTCTCCAGGCTGTAGATCGTGGTGCCGGCGTCGTAGGCCTTGTAGTCGGTCTCATTCACCCCGGCGCGCTTGGCCAGGATCGCCAGGGACGGACCCGGCTCGGCCTTGATCTGGCGCAGGGTGGCGAACCAGGCGTTCACGATCTGCTGCACTTTCTCGGGGTGCTTGGCCACGAACTCGCGGTTGCACACCAGGTGATCGCTGATCGCGCCGGGGAAGTCCTTGGAGCTGAAAAGGGTGGTGCTGCCCGGGCGCTTGAGAGCCTGGGTGGTGAAGGGCGCGAACACCCCCACCGCATCTACCTTGCCCGCCACGAAGGCCGCCGCCGCCGCTCCCGTTTCCAGGGGCACAAAGGTGATGTCCTTCTCGGAGATGCGGGCCTTCTTCAGCCCCAAAAGCAGCAGGTAGTGATCGACCGTGCCCTGCTCGGCGGCCACTTTCTTGCCCTTCAGGTCCGCGACGCTGCGGATGCCGGGTGCGGCGATGATCTGATCGTTGCCGCTGGAGATGTCGTTGGTGAGCACCACCTGCAGGTCGGCGCCGGCGGCCACCGAGGAGAGCGTGTCACCGAGGGTCTGGCTGTTGCAGTCAAGCTGGCCGGCGTTGAGGGCGTTGATCGAATCGAGGTAGCCATCAAACCAGGTGAGCCTGACCGGCACCCCGGCGGCGGTGAACAGCCCCTTCTCCTCACTCACCTTCCAGGGGAACCAGCCGGGCCAGGCGCTGTAGCCGATCCGTACCGGCACGTCGCTGGCTGAGGGGCCAGGTTTGCTGCAACCACCCAGGGTTACGGCGATCATCCCGGCAAGGGTCAAGGCGGACAGGGAACGGAGGCTGGTGCGGGTTTGGTGGGAGTTGGGGTTGGTCATGACGCGGTGGAGTGCAAGAAGAGGGGGAGGAAGTTAAGGACTGAGTGGAAAGCGAAAGGTTGAGTCGGCCGGTCGTCTGCGCGAGGAAGCCCGTGGGGCAAGGGTGAGGGCCCCGGGCTGATCAGATCAGGGCGCTGAGAGCTGGATCAGCAGTCCGCTGAGGATCGGGGCCTGGCGCAGCGAGGCTGGATCGCTGCAGGGCCACCTGTTGGCGCAGCCACTGGTGCCAGGCCTCCAGGCCCGCGCCGCTGCTGGCTGAAACCCGCAGCACCCGGCAGCGGGGATTGACTTGCAGAACGTGCTCCTCGATCCGCTCCACCTCCACCGGCAGGTAGGGCAGCAGATCGATCTTGGTGATTAGCACGCAGTCCGCCTCGCGGAACATCACCGGGTACTTGAGGGGCTTGTCCTCGCCTTCGGTGACGCTCAGCAGGGCCACCTTGCGGTGTTCGCCCACCTCGAACTCGGCCGGGCAGACCAGGTTGCCCACGTTTTCAACCCAGAGCAGATCGAGGCCGGCGGGATCCAGCCGCTCCCGCAGCAGCCTCAGGCCGCCGCACACCATGGCGGCATCGAGGTGACAGGCACGGCCGGTGGTGATCGGCACCACCGGAACCCCCACGGCCTCCAGCCGTTGGGCATCGAGCTGGGTCGTCATGTCACCCTCCAGCACGGCCATGGCGAAGTCTTGAGCCAGCAGGGGCAGGCTGCGCTCCAACAGGGAGGTCTTGCCGGCGCCTGGGCTGCTCATCACATTCAGGCAGAGCAGCTTCCAGGCATCGAAGTGCTCGCGGTTGTGGGCGGCCTGGTGCTGGTTGGCCGCCAGCAAGTTGAGACCCAGGCTGTCTTCCAGAGGCATGTGCATGGCGATCAGGGGCGAGGGGCAGAGAGGGGGAGGAAAGCCGTGGCGGTGTCAGGTTGCGGGAGCTGGTAATCCACGCTGCGGATCCGCAATTCACGGCCCTGCACGATCTCCTCCATCGGGTGCTCGCAGCAGGGGGAGCGGTAGCCCCTCTCCGGCTCGGGCGTGTAAGTGGCGGAGCAACAAAGACAGCGCCCCAGCAGCGCCACCGGTTCGATCGCCAGTTCCGCCCCCTCCAGCCAGCTGTTCTGGATGGCGGCCTGCCAGGTGAACACCAGTTGATCGGGCTCCACGCAGGTGAAGGCGCCCACCTGGAGGTGGACGGTGTCGACCAGGGGGACCTGGGGTTTGTGGCTCTGCCTCCAGCCCTCCATCGCCAGGAGCAAGGCCCGGGTCATGTCGACTTCGTGCATGGCCCTACCTCCAGCGTTGATCGACCTGCATGTTGCAGACCGGATTTAGCCAGGCGGGGGCCTGGCGGCGCGGCAATTGGCCGCTCACCACCAGGTGGGCCATGGTGTCGCAGATCACGCGGGTGGCCATCAGCGAGGTCATGTCGCTGATGTCATAGGGCGGGGAAACCTCCACCACCTCGAGGCCGCAGACCGGCACATTTCTCACGATCAGCTCCAGGAGTTTCAAGGCCTCGCGGGGCAGCAACCCGCCGGGTTCGGGCCAGCCGGTGCCGGGCACAAAGCCGGCGTCGATGCAATCGATGTCGAAAGAGATGTATACACAGTCGGTGCCATCGGTGGCCCGCTCGATCGCATAACGGGCCGCCGCCTCCAGGCCCATGTCGCAGATGTCGGTCACGGTGAGCACGTTCGTGCCCCGCTCCCTACAGATCTTCACCCCCTCCCGCGGCACCTGCCAGCCACCGATGCCCAGCTGCACCAGGTTCTCTGCAGGGGCGTTGGCCATGTTGGTGGCATGGAACCAGGGGGTGGTGTGCATGCGTTCATCCAGATCGGTTTCCTGGGTGTCGACATGGCGATCGAAGTGGATGATGCCCACCTTCTTATCGCCTAGGTGACGACACACACCGCGCAGGGTGGGGAAGCCGATCGAATGGTCGCCGCCGAGGATGATGGGGAAGGCGCCGCTGGCAAAAACATGCGCCACCCCCTTGGAGATCTGATCGAAGCTCTTTTCGTTGTTGGCCGGAATCGTGAAGATGTCGCCGATATCGCACAACTTGATCTGCTCGCGCAGATCCACACCCATCTCGTAGTTGTAAGGGGTGTAGAGGGCCGAGATGCGGCGAATTCCTTGGGGACCGAACCGGGTGCCGGGGCGGTAGGTGGTGCCGCTGTCATGGGGAACGCCAAGAATGGCGACATCGAAATCGCCGACGCGATTCACATCCTCCACATAGGGAGCCTTCATAAAGGTATTGATGCCCGCGTAGTGGGGCAACTCACCGCGGGAGAAGGTGGAGATGCGCCGATCCACGATGCTGTCGGCGGCCTCCAGGCCCAGACGCAATCCCTGGTCCACCTCCTGCTGCCAGCCGGTGAGGGGCAGGCGCGCCTCCTTCTGGAGGGCCTTCAGGCCTTCACTGGGATGAACACGCTCAAACCCTTCCTCGGGGGAAGGTCCGGAAACGGGAGGCATGGGATTGGGGAGGTTGGTTGATCGCGGCCTCCCGGGCTTTTATCCCTCCGTGTCATGGACCCTGCAAAGCAGCATCCATGCGATTTCTCTTGGACCTGACACCCCGAACCTGGCGGCTTTGGGACCGGAACCCTAGAAATCATGTCCGCGAATTCATGGTGATACGGGCATTCGGGGAGCGTCGTACCGATCGCTACCAATGCCATGGCTGCACCATTGATCGGCCAGGGAACTGCACCCTGTCTCCCCTCAGCCCCCGACCTGCTGAAAACGCAGGCTGGCAGGATCGCCCCAATCGCCCTCAGCCCGGTAACCGCGGCTGTTGTGGCAGAGGTGCCGAAGGGTCCAGAAGAGGGGTTCCGGGCTGGCGAGCCCGAGCG
>BJHE01000128.1 GCA_014191755.1 Cyanobium sp.
CTCGTCGCCCCGGTTAGCCACGGCCCAGACCATCGGGCTTTCTGAAAGCGCGGCGCAGGCATCGGCGACGACGATCCAGGCCTCGCCCTGCGGATCGGTGCTCACCCGGATGCGGTGCCCCTCGAACAGGTAGGGCACCAGAGCGGACGTGTTGCTCATGGCTGGGAAAGCGAGGGAACAGGGGTTGCATGCCCCGACCCGATTCCTGCGGGGGTGAGTTGCCCCGGGGTCGCGGCCAGGGGTGCCGGCACCGGGCCCGCCAGGACCAGCAGAACCGTGCTCAGCTGCAGGGCCAGCACCAGCCACAGCAGCCACTGCAGTTGCCGCAGGCTGCATAGCCGGACGGTGGTGGTGATCGGCCGGCGCGTGCGGCAGAAGGCCGGCAACTGCGGCTGGGCCACAGGCCGCGGCATGCGGCCGGGATGATGGGGGTGGACCATCAGAACGGCACCTCCTCATCGGCGAACTCATCGCCGTAGTCCTCCCCATCCGCCAGCGGAATCGCCCGCTGCTGGCGGGCAGCCGCCTCATCGGCTCGGTAGGCCTGCTCCGCCGCCTCAATCCAGGCCGGATCAGTGCCCTCGCGGATGCTCAGCGGCCCGTAGAAGCCGATCGTGACGTTGCGCGGCACCGCATCGGCCGCCGCCTGGTCTTCGATCTTGGGGCCCTTGGGGTTGCCGTCCTGGTCGTACTGCTGCGCCCAGCGGGTCTCCAGCACCAGCACATCCCCCACGTTCAGCCGGCCGCGGCGGTGCTGACGGCGTGCCTCGATCCACTCGCCGAAACCCTTGGCCTTGAGGATCAGCCGCACCCGATCCCCCGGTGCCGGCACCCCGCCCTCATCACCGATACGGGCTTCCATCGTCGTGCCGGGCATGGCGATGGCATGGATGACCATTTCCTGCTTGACCTTGGGCCGGCCCTGGCGGTCGGTGCCGTTGGGGATCGGCTCCATCGCGCCGCTGGCCAGGTTCTTGCGCAGCCGGTCGCGCTGCTCCGTGCGCACGATCGCCAGATAGGCCACCTCGCCGAGGCGCTGCTGACGGATCACCGGCGCCGCCGTGCGGCTGCCGTCGTTGAGTTCAATCGCCATGGGATTCGCTCGAAAGAGTGGACGTGGAAGAAGCAAGGGGAAGCAGGGGCTCCAGGCCGGCGCCCAGCCGCAACAGGTGATGGGCGGCACCGGAGAGAGACAGCTGGTGATCGGCCGACAGCTGCCGCACCTGGCGGTAGACATCGCTGTGCACGCAGACGCACAGGTAGTGACGGCCGTGCTGCGACCGCGGCTGGGGCCTGGCGTAGGCGCGGCGGCAGACGCTCATGGCGTTCCCCCCGCCAGCTCGCGCTCGAACACGTCGATGAAGTCCTTGTGGCGTCGCTGGGTGATGCGGTCCTTGATCGTCCGCACCTCTCTGGGCACCTGGAAGTGGTGGCGGAACTCGATCGTGAACCGCTTGCGCGCCTCCTGAGGCATCGCCCCGAGGAACTTGTGCAGGGTGGCGATCTCCTCGTCCGACAAGGGCTCCAGGCCGGAGTCGGAGGCTTCCGGCCCATCCGGAGCGCCGGTGTCCCACTCGTCGCCTGCGGCTTCAGGGTCGTCCGCAGCGGGGGCAGGGGCGGCGGCTGCAGTGCCGACGCTTGAAGCGCTCGCGCCCGGGGCACCTGGCACCGACGGCCGTGGCTGCGGTCGCACCTGATCCGGCTCGATAGTCCGAGGAGGATTGCCCACGGGGATGCCCAGCAGGCCCGCCAACAGGGAAGCGGTCAGCGCATGCCAGGCCGCGCTGCCCTCCTGGGGAGCCTGGGCCTCGCTGAACTCTTCAGCACCGCCGCGGTGCCGCAGGGTCACACGCAGCACTTCATGCTCCTCGTTGATCAGTTTCTGGGCGCTGAACGAGAATCCCAAGGCAAAGGCCGGCGCCGCTGCCTGAACGACCTCCTGCATGGAGGTTTCGGCGATGGCGGCCATCTGGGACTGGAACTGGGCCAGGCCCTCGGCCCACTGGGCGCGGGCCTGCTCGCGGCTCTGCAACAGGGCCTGGTTGAGGTCAAAGGCGGCGGTGGGACCTGGCGTCGGCTCCATCCGCCCGCAAGGGGTGGTGGTCATCGAAGGCACTGCGGGACCGGCGCCCGCTTGCCTCGGATATTAGCGGCTCGCTAACCCGAATCTGTATCTTGCGAAACGCAAGCCATGGCGTACTCCGAGCCTGCTCCGGGCCGGTTCGTGCCTGCTTCAGCTGGCGCCCGTCTTGGTGGACCACTCCTCCAGCCAGCGCTGCGGCAGCCACGCCTCTCCGTCCCACATGCCCTGCAGCTGCTCGGCGGAGTAAGGCTCAAAGCCGGCCAGCATCGCCTGAAAGGCCTGCCGCTGCTTGGCTGGCGCCACCTTGGCGGCGGAACTCAGGGCCTCCATCACGCCGATGCCGTGCTGCTTGGCGGTCTGCACCAGCTGGCCTCGCCACTGCTCGCTCAGCTTCGCTGCTTCTGCGGCATCGACCTCGGGCTGGGCCGGCACGGCAGGCGCCTGGTAAGCGCTCGGCACCGGCAGCAGGCCCAGGTGACAGCTCCAGAACTCCGCTGGCCCCCACACCCGCTCCTCGTCATCCACCAAGGGTTTGGCCTGGCTGATCAGATCCTTGAGGGCCCGGGTGCGCACGCCGCTGAAGTCTTTGGCGGCCAGCCGGCGGTTGACCTCGGCGAGGGCAAAGAAGCTCTCCGGCCTGGGCTTGGGCGCCTTGCCGTTCTCGAACACGCTCAAGGTGCTGGGCGCCATCACTTCAAAGCCGGCCTCCTTGGCCCACTTGTAGGCCGTGTACTGGGTCCAGTTGTTCAGCTCGCGCCAGCGCCTGAGCATGCGCCCGAACTGCTGGCCGGCCTCGAGCTGCTTGGCCTCGATGTACCGGTACTCAGAGCTCATGCGAACTGGGACCTGGCCATTAGCGAAAGGCTAAGGCATCCCTTCATGACCATGAACCGGTGACGTGCCTGTTTCAGAGCGGTGTGGGCGCTGGTGACCCTGTCTTGGACGGTTGCCCTGGCCTGCCCCGACCAGCCCTGGTGACGGGGCGGTGGACGGAGCGCCGCCCTCTTCGACGGGCGTATGGCGACGGTTTCACATTGCCCATCGGCACCACCCAACCGCCGGTGACCAGCGGCGCTGGCCAGCAGATGGCCACGCGCAGCAGCCGCTCCAGCCGCTGGCGTTGCTCCGGCTCCAGCAACGTCACGGGCTCGACAATGCGGCTGTCCGGGCCAAGGGTCCAGTCGTCGCGTTGGCAGCCGTGGACCCAATCACGGCCGTCGGGCGCCTGCGCCCAGAGCAGCGCGCCGAGTTGGTCGCGCTCGATCGCGATCTCCAGCTGCCAGCCGATGGCCAGATCCAGTCGCATGCGCCCCCACCAGATCTCACTCCAGGGCCTGTCCGCCAGGAAGGCCTCCCCTGCCAGCAGCGCCCGCAAGGCCTGCTGGATCTCGGCGGCGCAGCAACGGCTCAGGGGGTGCAGAGCGGGTGACGCAAGCCATTGCCACGGCACCACAACGCCCACTCCCCTGGGGTGATCGGGTTGCCGCAACAGCGGCAATGGCCGGGATGGCGGACGCGGATGCGGCGAAAGCAATGGGGGTCGGCTGTGGGCTGCCTGTGGGGCACTCCTGCCATGGGAAACCCGGGCTCGGACGCTGCAGAGGGAGGTTGCCCGCTGACCTGCAAGCCGTGCTCGCGGATCAGGCGACAGGCCAGGAAGGCGCTGGTGCGCGCCTCCTCCAGGTGGGGTGAAGCGCTCATCGCCACCAGCTTGCGGACCTTCTCCGCCGCCCGATCCGCCGCCGCGCTCTCGACCATGCCCTATTCGCCAACTAGATCAGCTTAGCGAGCCTGCACCAGCATGACTAAGCTGATTCGGTATGCCGAGGTTTCCATGTCCTCGATGATGACCCCGCTCTCCGTGCAGTTCACGCTTGAGCAGCGCGACTGGCTGGATGCGCGCACCCGCGGCGGTGTGCTCTCGCGTTCTTCGGTGATCCGCCTGATCGTGGCCGAGGCCATGGAACGCGAGCAGCTCGCCAGCAGCCCCCGAAAGCGTCCAGGGCAACATGGCCAGCGCTGAAGCGGCCACCAGTCCCACACAGGTCTGCGGCATCGACCGCGCTGCCGCCGAGCAGTTCCTCTCTCTGCTGGGCAAGGACCCTGCCAGCGCCCGGCTGCGTGCCTTCCCCCACCGCGCCAACCCCGCCAAGGGTGAGATCGGCGCCCGCAAAGGGCCCTTCGAGTTGGCGGTGGCGGAGCAGTGGCAGCGGGAAGGCCGGGGCATCTACCTGGTGATCAACGACGGCGGCGACCGCAAGAGCGAGATCACGGCCTGCCGGGCGTTCTTCGTGGAATGGGACGACCGGCCGATCGCCTGGCAACTGAACGCCTGGCGCGAGCTGGGGCTGCCGGAGCCCTCGCTGATCGTGCTCAGCGGCGGTAAGTCGGCCCACTGCTACTGGCTGCTGGAGCAGCCCATCCCGCCGCAGGAGTGGGCGCCGCTGCAGGCGGAGCTGATCGCCTACGCCGGCGGTGACCCCCACTGCAAGGACGCCTCACGGGTGATGCGGCTGCCGGGCTGCTGGTACGTCGACGCGGCCGGTGAGGCCACTGCACTGGTGGAGCTGGTGCACGTGAGCGGCCAGCACTACGCGCCGGAGGACATCGCCCTGGCGCTGCTGCCCGATGAGTTCGCCGAACCCGTTGCAGGCACCGCACCGCAACCAGAGATTCCCATTGACCAGCCCCGCGAGGGTTCATCCAGCGGCATCCCTCTGCCGAACCTCGATGACGAGGACTTTGGGCCGCCGAGGCCGCTGGAGCAGATCCGCAGCGCCCTGGCCGCCATCCCCCGCCGCGTGGCCGGCAGCAACACCTACGCCGACTACCGCAACATCCTCTGGGGGTTGATTCAGGCCTGCGAGCAGGCCGGCCACGACCGCGAGCTGGCGATCGCCCTGATGGAGGCCCACAGCCCCTCGGCCAGCTGCGGCTGGGACATCCGCCAGGTGGCCAGCTCCGGCGGTGAGCAGATCAGTGCCGCCACCTTCTGGTTCCATGCGCGTCAGCACGGCTGGTTGCCACCGGAGCCGCCTCACACCCCCAGGCCTCCTGGGGCGCAGACCACAGGCAGCCGCCGAAACCAGGGCGACACCGGCGGGCGCCATCCCGGGGGCAAGGGGCCTGGCTCTGGCGCAGGCCCGCAGCGCTTCTCGCCCAGACCCGACACCCGGGTGCGCTGGGGAAAGGTGCACCTCCCGATCAACCGCCGTCTCAATGCCTTGGAGCACTGCATCCGATCCCTGGTGGGCCGTGAGCGCAACAGCCTGCGCCGCTCGGCCCGCGTGCGCGAGGCCCATGCTGCCCTGCAATTGAAAACAGCCCTGCGGCTCCAGGAGATCGGTCAGCTGATCCTCGAGGCCCACGACCAGCGCAACGGCAACCGCTTCCACGGTCTCGATCAGGCTGAACGCCTGGCGATGCCGCAACCGGTGGTGGCCTGGGAGATCCCTGGCTGCATCCCGCGCCGCGATCTCTCGATCGTGGGCGGGCGGGCCAAGGTGGGCAAGACCCGGCTGGTGCACGCCCTCGCCCGCTGCCTGCTCTGCGCCGAAGACTTCCTGGGCTTTGGGGCGCCGGAGGAACCGCGGCCGGTGATCCTGGTGACGGATGACCAGGGCGACGGCGACACTGCCCAGATGCTGCAGCAGCTCGGGATCTGGGATCACCCGTTGCTGCTCTGGTCGCGCCGGTTCCGGGCCACGGAGGCCAACCTCGATGCCCTTCTGGTCTGCCTGGCCGAGCACCCTGGCGCGGTGGTGATCCTCGACTCGCTGCGCTCGATCACCCGCAGCTGCTGCTTTGGCGAGAACGACCCGGAGATGGGGTCTCTGATCTACGACCTCAAGCACCAGATCACCGATGCCGGCG
>BJHE01000129.1 GCA_014191755.1 Cyanobium sp.
CGCTGCGGCGGGCTCACCTGCTGCGCTTGCGGCGATCCAGGCGATCGTGCCGCTCATGCCAGGGCCTCCAGCAGCGGCCGGATCTTCCAGCCCATCTCCAGGGCCTCACCGGCGGGATCGGAATCGGCCACCACCCCTCCCCCCGCCTGCACCCGCAGACGCCGCCCCTTCACCATCACGCTGCGGATCAGGATGCTGCTGTCGAAGCTGCCATCGGCGGCCAGGTGGAACAGGGAGCCGCAGTAGGGGCCCCGCGGCACCGGCTCCAAGGCGGCCAGCCGCTGGCAGGCCCGCAGCTTCGGCGCGCCGCTGATTGAGCCCCCCGGCCAGCAGGCCCGCAGCAGGTCGGTGATGCCCTTCCCCGCCGCCAGCTGCCCCGTGACCACCGAGGTGAGATGGTGCACCTGGGCGTAGCTCTCCAGCCCCACCAGCTGGGGCACCTGGATCGAACCGGGCCGGCAGACGCGGCCCAGGTCGTTGCGGAGCAGGTCGACGATCATCACGTTCTCGGCCCGGTCCTTCGGATCGCACACCAGCTCCGCCGCGGCATCCGCATCAGCGGTGGGATCGCCATGGCGCGGGCGGGTTCCCTTGATCGGCCGGGTCTCCACGCTCCCGGCCGCATCGCAGCGCAGGAAGCGCTCCGGGGAGGCCGACACCACCGCCTCATCCGCCGTGATCGCCAGGCCTGCGAAGGGAGCGGGGCAGTGCCGGCGCAGCCGGCCATGCAGGGCCAGGGGATCCGGTGGTTCCGCCAGGTTGGTTTCGCAGCAGGCGGTGAGGTTGGCCTGAAAGATGTCGCCGGCGGCGATCCAGCCGAGCAGGGTCTCCACTTGGGCTCCATAGCGCTCCGGTGGCGTGTGCCACTGCCAGGCCTCCAGCGGGATCGCCGCCATCGCGGGGTCTGGGAGCAGATCACGGCCTGGACCGCCGCCAGGCGGCTCGGCAGGCCGGTCGTTCGGATCGGGTGGGGCTCCGAGGGCATTCAGCCTGGCCGCCATCGCCGCCAAGCGATCGGGATCCTCCCCCTCCAGCCAGCAGCGCCGGCTGGAGCGCTCGAAGTGGATCAGCGGATCATGGCGGGCCGCCCACAGGGTGGCCATGTCGCCGGGACGCCAGTGGTCGGCCGGTTCCACCCAGGCACCGGCCTCGTAGGCCAGCCAACCCAGCCACGGCCCTCCCCGCCGCTCCAGCTCCGCCAGGGCCGCGAAGGGATCGCTGGCACCGGTCTCCCCAGGCAGACCCTCGCAGCGCACCTGCTCGATCGGATCGATGCCCAGCACGGCCCGCTGGCCGAAGGTCGAGCCATCTCCTTCCAGCAACACGAGGCCTTCCCGGCTGCCGTGGCAGCTGAGGGCCCGGGTGAGACTCCAGGGTTCCCACCAGGGAAGATCAAGGCGGTGGCGCGGAGTGCTCAAGGATCGGAGGGGGTGGGCTCCACCAGTGGCGGCGCGGCCGTTGCCCCGCGGCTGGCCAGGTCGGGCCGGCCGGCCTCGATCAGGGCGGCATCGCGGATCCGGCAGCTGTCGCACACCCCGCAGGGTTCCGAACCGCCGCTGTAACAGCTCCAGGTGTCGGCGATCGGCACCCCCAGCCGCAGGGCCTGCCGCACGATCTCGGTCTTGCTCCAGTGAACCAGGGGCGCCCAGAGGCGGGTGCCCTCCCCCTGTCGGCCGGCACGGGTGGCGAGATCGGCGAGGCTTTGAAAGGCTTCGAGGTAGTCGGGGCGGCAGTCGGGGTAGCCCGAGTAATCGATCGCATTCACCCCCAGTACCAGCCGCTGGGCGCCGCGGGCCTCCGCCAGGCTGAGGCCGATGGCAATGAACACCGTGTTGCGCCCCGGCACGTAGGTGCTGGGAATCGCACCCTCCACCACCCCGCCCGTGGGCAGGGCCAGCTGGGAATCGGTGAGGGAGGAGCCGCCCCAGGCGGCCAGGTTCACGGCCACGGTGTGATGTTCGGCGAGCCCGAAGGCCCTGGCCAAACCTGCGGCCGCCTCCAGTTCGCGGCGGTGGCGCTGGCCGTAGTCGAACGAGAGGCCAATCACCCGGTGGCCCGCTTCCAGGGCCAGGGCGCAGGCGGTGGCGGAGTCGAGGCCCCCGGAGAGCAGGGCCACGGTGGTGGGGGGTGGGGCTGCCATGGGGTCAGGCTGGCAGATTCCAGCCCCCTTCCGCCTCGACGCCGGTGTTCCGGCTGATCAAGATGCGGGAGATCCCTTGTTTCTGTGCCATGGCTTGCCTGCGTTCCGGGGGAGGTGCCCGGCCGTTTTTCCTGTGGCGATCGGCATCTCATCGATCGGCATCTCATCGATGGAACTGGGAGCGTTGGGCCGGAGGGGCCTGCCTGCTGCTGGCGGGGCTCCTTCCCCTGTGGACCAGCCTCGCCCCGGCTCCGGCCCTGGCCATTCCTCGGCTGGATCTGAAGCCCTATCCCGCCCCGGCCCCCGGGGAGCGCCGCTGGGTGATCCAGCTGAGCGGTCTGCTGCCGCCCAGCCCGGATCCGGCCCTCTCCGCCAACCCGGCCGACTGGCGTGTGGAGTTGATTGCCGGCCGCAACCTCGAGCTCGACTGCAACCCGGTGATGTTCTCGGGCCGAATGCGCAGCCAGCCCGTGGCCGGCACCCAGCTGCGGGTGGTGCAGATCAGCGAGGTGACCCCGCCGGCCTCCACCCGCATGGCCTGCCCCCCCGGGGAGCCGAAGCGGCGGGCCTTCGTGCCGATGGGCGGCAAGCCCTTCGTGGTGCCCTATGACGTGAGCCGCCCGATCGTGCTCTTTGCCCCGAAGGATCTGGAGCTGCGCTGGCGCCTCTGGAAGGCCGAGCGG
Organism: Cyanobium sp.; assembly: GCA_014191755.1. Classification (GTDB taxonomy): domain Bacteria; phylum Cyanobacteriota; class Cyanobacteriia; order PCC-6307; family Cyanobiaceae; genus Cyanobium. The sequence continues at coordinate 2,824 of BJHE01000129.1, forward strand.
CGTCAGTGGCCGGCACGGGAGTTCTGAGGTTTCCGGGGGCCTTCCGGTCCTGGTCCTTGCGCAGGGTGGTCCCTTCGCAGGGGGTCCGGGCGCCGAAGGCCACAATTGCCCGTGACTGGCTCGTCGGGTTTGGTTCCGGCGAACAGCGGGGGCTGGTCGGGGATCTGGGGGCCTTGAGGCGGCCGGGGGATGCCTGGCCAGGAGGCGATAGGTCCTGGCGGGGCCTACCGCGCCCTGGATCGGCGCTCAGGAAGTGGGAAAGGGTGCACCGTCTGGGCTCCATGCATACCCTGAAGCGGTTGCTGGGTTCTGCGGCGATTCCGCCGCGATCGACGCCAACCGGACGCCCGTAGGCGTTCGTCTCCCCCTTTCCGCCGCCAACGATCGCGTCCCATGCCGTTCCGCCACGACCGCCGCGATGTCCGCCGCGACGACCGCCGCGACGCCCGTTTCGAGGAGCAGGACGGCCGCGAGCTCCACGGGCCCGATGATTCCCGCGAGCGCGACCTGGACCAGCAGCGTTCACCCCGCCGCTCCCGAGGGTTGAGCGGCTGTGTGCCCTGGTTGATGGCGGGTCTGGCCGTGCTGGGGGGTGGTTTTTATTGGGGTTATCAGTTCCGGGCGGCCCAGAAGCTTTCGGCCGGTGAGCTCAAGGAGCGGGAACGCCAGGAGCACCGCACCATGGGCTGGCAGACCAGCGCCGATGGGGTGCTCACCCGCTGGTGCACCGACGACTGCAATCCCCCCAAGCTGTTCGGCGGCGGCATGGCCCGCATCTTCGAGGTGTATTGCAAGGACCGCCCCTGCGGCAACATCCGCGCCACCTTCCGGGTGCTCGATCGCGACGGCAAGGAGATCGGCACCACCACCGCCAGCAAGGATGGACTGCAGGGAGAGCGGCTGCGGCTGGTGGTGGTGAGTCCGGAGGCTCAGGCCGAGCGCTTTGAAATCAAGGAGTTCACCGCCCAGGCGATGGTCTATTGAGCCTGCCGCTGTTCACGACCGCGTTCGCGCCGCCGGAGCAGCTCCAGTGCCGAGCTTCTGCCAAGGGCATCGGCCTGCGAACGCGCACCGAAGCGCTGCGCGATCTGTGCTCAAGCAAGTCGTGTACGGCGAACAGCCGCCCGAGAAGGTTCTGCAGGGCATCGAGGCCTTGGCCAACGCCACACCCTGATCACCCTCTATCACCCAGCTTCTCGATGTGTTCGAAGGATCGGAAAAACCAAGCCAAGGCCATACGTAGGTTCGCCAGAATCTTTTCCGAATGTTGATGTCGTGCCTGCCTTTCAGGGCCGGCCCCTCTTTCGTCCCGCAGGGCGATTCGTAGCAATCGCACCATGTGGATATCGGACAAAAGCAGGAGCGCTGGCGGGGTTCTCGGAAACCATCCAATACGCGTTGGACTCACCGGCTCACCACCCGTGGCCCGCACTCAGCGGGGAACTCGGAACAATGACAAGGCTTGCTGCTTCCGAGTATAGTTCTGAGCAGCATGGACCTCCTCGACCTGCTCAAGCGCCCTGAGGGCAAGACGCTGGAGTTCAAGCGTGATCTTTCTTCGCCGGATGGGGCGTTGAAAACGATCGTGGCCTTCGCCAACACCGCCGGCGGCACCCTGCTGATCGGCGTTGAGGATCGCAGCCGCAACGTGCGCGGCGTGTCCGACCCGCTGGATGAGGAGGAGCGACTCGCCAGCCTCATCAGTGACCGGATCAGCCCTCGGCTCGTGCCGGAGATCGAGATCCTGCCCTGGCGGCAAACCCAGGTGCTGGCCCTGCAGGTGTACCCCAGCCCGAGCCGCCCCCATCACCTGATCTGCGAGGGTGCCAGCTCCGGTGTGTATGTGCGGGTGGGCTCCACCAACCGCCGCGCCGATGCCGAGCTGATCGAGGAGTTGCGGCGTTTCTCCCGGGGCGAGGGCTTCGATGAGCAGCCCTTTCCGGGGCTCAGCTCGGAAGCCATCGACTTCCGAGCGGCTTCCGAGTCGTTCGCACCCTTCCGCTCCCTCCTCCGCCGCGACCTGGAGAACCTGCGGCTCGTGGGCGACCACCAGGGGCAGAAGGTCCCAACCGTGGGCGGCATGATCCTCTTCGGCCATGACCGCGAGCGGCACTTTCCCGATGCCTGGATCCAGGCCGGGCGCTTCGCCGGGAGCGATAAGAGCCGCACCCTGGACCGGCTCGAGATCCACTCCTTCCTCGTGCAGGCCGTGGAGGAAGCGATCGCCTTCGTGCAGAAGCATTCCTGGCATGGCGCCACCATCGGCGTGGTGCGCCGCACCGACCGCTGGAGCCTGCCCCCTGAAGCCGTGCGCGAGGCCCTGATCAATGCGGTGGTCCACACCGACTATTCCCAGCGGGGTGCACCGATCCGGCTGTCGATCTTCGCTGACCGACTGGAGATCGAAAATCCCGGCCTGCTGCCCTTCGGCCTCACGGTGGAGGATCTGCCCCATGGGGTGTCCAAGCTGCGCAATCGCGTGATCGGCCGCGTCTTCCAGGCGCTGGGGCTGATCGAGCAGTGGGGCAGCGGCATCCAACGGATGACGGCCGTTTGCCGAGACGCCGGCCTGCCGCCGCCGATCTTCGAGGAGATCGCCACCCGTTTTCGCGTCACCATTCCCACCGTCCCCGTGGGGCCAACGGTGGTCGACGCCACTGAGCAGGCGATCCTCGCCAGCCTGATGGAAGGCCAGGGGTTAGCCACCCGTGAGATTGCCGCCATCATCGGCCTGTCGGCCCGGGCCACGCGCACGCGGCTGGCCCGGCTGATCGATCGCGGGCTGGTGCGCGAGATCGGCACCAGTGCCAAGGATCCCCAGCGGAAATACTTCCTGGCCGAGGGTGGTCTCCCATGAACCTCTTCGGGGAGCACGATGGCCGCGAGCTCCACGGGCCCGATGTTTCGGGCGAGCGCGACCTGGACCAGCAGCGATCACCCCGCCGCTCCCGAGGGTTGAGCGGCTGTGTGCCCTGGTTGATGGCGGGTCTGGCCGTGCTGGGGGGTGGCTTCTATGGGCTGGCAGACCAG
>BJHE01000130.1 GCA_014191755.1 Cyanobium sp.
CGAGGGTGGCCAGATAGCGGCCGAAGCTGCGCTCCACCAGCTCCTTCGCCTTGGCCAGGTCGTAGCGCTGCAGCAGGTTGAGCACCATGCCGTAGCTCGGGGTGAACTGGCTCACCAGCGGATCGGCCGGGCTGGTGGCCAAGGCGCCGGCCTCGCGCACCCCCTCGAAGCGGCTCTGCACCGTGACCACATAGCCCTGGGAATCGAGGCCGCGGCGGCCGGCCCGCCCCGCCATCTGCAGAAACTCACTGCCCATCAGGGGCCGGTGGCCCCGCTCGGTGCGCTTCGAGAGGGCCGAAATCACGGTGGTGCGGGCCGGCATGTTGATGCCGGCGGCCAGGGTTTCGGTGGCGAACACCACCTTGATCAGGCCCTGCTGGAAGAGCTCCTCGATTAATTCCTTCCAGGCCGGCAGCACGCCGGCGTGATGGGCGGCGATCCCGCGCAGCAGCGGATCGGCGTGGCCCTCCCGCACCGCCTCGGGCGTGGCCGCCACGAAGGCATCGAGCCGGGCGCGGATGCGCGCCTGCTCGCCAGGATTCACCAGGCACACCTTGCCCAGGTCGCGCACGGACTTATCGCAGCCGCGGCGGCTGAAGATGAAATAAATCGCCGGCAGCATCTCGCGCTCCGCCATCTGGGCCACCACGAAGCCGATCGGCGGCGCCTCCGGCTGGGGCGGGCGGGCCTCTTTGGGCCCCTTGCGGCGGGTGGTCTTGGGAGGCCGCCAGACCTTGCAATTCGGATGCAGGCCGGTGCCTTCGTCGTTGAGCAGGGGGTGGAGGCCCTTGGCGCTGCAGAAGCTGAAGGCCAGCGGCACCGGCCGGTAATCGCTGAACACCAGCCGGGAGGGGCCATGCACCCGCTCGATCCAGTCGGTGAGCTGGCCGGCATTGGCCACCGTGGCCGAGAGGGCCACCAGCTGCACGGGCGGCGGGCAGTGGATGATCGATTCCTCCCAGACGGTGCCGCGCTGGGAATCGTTCATGTAGTGGCACTCATCGAGCACCACCGCCTCCACGTCATGGAGGGGGTCGTCGGCCTCGCGATCGATTGCCGCATAGAGCATGTTGCGGAAGATCTCGGTGGTCATCACCACAACGCGGGCCTCGCGGTTGAGGCTCAGGTCACCGGTGAGCAGGCCCACGTTCTCGGCGCCGAACTGGTGGCGGAAATCGCGCAGCTTCTGATTGGAGAGGGCCTTGAGCGGCGTTGTGTAGAACACCTTGCGCCCATGGGCCAGGGCCCGGTAGATGGCGTACTCGCCCACCAGGGTCTTGCCGGAGCCGGTGGGGGCACTCACCACCACCGAGTGGCCGATGTTCAAGGCATCGATCGCCTCCAGCTGGAAGGGATCGAGCGGGAAGGGAAAGAGCTCGCCCAGGGGCGGCACGGAGCCGGTGGTGGGGCGCTCGGGCATGGCCTGATCCTATGGGGCGGGAGCGTGGGGCGTTTCGCCATCCGCTGGTGGGGGTCAGGCGCGGGTTGATCGGGTGATCGTGGAGGGTTGAACGCTATCGGGCGTAACCCAGCCTGAGAGCGGCTGTGCCAGGCGATGTGATCACCCGCCTGCTTCCGCCTCCAGCGCCTCGATCAGCAGCAGCACTTCGGCTGCATCGTCGTAATCCAAAGCGGGATCCTCGGCGAGGGTGCGGTCACGGCTGCCGGCGGTGATGGCTTGGAGGGCGGTTAGGAAGGGGAGCTGGTTTGCAAAATCCGGATCGCCGGCGAGTTGCTGCAGGAGGGATGTGGCTTCGGCTAGATCGCCGCTGGCCAGGGCTTGGCGGACGAATAGCGCCAGGCGGCCTGATGTGAATTGATTTTCGCCACCATCGCGGCGGTAGGCGAGAAAGGTGGCGAGAGCCTGGTGCCGTGCATCGGTGGCGGCGGCGCTGTTGCCAGCTGCGGTTTCGATGTTGGCGAGGATAGACCAGCTACTCCAGGGCAATGCCGCATGGCCAAACGGCGCATTGCTTTCGAATGCGCGGCGTATGGCCTGCCTGGCCGCATCAAGGCGCTGCAGTTTGACGAAGGTATCCGCCAGATTGCTCTGGGCCCTTCCTTCCCCGGCTAGATCACCGATCTCCCGATAGATTTCCGCCGCCCGCCGGTAGAAGCCCACCGCCTCCTCCGGCCGCTGCAGAACATGGCTGTAGAGAGTGCCCAGTTGCCCCAGGGTGCTCGCCTGTCCGGCCTGATTGCCAAGCCGCACCTTGATCGCCAGGGATTGGTTGTAGGCCTCCTCCGCCGCATCCGGCTGATCCGCTTCCTGATGCACCATGCCGATCTGATGCCAAACGGTGGCGACGCTGCCCGGTTCATTGAGGCGTGAGAAGGTGTCTCGGGCTTCCTTGTAGGTCTCCAGGGCCTCGGCATAGCGCTGCTGCCGGAGGCGGACGGTGCCGAGTTGGCCTTTGCCCACGGCAACATCGCGTAGTGCCCCCCGTTGTTCGTCTTTGCGGATTGCTTCCTCGTAGGCAGCAGCCGCAGCGTCGTAACGGCCCAGTTTGCGCAGACAGTCGCCTTGTTCCGTGAGGCTGGCGGACGCCATCCCTTCCGCGCCCACACTCGGGCGCTTGTTGGCGATGGCCTCAAAGCGCCGGCCGGCCTCCTGCAGCAGCGGCAGGGCCTGCTGCGCTTCCCCCCCTGTTTTCAGCACCCGACCCAGCAAGAAGAAGGCCACTGCCAGGTCGTAGTCCGCACCGGCATAGGCCTCTTCCCCCGCCGCCTCGGCCTGCTGCAGCAACTGCTGCGCCCCTGCCAAGGCCTCCCGCAGCTGCCCAGCCGCCAGCTGCTGCTCGATGCGGGTGCGGCTGGCCTGAAAGCGCGCGTGGCTACAGCCCTCGCCCAGGGCGGCGGCGGCGGCATCGCGCACCCGTGCCACCCGCTCCAGCAGACGCGGTTTGCCCAGCGCTTGCAGCAGGCTGTAGAGATCGGTGGCCCGATCGATTGTGGTTTCAGGATCGGCGACGGCCTGGGAGCGATCGAGCAAAGCAAAGAGATTGGGCAGCTCCAGCAGCGTCAGGGTCGCCGCCAGTTCTGTGTTCTGTCTTCTTTGCTGATAGAGGAAGTCGAGATATGCGGCCATCGCCGCCAGCCAGCCTGCCGTGAGCGCCTGCAGCTCCTCCTCGCTGAGGCTGGCTTTCAGGTAAGGGCAAAGGGCGGGATTGAGGGAGAGGTGGTTGTAAGGATTCGGCGTGGCCAGGCCCGTGCCCACCAGCTCCTGCGCCAGACCCTCCACCTCTGCTTGTTCCCAGCCCGTCATCCAGCGCAACACATCCAGATCCACGCCGCCGTGGAACACCCCCAGCAGCCGCGCCCGCTCCCGGTTGGCCGCGGAGAGGCGCCGCAGGGAAAGCTCCACGCTGGCGAACAGCGATTGCTCGCGGCGCCGCGGATCATCCGCCGGCAGCTGGGCCACCTTTTGTTGCATCTGCTCCATCAGCTCCACCAGAGCGGCCTGGGTGGCCGCCACACCGCGGCGGCGTAGCTCCGGGGCCAGCAGCGCCAGGGTGCGGGCGTGGCCTTGCACGGCATCCACGAGCGCCTCAATCTCTTCCCGCCGGGCCTCCAGCGCAGCTGCCCCCGCCCCAGCACCCGGGGTGCCGCTGCTCTCGCCTGCGGCGAGGGAGCGCTCGATCAACGCCACCGCATCGCCTTTCTCCAGCCGGTGCAGCTCCCAGCGCTGAGGCCTGGCGTCGAACGGTGACGGCAGGTCCTCGCGGCTGGTGAACACAATCCGCGTTTCGCCCGCCCGCAGCAGCCGCTCCGCCAACGCCAAAATCTCCTGCAGCTCCAGCGCCGCCTCCTCGCTCAGCAGCTCCGGTGTGTCGAGATAGGGGGGCAGCAGCACGCTCTCCATGTTGTCGATCACCAGCAACGTGGGCTGCTCCCGCAACGCCCGCTCGATCGGCAAGATCGCCTGCTCGGGGTTTTCGTATTTGGCGGCGGAGTAATCAGATCCCACCAGCTGGCGGCCGAGGGCATCGAGCACGGCCTGGCTCTGGCCGTAGAGCTCCACACTCACGAAGGCCGCCCGCTTCAGCTGCTGGGAGCGCACCAGCCAGCGGGCCAGTTCCGCCGCCAGGGCCGTCTTGCCCTCGCCCCCCTGGCCGCGCACCACCGCCCAGCGCTCCTGGCGTAGCAGCCGCTCCAGCGCCAGCAGATCGCGGCTGCGGCCCACAAAGCCAGTATCCACCGGCTCTGGCGGCACCTCCCCCAGCCTGGCCCGCAGGCGGGAGCGCAGGTCTTCTCGGGTTTGGGGCGCCGGGGTGGCCGTGAACAGCTGGGGGTCGTCCTTTTCCTGGTAGAGCACGGGCACAAACCAGTCGGCCAGGGTCAGCTCACCGATGCCGTAGCGCTGGCCCCGGCGGGGGTCGCTGTGCAGGGCGCGCTGGCCGGCGAGCATCGCCTGGCCCACCCGCTGGCCACGGGCCAGTTCGGTGTAGAAGGCGGCCACAAATCGCCGCGCCGTTTCCACCAGCACGCTGTGGCTCATCGCCACCACCGAGGCCACGCCCTTCTGCAGCAAGTCGCTGGCCACCGATTCGGCGCCCGCTTCTGCTTTGGCGCTCTGGCAGGCCTCCAGCAGCACCAGCGGGATGCGGTAGTTGTTCAGCAGCGGCCCAAGCTGGTTGGTTAGCACCAACTGGTGGCGGCGCCCTGTGAGCTTGTGGCTGTCGCTTGGATCCTCAAAGCAGAGGCCGCCCAGGCCCACGCGGCGGTCGTAGACGCCGTGGCCGTCGAAATGCACCACGTGATACGGCTCTCCGGCCTGCTGGGCTCGGGCCAGCTCGGCCTCCAGGGCGGGGTAGGTGGCGGGGTGGAGCAGGCTGAGCCGCAAGACATCCCCCAGCTCCTCGGTGGCGGCCACCAGGGGCAGGGCGCTGGCGCGATGGTCGAGGTAGCCGCAAGAGTCGTCTTCCGGGCGGGATGTGATCAGCAGCACCCGGATCGGTGGCGCCACCACCGGCACCGCCAGGGTCCGCTTGTTGGGCAGCCGGCGGCGCACACGGCTGGGCCGGCCGCCCTGAAACAGAAAGCCATCGCCGTTGTGCAGCAGCTCCCAGGGCAGGGCGAGCAGGGCGGTGGCGGCCTCCTGGGCAAGGTTTTGCTCCGCCTCGCTGGAGCCGAGCAGCAGGGAATCGTCGACGGAAACGGAGAAGCGACGGCTCGCCCCCGCCTCCACCCCCGCCCAGGCCTGCAGCACATTCGCCGTGGGTTGCAGCGGCAGGGCGGCGGCGTGGAGGGCCTGGCCCCAGGCGATCAAGTTCGCCTCCACCTGCCGGGCGCGATCGGCCACCAGCGGGTTCGGCCACACCGGCCAGCGCTCCAGATACCAGCCCAGCTCCTCCGCCTCGATCGGCCCGAGGGGTGCGATCAGCCGCCACATCTGCTCGCTCACCACCACCGGCTGGCCGGCAATGGCGGGTTCGTAGACCAGGCGGGCGCGGGCGGCGGGGCGGCGCACGCCGTTCTGCTCATGGAAGCCGAGGTCGCTGAGTTCGAGCACCAGCTCTGCCACCGGCTCCGGCCGGGGCTGGAGCAGCGGCGGCCGGTCGGTGGGAAGGCGGTGGCCGAGTGCGACGAGGATGGCGTCGAGGGCGGCTGTGGCGCCGCCAGGGGCGCTGCTGACCGGGATGTAAGTGGGTTCTTCCTTGAACAACGCCTGCAGCACCCCGAGCCGGGTGCCGTTGAGCGAGAGAGGAA
>BJHE01000131.1 GCA_014191755.1 Cyanobium sp.
CGAGGGTGGCCAGATAGCGGCCGAAGCTGCGCTCCACCAGCTCCTTCGCCTTGGCCAGGTCGTAGCGCTGCAGCAGGTTGAGCACCATGCCGTAGCTCGGGGTGAACTGGCTCACCAGCGGATCGGCGGGGCTGGTGGCCAAGGCGCCGGCCTCGCGCACCCCCTCGAAGCGGCTCTGCACCGTGACCACATAGCCCTGGGAATCGAGGCCGCGGCGGCCGGCCCGCCCCGCCATCTGCAGGAACTCACTGCCCATCAGCGGCCGGTGGCCCCGTTCGGTGCGCTTCGAGAGGGCTGAGATCACCGTGGTGCGGGCCGGCATGTTGATGCCGGCGGCCAGGGTTTCGGTGGCGAACACCACCTTGATCAGGCCCTGCTGGAACAGTTCTTCGATCAATTCCTTCCAAGCCGGCAGCACGCCGGCGTGGTGGGCGGCGATCCCGCGCAGCAGCGGATCGGCGTGGCCCTCCCGCACCGCCTCAGGGGTGGCCGCCACGAAGGCATCGAGCCGGGCGCGGATCCGGGCCTGCTCGCCTGGATTCACCAGGCACACCTTGCCCAGGTCGCGCACGGACTTATCGCAGCCGCGGCGGCTGAAGATGAAATAGATGGCCGGCAGCATCTCGCGCTCCGCCATCTGGGCCACCACGAAGCCGATCGGTGGCGCCTCCGGCTGGGGCGGGCGGGCTTCTTTTGGCCCCTTGCGGCGGGTGGTCTTCGGAGGCCGCCAGACCTTGCAATTCGGGTGGAGGCCGGTGCCTTCGTCGTTGAGCAGGGGGTGGAGGCCCTTGGCGCTGCAGAAGCTGAACGCCAGCGGCACGGGCCGGTAATCGCTGAACACCAGCCGGGAAGGACCATGGACCCGCTCGATCCAGTCGGTGAGCTGACCGGCGTTGGCCACCGTGGCCGAGAGGGCCACCAGCTGCACCGGCGGCGGGCAGTGGATGATCGATTCCTCCCAGACGGTGCCGCGCTGGGAGTCGTTCATGTAGTGGCACTCATCGAGCACCACCGCTTCCACGTCATGGAGGGGGTCGTCGGCCTCGCGATCAATCTCCGCATAGAGCATGTTGCGGAAGATCTCGGTGGTCATCACCACGATGCGGGCCTCGCGGTTGAGGCTGAGGTCGCCGGTGAGCAGGCCCACGTTCTCGGCGCCGAATTGGTGGCGGAAATCGCGCAGCTTCTGATTGGAGAGGGCCTTGAGCGGCGTTGTATAGAACACCTTGCGGCCGTGGGCCAGGGCCCGGTAGATGGCGTACTCGCCCACCAGGGTCTTGCCGGAGCCGGTGGGGGCGCTCACCACCACCGAGTGGCCGATGTTCAAGGCATCGATCGCCTCCAGCTGGAAGGGATCGAGCGGGAAGGGAAAGAGCTCGCCCAGGGGCGGCACGGAGCCGGTGGTGGGGCGCTCGGGCATGGCCTGATCTTATGGGGCGGGAGCGTGGGGCGTTTCGCCATCCGCTGGTGGGGGTCTGGCGCGGGTTGATCGGGTGATCGTGGAGGGTTGAACGTTTTCGGGCACAACCCAGCCTGAGACCGGCTGTGCCAGGCGATGTGATCACCCGCCTGCTTCCGCCTCCAGCGCCTCGATCAGCAGTAGCACTTCGGCGGCTTGGTCATAACTGAGGCCAGGATCCTCGGCGAGGCAGCGGTCGCGGCTGCCGGCGGTGATTGCCACGAGGGCCGTGAGAAAGGGGAGCTTGCTGGCGGCCTGGGGGTCGGCGGCAAGTTGCTGCAGGAGGGATGTGGCTTCGGCTGGATCCTCGCTGGTCAGGGCCTGGCGGACGGCCAGCGCCAGGCGGCCTGATCCGGTTTGATTTTCGCCGCCATCGCGGCGGTAGGCGATAAACGCGGCGATAGCCTGGTTCCGTGCATCGGCGGCGGCGGCGCAGTTGTCAGCCGCGGTTTCGATTTTGGTGAGGATGTTCCAGCTTACCCAGGGCTCCGCCGCATGGCCAAACGGCGCCGTGCATTCGATCGCGCGGCGAATGGCCTGCCTGGCCTCCCCAAGTCGCTGAAGGTTGACGAAGGTACTTGCCATATTACTCCATGTAATACCCTCTCTAGCTAGATCCCCGATCTCCCCATAGATCTCCGCCGCCCGCTGGTAAAAGGCCACCGCCTCCTCCGGCCGCTCCTGACCACCATCGTAGAGATTGCCCAGTTGCCCCAGGGTGCTCGCCTGCCCGGCCTGATCGCCAAGCCGCACCGTGATCGCCAGGGATTGGTTGTAGGCCTCCTCCGCCGCCTCCGGCTGACCCGCTTTCTCATGCACCACGCCGATCTGATGCCAGGCGATGGCGACGGTGCCCGGTTCATTGAGGCTTGAGAAGGTATCGCGGGCTTGCTGGTAAGCCTTCAGGGCTTCGGCATAGCGCTGCTGCTGGAGCCGGACGCTGGCGAGTTGGGCTTTGCGCACGGCAACACCGCGCAGATCCCCCTGTTGTTCACCTCTGCGGATCGATTCCTCGTAGGCAGCGGCCGCGGCGACGTAACGGCCCAGGACACTCAAACAATTGCCTTGCTCCGCGAAGCAGACGCTCGCCATCCCTTCCGCGGCGACACCCGGGTGCTTGTTGGCGAAGGCCTCAAAGCGCCGGCCGGATTCCTGCAGCAGCGGCAGGGCCTGCTGCGCTCCTCCCCCTGTGCTCAACACCCGACCCAGCAAGACATAGGCCATCGCCAAGTCATACTCCGCATCGGCATAGGCCGCTTCCCCCGCCGCCTGGGCCTGCTGCAGCAACTGCTGCGCCCCTGCCAACGCCTCCCGCAGCTGTCCAGCCGCCAGCTGCTGTTCGATGCGGGTGCGGCTGGCTTGAAAGCGCGCGTGCGAGAAGCCCTCGCCCAGGGCGGCGGTGGCGGCATCGCGCACCCGAGCCACCCGCTCCAGCAGCCGCGGTTTGCCCAGCCATTGCAGCAGGCTGTACAGGGAGGTGGCCCGATCGATCGTGGACTCAGGTTCGCCAACGGCCTGGGAGCGATCGAGCAGCGCAAAGAGATTGGGCAGCTCCAGCAGCGTCAGCGTTGCCGCCACTTCCGTGTTCTGGCTTTGCTGCTGGACGAGGTAGTAGAGATATGCGGCCATCGCCTCCAGCCAGCCTGCCGAGAGCGCCTGTAGCTCCTCTTTGCTGAGTGTGGCTTTGAGAAAAGGGCAGAGGGCGGGATTGAGGGCGAGGTGGTTGTAAGGGTTCGGCGTGGCCAAGCCGGTGCCCACCAGCTCCATCGCCAGCCCCTCCACCTCCGCCGGCTCCCAGCCCGTCATCGCCCGCAACACATCCAGATCCACGCCGCCCTGAAACACACCCAGCACCCGCGCCCGCTCCCTGTTGGCGGCCGAAAGGCGTCGCAGCGAGAGCTCCACGCTGGCGAACAGCGATTGCTCGCGGCGGCGCGGATCATCCGCCGGCAACTGGGCCACCTGCCGCTGCATCTGCTCCATCAGCTCCACCAGATCCGCCTGGGTGGCCGCCACACCGCGGCGGCGCAGCTCCGGGGCCAGCAGCGCCAGGGTGCGGGCGTGGCCCTGCACGGCATCCACCAGCGCCTCGATCTCCTCCCGCCGGGCCTCCAGGGCAGCCTCCCCCGCCCCAGCGCCTGGGGCGCCGCTGCTCTCGCCTGCGGCGAGGGAGCGCTCGATCAACGCCACCGCATCGGCCTTGCCCAGCTGGCGCAGCTCCCAGCGCTGAGAGTTCGCGTCGAACGGTGCCGGCAGGGCCTCGCGGCTGGTGAACACAAGCCGCGTTTCGCCCGCCCGCAGCAGCCGTTCTGCCAACGCCAGAATCGCCTGCAGCTCCAGGGCCGCCTCCTCGCTCAGCAGCTCCGGCGTTTCGAGGTAGGGGGGCAGCAGCACGCTCTCCATGTTGTCGATCACCAGCAGGGTGGGCTGCTCCCGCAAGGCCCGCTCGATCGGCAAGATCGCCTGCTCGGGGTTTTCAAATTTGGCGGCGGAGTAGTCGGCGCCCACCAGCTGGCGGCCGAGGGCATCGAGCACGGCATCCTTGTGGCTGCAGAGTTCCACGCTCACGAAGGCCGCCCGCTTCAGCTGCTGGGAGCGCACCAGCCAGCGGGCCAACTCCGCCGCCAAGGCCGTTTTGCCCTCGCCCCCCTGTCCGCGCACCACCGCCCAGCGCTCCTGGCGCAGCAGTCGCTCCAGCGCCAGCAGATCGCGGCTGCGGCCCACAAAGCCCGTATTCACCGGCTCTGGCGGCACCTCCCCCAGCCTTGCCCGCAGGCGGGCGCGCAGGTCTTCTCGGGTCTGGGGCGCCGGGGTGGCCGTGAACAGCTGGGGGTCGTCCTTTTCCTGGTACAGCACCGGCACAAACCAGTCGTCCAGCTTCAGCTCACCGATGCCGTAGCGCTGGCCGCGGCTGGGGTCGCTGTGCAGGGCGCGCTGGCCGGCGAGCATCGCCTGGCCCACCCGCTGGCCCTTGGCCAGCTCAGCGTAGAAGGCCGCCACAAAGCGCCGTGCCGTTTCCACCAGCACGCTGTGGCTCATCGCCACCACCGAGGCCACGCCCCGCTGCAGCAAGTCGCTGGCCACCGATTCGGCGCCCGCTTCTGCTTTGGCGCTCTGGCAGGCCTCCAGCAGCACCAGCGGGATGCGGTAGTTGTTCAGCAGCGGCCCCAGCTGGTTGGTGAACACCGTCTGGTGGCGGCGCCCTGTGAGCTTGTGGCTGTCGCTTGGATCCTCAAAGCAGAGGCCGCCCAGGCCCACGCGGCGGTCGTAGACGCCGTGGCCATCGAAATGCACCACGTGATGAGGCTCTCCGGCCTGCTGGGCTCGGTCCAGTTCGGCCTCCAGGGCGGGGTAGGTGGCGGGGTGGAGCAGGCTGAGCCGCAAGACATCTCCCAGCTCCTCGGTGGCGGCCACCAGGGGCAGGGCGCTGGCGCGATGGTCGATGTAGCCGCAGGCCTCGTCTTCCGGGCGGGCGGTGATCAGCAGCACCCGGATCGGTGGCGCCACCACCGGCACCGCGCGATCGCGCCTGTTCGGCAGCCGGCGGCGTACGCGGCTGGGTCGGCCGCCCTGAAACAGAAAGCCATCGCCGTTGTGCAGCAGCTCCCAGGGCAGGGCGAGCAGGGCGGTGGCGGCCTCCTGGGCGGCGGCGTTTTCCGCCTCACTGGCGCCGAGCAGCAGGGAATCGTCGACAGAAACAGAGAAGCGACGGCTCGCCCCCGCCTCCACCCCCGCCCAGGCCTGCAGCACGTTGGCGGTGGCCTCCAGCGGCAGGGCGGCGCCGTGGAGGGCCTGGCCCCAGGCGATCAGGTTCGCCTCCACCTGCTTGGCGCGATCGGCCACCAACGGGTTGGGCCACACCGGCCAGCGCTCCAGATACCAGCTCAGCTCCTCCGCCTCAATCGGCCCGAGCGGCGCGATCAGCCTCCAGCTCTGCTCACTCACCACCTCCCGCTGGCCGGCGATGGCTGGCTCGTAGACCAGGCGGGCGCGGGCGGCGGGGCGGCGCACGCCGTCCTGCTCATGGAAAGCGAGGTCGCTGAGTTCGAGCACCAGTTCCGCCACCGGCTCCGGCCGCGGCTGGAGCACAGGCGGCCGGTCGGTGGGGAGGCGGAGGCCGAGGGCGACGAGGATGGCGTCGAGGGCGGCTGTGGCGCCGCCAGGGGCGCTGCTGACCGGGATGTAAGTGGGTTCTTCCTTGAACAACGCCTGCAGCACCCCGAGCCGGGTGCCGTTGAGCGAGAGAGGAA
>BJHE01000132.1 GCA_014191755.1 Cyanobium sp.
TCGCCAGCCCCCGAAGCGAGCTGCCCGCCTGGGAGCACCGCCAGGGCCATCACCCAGTCGGAATGGCCTTCCAGGGTGGCTTGGAGCTGGCCGCTAGCCGGATCCCAGAGCTTGATGGTGCGATCGCCTGCCCCCGAAGCGAGCTGCCCGCCTGGGAGCACCGCCAGGGCCCTCACCCAGCCGGAATGGCCTTCCAGGGTGGCTTGGAGCTGGCCGCTGGCCGGATCCCAGAGCTTGATGGTGCGATCGTCTGCCCCCGAAGCGAGCTGCCCGCCTGGGAGCACCGCCAGGGCCCTCACCCAGTCGGAATGGCCTTCCAGGGTGGCTTGGAGCTGGCCGCTGGCCGGATCCCAGAGCTTGATGGTGCCATCATCTGTCCCCGAAGCGAGCTGCCCGCCTGGGAGCACCGCCAGGGCCCTCACCGAGGCGGAATGGCCTTCCAGGGTGGCTTGGAGCTGGCCGCTGGCCGGATCCCAGAGCTTGATGGTGCGATCGTCTGCCCCCGAAGCGAGCTGCCCGCCTGGGAGCACCGCCAGGGCCCTCACCCAGTCGGAATGGCCTTCCAGGGTGGCTTGGAGCTGGCCGCTGGCCGGATCCCAGAGCTTGATGGTGCCATCATCTGTCCCCGAAGCGAGCTGCCCGCCTGGGAGCACCGCCAGGGCCCTCACCGAGGCGGAATGGCCTTCCAGGGTGGCTTGGAGCTGGCCGCTGGCCGGATCCCAGAGCTTGATGGTGTTATCGAATGCCCCCGAAGCGAGCCGCCCGCCTGGGAGCACCGCCAGGGCCATCACCGAGGCGGAATGGCCTTCCAGGGTGGCTTGTAGCTGGCCGCTGGCCGGATCCCAGAGCTTGATGGTGCCATCGACTGCCCCCGAAGCGAGCCGCCCGCCTGGGAGCACCGCCAGGGCCATCACCGAGGCGGAATGGCCTTCCAGGGTGGCTTGGAGCTGGCCGCTGGCCGGATCCCAGAGCTTGATGGTGCCATCGCTTCCCCCCGAAGCGAGCCGCCCGTCGGGGAGCACCGCCAGGGCCATCACCCAGCCGGAATGGCCATAAAGGGTGCGCAGCAAGGCCTCGTCGGCCAGAAGGCTGGCGGTGAGGGGGCGCAGGCCGCCAGCCTGCTGGAGCTGGGTGCTGGCCTGGTCGCGCAGGCTTGTCGCCGCAGCGCCGGTGGGCCCGCCCGGGGGATCGGTGGGCCAGCGGGCCAGGAGCTGGGAAGGGAGTTGCTCTGGCTGGGCTGCCAGCACGTGGGAGGCGTTGCGCAGCACTCGGCGCAAGCGCTGCAGCGCAGCAGAATCCGAGCCGTGGTCAAACTCCCGCTCCAGGGCGGCGATGCCGGTGGCGTTGAGCTTGGCCTGCAGCCAGGGGCAATCCAGCAGCAGGCCATCGAGTTGGCTTTGGCGGCCGGCCGCTTCGAGGTGGTAACCGATCCAGCGCCAGGCGTAGGTGTGGGACAGCTGGTGGGGATCGCCCCAGGCATCGATCAGGCCGGCCTGGGCCTGGGCCAGCCCCGCTTGGCCAAGGGTTTGGCCGAGGAAGGCCCGCAGCACATCGTGGAGGCGGATCTGGCCTGCGGCGGGGTTGAACTCCAGCAGCGAGGCCTTGGCCAGCTTGAACGCCAGGCGACGGCTGTTGCTGCCGCCCAGCCCCCAAAGCTGCGCGGCCACCGGCAGCGGGATCGGTTCGTCTTCCGGAAACACTGCCAATTTCTGGTAGTGCGCCTGCTCTTCAGAGGCCAGCCGTTTGAGACTCAGCTGCAGCGTCTGGGCCACAGCGGCGTTGCGGTCGCTGGGGGAGTCGCGATCCCAGCTGGTGATGCCCCCCTCGGCGAGGTCTACAAGGATGGTTGCCAGGGCCTCAGCCACGCTGCTGCCCAATTCGACCAGTTCGGCCATGGCGCTGGCCGCCAGCCGCAGCAGCAGGGGCCATTCCCCTAGCGCCTCGGCCAGGGCCTGGAAGGGGGCCGGGTCTGGTGGGGGCCCGGGCAGCCGGGCCGTGAGCATGGCCACCGCTTCGCTGGCGCTCATCTCATCCACCAGCAGCCGCTGGGCCCGCACATCGGTGGCCACCTGCAGCAGGCGGCTGGTGATCAGCCGGGCGCAGCCCGGGCCGCCGCGCAGGAAGGGCTCCAGATGGGCCGGATCCCACACATCGTCGATCACGATCAGGCAGTTCTTGCCCTCCAGCCGTTCCGCCAGGCTGGTGGCGGCGTCTTCGGCATCTTTGAAGGCGGGGCGCTCGCCGGTGAGGCCGGCATGGAGCTTGGCCAGGGCATCGGCCAGGTCGGGCGTCTCGCCCAAAGTGGTCCAGAGGATGCCGTCGTCGAAGGCCTGGATGATTTCTTCGTCGTGGCAAAGGGCGGCGGCCAAAGTTGTTTTGCCGAAGCCGCCGGCACCGGTGAGGGCGGTGGTGATCGCCACCGGATCTTTGCGTTCCCCCTCCAGCAGCAGGGCCCGCAGCGCCTCGAACTGCTTGGGGCGCTGCACGAAGCCGATTGGTAGGTCGGGGGCCATGAAGGGCACCCGGGTTGTTTGGCAGCCGCGCTGCAGGTGGGCCAGAAAGGTTTCCCACTGGGTATCGAGGGCGTAGAAATGGGCCCTGGCCATCCAGCGGGGCAGCCGCGGATCGGCGAAATCGAAGCCGGGCCCCTGCACCGGAAACACGCACACCCCCCGCTGCCGCGCCGCCCGCCACTCCCGCGCCGTCACATCCGAGGCCAGGGCTGCCGGCGTCATCACGCTCACCAAAAACTCCACCTGCTCCAGTGCGGTTTCGATCTGGCGCCACCAGCCCACGCCCCCTTCGATCTCGGGGCGGTCCTGCCACACCGGCAGGCTGGGCAGATCCTGGGTTAGCCGCTTGCGCAGTGCGTTGGCGAAGGCTTCGCCATCGGAGCGGGCGTAGGAGAGGAACACCCCATGGCGGCCTGAGGGGGTTGGGGGGCGGAACTGCGGCTGGGGGGCTGTTGCTGTCTGGGGGGCTGCCGGCTGCAGGCGCTGGCCTGGGTCTGCTTGGCGGGAAAGCTTGTCGGGATTGCGGGAGGTGGGGGGAAGAAACACCTTGTCAGGATTGTTTTCTTCCGTACCCATGGCTAGTTGCGCCGCGAACGGGTGGTTTGGGGTCAGGGTAGACGGGCGGGCGCGGCTGACGGGTAGCCAGTAGCCGGGTAGTTGCTTGGAGCGGCCGAGGGCCAAGGGAAACAGGTTGAGAGAACCATGCTGAAGCGTTGGGCTGAAAGGCGATGCACCGCTGCCTGAGCGAGCTCAGCCGGGAGGCTATTGATGGGGCGATACGGGAATCGATGCCACAGTGGAGCCGGTTGGAGCAACTGCCGTTGCGATTTTTGTCATCATTACCGATGCAGTGTTCTGTTTTCCCTGGCCTATTACGTCGTCTCTGAGTTGACCACAGAGATATCAAGCGGCCAGAACTGTCGCCTCAATCGGAGGCTGGCGGGCGCTGACCCCTTCAACCCCTGCCACAATCCCCCTATTGCGAGGCCGAAGTGATGGGGCAGCAGGGCCAGGAGGACGGAGCCCGCTTCGCGGTGGGATTCTCCTACGCAGGCGAAGACCGCGCCCTGGTGGCCCCGCTGGCGGAAGAGCTGGCGCGATGCTGCGGGCGGCAGCGGGTGCTGTTCGATCGGTTTCATGAGGCCGAGCTGGCCCGGCTCGATCTGGATGTGTACCTGCCCGGGCTTTACCGGGACGAGACAGAACTGATCGTGGTACTGCTCAGCTCTGACTATCCAAACAAGCGCTGGTGCGGGCTGGAATGGCGCTGGATTCGCCAGCTCATCGTCGGCCCTCCAAAGAGCGGATCATGCTGCTGCGGGTGGGCGATCCGGGCTACCTCTCCGAGCTGGGTATCTTGGCCGGTGATGGCTATCTCGACGTGTCTGCTCGAGCCGCCGCCGATATCAGCTCGCGCATCCTTGAGCGGATGGTGCAGCAGGGGATCCGAATCCCGAAGGTGGCTCAGCCGGCTCTAACAGCCCTAGCGGCCAACCCACCGCTGAGAAAGAAACCACAAGATTGTCGTAGCGAAGGGAGGTCGGCTTCGCAGATTAAGCTTCCGCTTGAAGAAATCCGAGAGAAATTCTTAGAATATATTCCAAGCAACGCGACTGATCAATCACAAGAGCAAGTTGATAGCAAGAGTGATCTCCGCCAAGGCTTGTCTCACACCACTGAAATCCTCACCCGCACCTTCGAAGAGATCGAAACCTGCGCGCTCGGCACCGCCGTGGCGTGCATCCCGGTCAACTTCTACGACCTCGACGCCTTGACCCAGGGGCTGCAGCGCAGCGACCTGATCATCGTGGCGGGCCGGCCGGCGATGGGCAAAACCTCATTCGTGCTCAACATCGCCAAGAACGTGGCTCAGTTTCACAACCTGCCGGTGGCCGTGTTCAGCCTGGAGATGAATAAGGAGCAGCTCACCTACAGCCTGCTCTCGATGGAAGTGGGCATCGAGAGCGGCCGACTGCGCACCGGCCGGCTGCAACAGGACGAGTGGCCCCTGCTGGGCAAGGGCATCAGCAGCCTGGGCGCCCAGCCCCTTCACATCTACGACAAACCTAATGCCGGTTTGTTGGAGATGCGCTCCATGTGTCGTGGCCTGATGGCTGAAACTGGCAAGGTATTGGGACTGGTGATTATCGACTATCTACAGCTGATGGAGGGTTCGACCCCCGATAACCGGGAGCAGGAAATCTCGCGCATCACTAGGGGCCTCAAGGGCATGGCCCGTGAACTCAACGTGCCCGTGATCGCCCTCTCCCAGCTCAGCCGCGGCGTGGAGGCCCGCACCAACAAGCGGCCGATGCTGAGTGACCTGCGCGAATCGGGCTCGATCGAGCAGGACGCCGACCTGGTGCTGATGATCTACCGCGACGAGTACTACAACCCCGAAACCCCAGACCGCGGCATCACCGAAGTGATCGTGACCAAGCACCGCAACGGCCCGGTGGGCACCTGCAAGCTGCTGTTCGAGCCCCAGTTCACCCGCTTCCGCAACCTCGCGGTGTAACCCTGACGGCGCCCTAGGTAGCACCGGCCGAAAATGGTTTCGGGGCCATCCCAGCTACCCCACCAGCCTTTGTTCCCCCGGCGCTGGAGGTGCATAGCGGCACCCTGGTGACGTTCGATCGCCCTCAGCGGCTGAAGTGGGCCTTGGCGTCGTAGAGGGTTTCGGCATCGATGCGAGCCACCCCACGCTCGGTGGCGAAGGCTTCGGTGTTGCGCCTCACCTTGCCTCGCACGAAGAAGGGAATCTTGTGCAATTCCGCTTCGCCGTCGGGTGTCCATATGGGAACCCCGGCAGCTGCCACACCGACCTCGGCCACAGTTTCGACCACCGGCTCGGCCACCAGCGTTGCCGTGGTGGCAGAGGCAGCCCCTCCAGGCCCCGTCTGCACCGTTGCGGGCCCAGCGGCCGGATCGGCTGGCGTTGCTGCCGAAGGCGGTTGCGGCGCAGCCGCCGGTGCCCCATCACCCAGATGGCTGCGGTGGCCATCCACGAATTCAAAATCGTGGCGGAACATGCCGATCAGGTGTTCCTCCAGCCCCATCATCAGCGGATGCACCCAGCTGTCGAAGATCACATTGGCCCCCTCCCAGCCCATCTGGGGGGAGAAGCGGGCCGGCACATCCTGCACATGCAATGGCGTGCTGATCACGGCGC
>BJHE01000133.1 GCA_014191755.1 Cyanobium sp.
ACGCAGCGGACTTAAAATCCGCAGGTCGCAAGACTGTGGGGGTTCAAGTCCCCCTGCCCCCATCGCTAAAAAACCCTGCAGCGACTGGATTTTGGCAACGAGCTGATGGCCGGGGTGGTTTTGGGGTTAGGCACGATTTAGGCACGAAAAAGCCCCAAAATGTCCAAACGAGGCACGGTTTTAGACACGGTTGCGATGCCCCTCCTTGGACCCGTATCTGAACTGCCTCAATCGGGCTCTCAAGCAGCTTTGTCAGGCGACAGCGAACAAAGCGCTGGTTCGGATCGCCTCGATCTGAACCTCGTGGCTGCCGATCTGGTCCGCCACTAAAGCCGCCGTGGTGCCGATCATCAGGGCCGCCGCCACCCGCTCGGGGTGGGCCACCAGCCACTCCAGCACCCGCATGCCGCCAAGGCAGGGGCCCACCATCTGGGCCACCCAGCGGGGTGGCGTTCGATCTGCAGCCAGAGGGTTTCCAGCCCCTGGGCGATCAGCCAGGCATTGAATGGCGCCACGGCGGAGCCGAGATCGCGCTGCAACTGCACGCGGACCTTGTGGATGAAGGGGAGGTTCACGGCGAAGGCCCGGTTCACCCCAAGATCCCGTGCATAGACCAAGCCGTGATAGCTGGGATCGGGTTGGTGGCGGAATGCACCACCACATCGGCCCCCCATTCGATCGGGCGGATCAGATAGGGCTTCGCCACGATGTTGTCCACCACCAGGGGCACGTCCATCTCATGGGCCACCGCCGCCACGGGAGCGAGGTTGTCGGTGCCGCCGTAGAGGGAGGAACTGGAGACGATGTAATCGCCGGCATCGGCGAGATTGAGCAGGGCAATCGTTTCGGCCGCCTGGCCGCTCGACACCAGCAGAGCACCAACCCCTCACGCGAGGGCGGCGAGCCTTTCCTCCACCGCCGCCTGGGTGGGATTCATGATGCGGGTGTAGATGTTGCCCAGTTCCTTAAGGGCAAACAGGTTGGCGGCGTGGTTGGTGTCGCGGAAGGTGTAGGAGGTGGTCCGAACCACCGCCTTGAGGGGTGACCAGACCAAAGCCCCGCTGGCCTGTGGCCGAGCGGGGCGTTTGTGCTCGCTGAATGATCCGCGATGCACTCAGCTTGAGATTCTGAGCTCAAGAATTCGGGGGATCGGCCGCAGCGAAGAGTCGTGCGGCCCTGCATCCAGCTTTCGGGCCTGTTGATCGACTATGAACCGATCACTCTTCATCCAAAGAGCCGGCGGGCACCAGACGGATCTGTTTGCGACCGAGCTTGATCTCGAACTCGTCGCCGGGGTGGAGATCCAGCAGGGCGGTGTAGGCCTTGCCCACCAGCAGATTGCCGTTGCCCTGCACGGTGGCCACGTAGCTGAGCTTGCGGCCGGCTTTGGCCGCTCCGCCGCCCTCACCGAGGCTCACACCCTTGGCTTCGAGCAGCGCTTCATAGAAAGCGGTGAAGTTGAGACGCTCGCTCCCATCCTTCTTGGTGCTCACGTAGCCGCAGCCCCGCACCAGTTCGGACTTGGAAACATCCCCCAGCTCCTTGACCTTGGCCAGGAGCTCACTTCCGATCAGCATGCTTGTTGTTCCAACACGACAACACAACCATAACCAATCACCGGACGTTTTCCAAGCCCCTCGGCTGGGATCCAGGCAGAATCAGCATGGAAATCCGCGCCTATCTTCCCCCCTTCTCCCCCTCGGGCCCCCTTCATCCCTGGTCAGCACCACTCGCTTAGCCCTCTCCACATCCGAGCGGAAGCTCTTAGTGGCGCCGGCGGGAGTGTGCGGCGGACCGATCGCGGCCTTGCTCGGCTCCGATCTTCCGACACTCCGCAATCCCGCTCCAGCTATCGGTGTGATCGCTGCCACTGAATCGGAATTCGATCCTCTCCATCCTCCTGATCAACCTGCCAGCGCATCGGTAACTCCAAGCCACGGGCGCTCATGCTTCGCCGCTGATCGCCCCCTGGTTGCCCTCCATCAAGACCAGGAGGCCTCCACACAAAGGCAGGACCGCCTCCAGAGAAAGGATCGTCAGGATCTCCTTCAATCTCTGGCTTCGCTTGCAGCCCACTCAAACCGATCCTGTCTTCTCCGCTCTGGCGCGTCCCCGCGCTGTTCCGCCGCCATGGTTCAACCGGTTGCCGTGACCACCACCTTCATGTTTGAGGGCTATGCGATCCGCTGGTACAAGCGAATCCTGCAGGGCGGCAGCGCTGCCGCCACCGAGGTTGCTGAGTTACGGCACCTCGGTGGTGGTGGAGCGGCTGGAGGATAAGGGTCAGGGCTTCCGAACCTGAGCTCCGCTGCCTGAGGGGAATCGGTGGCCGGTTGCGGCGCAATTGACGTTGCCACCGCTGCCAATGCCTGCAGCGATGCATACGCTGAGAGGGTTCTCCACGTTGGATCCTTGTTCAAGCACCTCTGCACCCTCGCCGTGCTCGGCGCCGGCGGTCTGATCGCCGTGGCACCAGCCGTTGCCGCTCAGAATCCCGTGCGCTGGACCACCGGCGGTGCCGTGTGGTCGACCCAGCAGCAGGCCTTTGACACCTTTGTCGATAGCGGCGAAGTGACCGACCGCGGCCTCGAAGGCGGGCTGAACCGCTCCGGCTGGACCGCCTCGGAGGTCCGCGCCGGAATGTCGAAGAGCTACAACGTGGATCTGCGGGCTGTGACTCGGTATCTGTACTCCAACGCCGGCGTCGATTTCCTCAAGACCGCCACGCTCAACTACTACCCCTACCGGAGCATGGGCAGCACCTCGGTGCAGGCGCTGCGCTCGGCGATCATCAAGGACTCGGTGGATGGCTCGATCTCCTCGATCGGCATCATGCGGGCCCTGCCCACCGATTTCCGCCTCGCCGAAGGGCCCCAGGCGGTGGGAGCCGAGGGCCGCTGCAAGCCGCAGACCGGCCAATGCACCTCACTGCTCTCCTGGTATGTGTTTCTCCCGGCCCGGATCCAGGCCAGCCAGGTGCCCGATCCCTTCCTGGATAAATGATCGGTTGAGCGGCCGCGCCGGTTGATCCGATGACCAGCGCGGCCTTATCCCCGGCGCAGGCCTTCCAGCGACCCGCGGCCGTGCAGTTCGGCCAGGGCGTCGTAGCCGCCGATGGCTACCCCATCGATCTGCACCTGAGGTAGGGAGCCGCCGCCGCTGGGGGGCACCACCCGATAGGGGATGCCAAGGGTGCGCAGCATCCGCAGGGCGCGGGCGCAATATGGGCAGCCCGCAAGCACGGCGATGTCCACCCGGGGTTCGTTGGTCGCTGTCGCGGCCTGGCCTCCTCTGACACCTGCTGGCGCATGGGCCGGTTCTGATTCCTGCAGCACTGGCTGCTCGATCACCGTGGTGATGGCGACGTCGGTGGGGTGAAGCCGATCGGCTTGTCGGGGGCTGGGTTGGACTGACGGGTCTTCGCTGTTTCCGCCGTCTGCTTCAAGCAGCCCAACCAGCAGATCGGCCCCCTTCTGCACCAGGGTGCCGGGCTCCAGGTGGCCGCCCCACACCTGGCAGGCCCCATCGGAGAAGCTCAGGTGCAGGTGCACCCCTTGGGGCGAAATCGTGCCCTGCAGGGTGATGATCTCCAGGTCACCCTCCAGGACCGTGGGTCTTGCCTGGCTAGGACACTGAAACACTGCCTGGGAGAGGTTGCCCACCACCCCGAGCACGAAGCCGCTGGCATTGAGCTCCACCGCCAGGCGCTCCAGGCTGCGGCGGATGTCGCGGCCTGCTTCGAGGTGGAGGGGAACCGACCGCAGGGCCTGGAGCTGCATGGTGCAAGACCCCGAAGAAATGATGCCCCAAGATAGGCGCTCACTGGTGAGCAGCCACGGCCCCTCGGCTCGGCGCATTCCAGGCGCCATGGCCTTGGCTGCATGGCCATGCTCCTGTCAGCTCGGGTCAAGGGTCCGAGCTCAACCCAAGGGATCGGTTGAGGGGTTGCCCGCTGAAGGCCCGATCGGGTGCCGCTCCCGCTTCGATTTCACACCCTCAGGCAGCTGCGCTCTGCCAGTCCGCGGCTCAGAGGCTCGCCTGGAACCGCCGCAGCCGCTCCAGGCCATCCAGCAGGGTGGGTTCGGAGGCGGCGCAGGAGAGGCGGATGCAGCGGTCGTCGCCGAAGGCGACCCCCGGCACCACGGCGAGCCCTACCTCCTCCAGCAGCCGGTTGCAGAGGGTCATCGAATCGAGGCCCCAGGCGCTGGCATCGGGGAAGGCGTAGAAGGCTCCTTCCGGAGACAGCAACTCCAGCTCAGGAATGCTCTGCAGACCATCACTCAACAGGGTGCGGCGGCGGTTGAACTCCTCGGCCATGGTGTGCACGCAGTCCCGGGGGGCGGTGATCGCCGCCAGGGCTCCGTACTGGGCGAAGGTGCACACATTGCTGGTGCTCTGGCTCTGTAGGGCGCTGGCGGCGGCGATCACCTCGCGGGCTCCGGCCAGCCAGCCGATCCGCCAGCCCGTCATCGCCCAGCCCTTGGCGAAGCCGTTCACGATGAAGATGCGGTGCGCCAGATCCGGTGCCACGGCCGCCAGGCTGTGGTGGTGATGGCCCGGAGCCAGCAGGAATTCGTAGATCTCATCGCACACCACCACCACCCGCGGATGGCGGCGCAGCACCGCGGCGATGGCTTCCAGCTCGGCCTTGCCCAGCACCATGCCGGTGGGATTGCAGGGGCTGTTGAGCACCAACAGCCGGCTCTCGGGGGTGATCGCCGCTTCGAGGGCAGCCGGATCGAATCGAAATCCGCTGGTGGCATCGCTGGGAATGAACTGCACCGATGCCCCGGCTAGCTGGGCCATTTCCGGGTAGCTGAGCCAGTAGGGGGCCGGAAGCAGCACCGCATCACCAGGATCAAGCAGCACCTGGAAGAGGTTGTAGAGGGCCTGTTTGCCGCCGTTGGTCACCAGCACCTGCTCACCGCTGGTGGGTACATGGTTTTCGTCGCTCAGCTTGGCGGCGATGGCGGCCCGCAGGGCGGGTTCACCGGCCACCGGGCCATAGCGGGTGTGGCCGCTTTCCAGAGCCTCGCTGGCGGCCTGGCGGATGAAGGCGGGGGTGTCGAAGTCTGGTTCGCCCGCCGAAAGGCTGCACACGTCATGGCCTTCGGCGCGCAGCTGGCGGGCCTTGGCGGTGATCGCGAGGGTGAGCGAAGGCTGGAGCGCCCCGGCCCGGGCGGACAGCTTGATCGGGGCCGGCATTGAGCGGGCGCGTATCGACAATCGGGCCATCCTGCATCATGCGCGGGCCAATCCGTTGAGGATGGCGCCGTGTGTTGCTCGACAGAACGATGGAGTCCCTGGAGCTCCTGGAGACGGAGTGTCGCCAGTGCCGCCGTTGTTCCCTGGCGGAGGGACGCACCCAGGTGGTGCTCGCTCGCGGCAATCCTTCTGCCCGGCTGCTGCTGATCGGTGAGGCCCCCGGCGCCGAAGAAGATCGGCTGGGTCTCCCCTTCGTGGGGCGCTCCGGCCAGCTGCTCGATCGCCTGTTGGCTAACGCCGGCCTGGATCCCGAGCGCGATCTCTACATCGTCAATGCGATCAAATGCCGTCCGCCTCAGAACCGGCGCCCCATCCCGGCCGAGCTGGTCGCCTGCCGCCCCTGGCTGGAGCGGCAGGTCGCCCTGGTGGATCC
>BJHE01000134.1 GCA_014191755.1 Cyanobium sp.
ACATAGAAGGGCGCCTCGCTGCACTCCTCCATCTGCTTGCGCACGTTGAACTCGATCTGATCCATCGGCACATGGCCGGGACCCTCCACCATCACCTGCACGTCGTGCTTCCAGGCGCGGCGGGTGAGCTCACCGAGAGTCTTGAGTTCAGCCAGCTGGGCCTCATCGGAGGCATCGTGCAGACAGCCAGGACGCAGGGAATCTCCCAGGGAGAAGGTGCAGTCGTAACGCTTGAACATCTCGCAGATGTCGTCGAAACGGGTGAAGAGCGGATTCTGCCTGTGGTGGTAAAGCATCCACTGAGCCAAAATGCCACCGCCCCGGCTCACAATCCCCGTGAGGCGACCCTTGACCTTGGGCAGGTGCTCGATCAGCAGACCGGCGTGGATGGTCTGGTAGTCCACCCCTTGCTGGCAATGCTTCTCGATGATGTGGAGGAAGTCGTCTTCCGAAAGCCGTTCAATCGAACCGTGAACACTCTCCAGCGCCTGATAGACCGGCACCGTGCCGATCGGCACGGGCGAAGCCTTGATGATCGCGGTGCGTACCTCATCGAGATTGACGCCACCGGTGGAAAGATCCATCACCGTATCGGCGCCATACTTCACAGCCAGATGCAACTTCTCGAGTTCTTCGTTGATGTCGCTGGCATTGGGCGAGGCGCCGATGTTGGCGTTCACCTTGCAACTGCTGGCGATGCCGATCGCCATCGGCTCGAGGTTGGCATGGTTGATGTTGGCCGGGATGATCATCCGGCCGCGAGCCACCTCCTCCATCACCAAGGACTCGGGCAACTTCTCCCGCATCGCCACATGGGCCATCTCCTCGGTCACCACCCCCGCTCGCGCGTAATGCAATTGAGTGACATTGCCGCCGCTGGAGATCGTCTCGCGACGCTTCTCGATCCAGGCAGTGCGCATGACGATGACGGCGAAGGACAGACTGCGGTGAAGGGGACCGAACCGAAGAATGGGATCGATCACCGAATAAAGGCCGCTTCCCGGAAGGAGCGACGGATCGGGGTGGGGCGCAGCGCTGAGTTCGACCGCACTTCCCTGCGCCGGCATGACCCGGATCAGGTTCGGAGGGTGTGATCTCAGCCCTAGAGCCCTCATTAGGTGGTTGCCGACAGAGGCAACCTGAGGGCTGGGCACCCCTAGTGACATACGAAATCTAGCAAGGCCGTAATCGGGGGTGAGGCGGCCGTGTGGGATGGGTTCAGACCTGCAGACCATCGAGGGCCGCCGCCACGACCCGGTGGTCCGGATCTGTCTGGTGTGCCATCAGCAGCGACCTGGCCCGCTGCCAGGGCTGGGGAGCCCCTTCCCCGGAGGTGGGGGTCAGGCCGCTGCCAGCCTCCCGCACCAGACGGCCGAGGATCTCGGCGCCCCCCACCCGCACGCTGCCATCGCCATCCCGGAGTGCCAGTTCAGCCAGATCCAGCAGTCGCTCGGGATCCATCTGGGGGTGTTCCGCCAGGGCGGAGAGAATGCTGCAGCGAACCAGCCAGTGGTCGTCGGCCTCGAAGGCGGAGCGCAGGAGCGGCCATGCGCGCTCGACCCCATGGCTGGCGAGGGCATTGGCCGCCTCGGCGCGCACATTGGCATCAGCGTCGCTCCGCAGAGAACGCTCCAAGGCCTGTCGGCCGGTTTCGTTGCGTTTGACCCCGAGGCCCGCGCAGGCCAGGGACCGCACCATGAAGGTGGTCTGCTCCAGCCCCAGTAGCAACAGGGGGATGGCCCGATCCTCCGACACCTCTCTCAGGCGCGCCAGGGCCGGCATGGCCCTGGCGGGGTCACCGGAGGCGATGGCAGCGCGCAAAGCGGCGATGTCCGGGCCTGGTTCTGAAGCGGCCTCAGGCTCGAATGGATCCATGGCCAGAGCCGATGCAGGGCGAGATCCACTTTGAAGCATCGCCAAAGCGACGCTGGACATGCACACCAGCAGCCGGTCGAGCGCTGCTGCAGAGCGAGCCGGATGCGGAACGCCCCTGGATGGCCATGCAATAATTCCAGACAGGAATCAGTCCTTCATCAGCTAAACAGTGAAGACAATTAACCTGCTAATACCCTGCCACAACGAAGAAGAATCAGCCGAAGCACTCATCCACACTCTAGATGACACGATTCAAGGATTTGATCTCTACCTGAAAGGCGAAGTTCAATTTCATATCGTGATCGTTGATGATGGCAGTAGCGACAAGACCTGTCAGGTCATGGAGCAACTCATTCGCGGATCCAGCTGCTTATCTGGCGGATCAATCATCAGCCTCAGCCGCAACTTCGGCAAAGAGGCGGCCATGCTTGCCGGCCTTAGGAACTGCCGGGCAGATGCTTGCATCATCCTAGACGCCGACCTCCAAGACCCTCCCAGCCTGATTCCCACCATGGTGGAGGCCTGGCTGGAGGGCTATCAAGTGGTGAATGCCGTGCGCCATGATCGCTCCAGTGACGGTCTGATAAAGCGGCTGAGCTCTGAGGGCTTTTATTCACTCTTCCTGAAGCTCAGCAAACTTCAGGTTCAGTTCAATGCCTCCGACTTCAGATTGCTGGATCGCGATGCGGTTGAAGCCATACTGGGCTGTGAAGAGAGGGTGAGATTTTCTAAGGGATTTTTTGCCTGGATCGGCTACCAACAGAAGAATATCTACTTCAAGCGACCTGCCCGGAGCTCGGGAACCACTAAGTGGGGAAGCTGGAAGCTGTGGAACTACGCCCTTGATGGAATCTTCAACTTTTCCACGGCACCGCTGCGCATCTGGAGCTACCTCGGCGTGATCGTGACGTCTGCCGCCTTCGTCGTTGGTCTCTCGGCCGTGGTGCGGGTGCTCTTTTATGGCATCGACGTGCCGGGCTATGCCTCGCTCTTCTTCGCTGTTACATTCCTGGGGGGATTGCAACTGATCGGCATCGGCGTTCTGGGAGAATATGTGGGCAGATCCTATCTTGAGGCCAAACGAAGACCGCATTACGTGATCAAGACTGTAACGCATACATGAAGCCATTTAAACACCGCATCGCCCGCTTCGGCGCCGTAGGCATTGCTTCCACTGCCGTGCATGCAGCGATTCTGACCACGCTGAAAATCGGCCTTCAGATCGGCACAGGTCCGGCCAATCTGGTTGGTTTTCTGGCTGCTTTTGGCGTCTCAATGTATGGCCAACAGCGCTTCACCTTCAACGACAGGCTCCAAGGACAACGCATCAACACCTTTGGCCTCACGATTCTGTTCCTGATCAATGCCTCGGCCGCCCTGCTGCTGGGCCACCTAGCCAAGGCCGCATGGGTGGTCCTGCTACCGATCCTGCCCGCCGTGATCAATTACCTATTGCTGTACATGTTCAGCGGAAGCCCCCTGTTTCGAGGTCGCTGAAGCTGCTGGATTGGCTTCGGCACTCAACACGACCACACCAACATCTCGCTCCACTGCAAAACGTTGGTGGCAACCTGCATACCTCTATCCCTGTGGATTCTGCCGCAGCGAACGCAACAGTTCCTTCCTGCGCCGTCGACGGCGGTGCAGGCTGGTCAGCAGCAGGCCCGACCCAATCAACAGGGCTGGTAGGACCTCCCAGCGGGACGCTCCAGAGCGATGCAACAGGCCCACCAGGGCCAGAAGGATCAGCAGGGGGGAGGCGAGAGCCAACAGGGCAGCGCGGCGCTGGGACGGCGGTGAAACCGCCGAGAGGAGGGGTGCCTTCAGCACGGTGTCGCCATCCAGCGCAGCAGGCTGAGGGTGAGGACCCGGATGCCGACGGCCAGACAATCCTCATCGGGCGCGAAGGTGTTGCTGTGAAGCGGGGTGCAGCCGGCGGGCCCCGCCACCCCGAGCCGAAACATCGTGCCGCGGTGGCCCTCCAGAAGCGCGGCGAAATCCTCGGCCCCCAGCGATGGCTGCTCCAGCCATTCCACCCGTGAGTCACCCAGCAGGTCCACCGCCGCCGCCGCCACGAGGCGGGTGAGGTCGGGATCGTTGTGGACCGGCGGGGAAATACGACGGTAATGAACACGGGCCTCACCGCCATGGCCCCGGCAGAGGGCATGGACCGTGTCCTCGATCCAGCCGGGCAGTCGATCATGGACGGCTGCATCGAGGCATCGCACCGTGCCCACCAACCGCACGTGATCCGCGATCACATTGAAGGCCTTCCCCCCCTCGATCCGGCCGAAGCTCACCACCACCGGATGGAGTGGATCCAGGCGGCGGCTGATCGCCTCCTGCAGGCCACTCACCACTCGCGCCGCGATCCAGATCGCATCGGTGCTCTGGTGCGGCCGGGCGCCATGGCCACTCTCGCCGAGCACCTCGATCTCCAGTTCCCCGGCGGCGGCGGTGAGGCTGCCGCAGCGCACACCCACGGTTCCCACCGCGATGCTCGGAAACACATGCACACCAAACAGAGCCGCCACCCCCTCCATGGCCCCATCGGCACGCATCCAGGCGGCCCCCTGAGCCGTTTCCTCGGCAGGTTGGAACAGAAGCCTCACCCTTGCAGTGAGGCTCTCGCCCAGGGCGGCCAACAGGGCCGCCACACCAAGGCCCACAGTGGTGTGGATGTCGTGCCCGCAGGCATGCATCAGGCCCTGGTGCGAGGAGGCCCAGGGCAAGCCGGTGCGCTCCTCGATCGGCAGGGCATCCATATCGACCCGCAGGGCCACCAGCGGGCCTCCGAGCGGCCCGCGTTCCGCCACCACACCCGTGCGTCCAACGGCCTCCCGTACCTCCCAGCCCCAGCGGCGCAACTCTCCGGCCACCAGAGCAGCCGTCTGGCGTTCATGGCCACTGAGCTCGGGATGGCGGTGCAGGTGGCGACGCAGCTTAATGAGTTCCGGCAACAGCTCCTGTAGGGGCTGTTCCAGATGCACTTCGTCCCAGGTGGGACCACTCCGCAGGGCAGGCGAAACAGACAACAAAGAGCTTCACACTTTATTTTACTGTAGGCGAAATGGTCGAACAACCCGGCCCACCTCTCGACATGGGCGCGGGTCGTTGCGACTGGGAGCCACCAGGCACGTCGCCGAATCACATGCTGCCCTCAGAAGCTGCTGCAGGGATCAGTACGAGTAGATTCCAGCCATCGTCCATCGGCAGAAAGCCCCCACGGCCCCTGGAAGCATGAAGAGCGGTATCACAAATCAGATCACTAATCAGCAGCAGCCAGAGTTCGGGCTCCTACGCCTTGTTCAGCGCTCCATCCTGATCGCAACGCTATTGATCTCAGCCTTTTTGATCCTGAAAGATAGCGGCATCGTACCGGCAGCGCCCATGGACCAGCACTTTGCCGAAACCGTGGATCTCCATATCAGGTATGCGCAAAACAGCTGGAGCTTCCAGTACCCAGCCCTGCAGAACAGTGGCGGCATCACCTCCAGCCTGATTGCAGGTCTCTACAAGCTCGTGATACCAACTACCCACGAGAACCTCAACTGGCACATACGCATACTGGCGATGGCAACCTATCTTATCAGCACATATTTTATGGTCGGCAGATATATCAATAGTCAACCATTTCAAATTCTGGCCTATCTGATCATCGCCAGCTCAGGCTTTCAGCTTCTCCAGCCCTCCAGCGATCTTTTTTCAGGAACCCTGCTCAATCTCTTT
>BJHE01000135.1 GCA_014191755.1 Cyanobium sp.
GCCTGATTCGGCGCTGGCCAAGCGCCATCGCGCCTGGCTCACCCAGAAGCGCGATGGCGGGCTGACCTCCATAAGCGCAGCGGGCGAAGTGGTCTGGCTCAATCCATTCCGGCCCGAGGTCCAGCAGTTGATCACCGACCTCGTGCTTGAGGTGGTGCGTCAGTACGACGCGGAAGGTATCCAGTTCGACGACCACATGAGCCTGCCACGCGATTTTGGATACGATTCCTTCACAACAGCGCTCTATCGCAAGCAGACCGGACGCAAGCCGCCCGCCAATCCTGATGATCCGGCCTGGGTGAAGTGGCGCGCTGATCGGATCACGAGCTTCATGGCTCAGCTGGCACGGGCTGTGCGCAAGGCGCGGCCTGGTGCCCTGATCTCGATTTCCCCCAACTACTACGACTTTGCTTACAAGCTGCAGCTGCAGGATTGGCGAAGCTGGGTGCAGCAGGGCATCGCTGATGAGTTGCTGGTCCAGATCTATCGCCCTGAACTGAACAGCTACCTACCCCATCTCACGCGGCCCGAGGTCCAGAAGGCCAAAGGCCGCATCCCCACTGCCATCGCTGTCATGAGTGGTCAGCGTAACCGCCCGACATCTCTGGAGTTGATGCGCCGCAAAGTGGAAGCCAACCGGGTTCGGGGGTTGGGTGTGGCATTCTTCTACTTTGAGAGCCTGTGGAGCCTGGGGCCCGAAACCAAAGAACAGCGCATCCGCGGCTTGTCCGAAATCCTTGGCAGCCCCCCTGCGCCTCCATTGCCATCCCCTCCGCCGTCCCCGCCGCCGCCACTAACGCTGCAGCCCTCGCCGGCCTTGTAGCCTCCCTTAGACGGCCACTCAAAACTGAGCATCTCGAGGCAGACAGCTAGCACCCTACATACGAGATCCGACCTATTTCACCCCAGGCATTGTTACTTTGAACTGTAGGTGAGAGGAAGTGCGATTGTCATGCCCCTTCCACCGGACTCCAGCGAAATTCATCGGCTCCCAACCAGCCCAGCTGCGCCACCTTCCCCACTGAAGGATTCGGCGCCTCCGATCAGGCCAACGGCCGCCCTTTCCAGGTCCAACCGCGGCCGCTGAGGGTGCGCCACACCGACACCGGGCCGATCGCGCCCACCACCAGGCCACCGGCTCCCATCAGCCACCAGAAGCTGATCGGCAGCTGGAATTGGCGGCGGATCCAAAGGCGCAGGACCAGCTGCAGGCCAATGCCCGCAAGGCCAAGGGCAAGGGCGGCCAGCAACACCAGCCGCTGGCCAAGCAACCCCACAGGGGCAAACCCCACAAGGGCGAACCCCACAGGGGCCAGACCCGCGGCGAGGAGTGCCGCAACCGCAGCCAGCAACCAGGGGCCGCTGAACATCAGCAGCACCGCCGACGAGGCCGCCAGGGCCCTGGCTACATCGCCATCGAGGCCTAGCAACCAGTTCTTAGTCCAGCCCTCCCAGAGGGAGGCGAAATCGCTGTACATGCGCAATTCGAGCCCATCCAGAGCGAGCAGGTAGCGGAGGCGATGGCCGCCCTGCTTGATCCGCCGCGCCAGGGCCAGATCTTCCACCACCTCCGCCGCCAGGGCCCGGTGGCCACCGATCGCCAGGTAGGCGCTGCGGCGGAACAACATGAACGGCCCGGCCGCAAATGCCACGGCACTGGCGGGATCATTGGCGGCTTCGATCGGAAAGCCGAGCCCCAGCAAGCTGGCCATGATCGGCTGCACCAGCCACTCCGCCAGGCAGCCGCAGCTCAGCCGCGGCGCCAGGCTGAGCAGATCCGCCCCATCCGTCGTCGCCTGGGCCAGGGCGCGCCGCAGGGTGGCCGGCTGCAGGCGCAGATCGGCATCCACGAAGAGCACCCATTCGCTCGCCACCTGCTCCATGGCGCGGCTGCAGGCCCAGTTCTTGCCCACCCAGCGTTCGCCCACCGGCCGGGGCCCGGCATCCAGCAGCGAGAAGCGGGGCTCGGTGGCGCCGCAGGCCCCTGCCGCCTCCTGGGCGATCGCAAGCGTGGCATCGCTGGAGCGATCATCCACCAGCAGCACCTGCCAGTCGCCGCAGGGGTCCTCACTGCCCAGCAGGCTGGTGAGGCAGGCGGCGATGTTGGCGGCTTCGTTGTAGGCGGGCACCACCACCGTGAGCGTGGTGTTGGCCAGGGCCAGGGCCACTGAGGTGATCGCGGACGCATCAGATCCCGACTCCTGCAGCTCGGCCAGCCTGGGTGCCCGCGCAAACACCTGCTCCAGGCCGGCGATCAAGATCACCAGGCCAAGGGCGGCGGCGGCGGCCAGCGACAGCAGGGCCCAGGCGAGGGTCGTGGCCGGATCCATGCCGTAGCCCTCAGCGTCGTGGTGCCCATCGTGGACCGGCACCACTGCGGCAATCAATCCGGCACCACAAAGCCATCCAGCCGGGTTCGAACGCCCTGGCCCCCCTGCCGACGAGCCTCGGTGGGGTCGTCATAGGCCACCCAGGCCAATAGGCGCCCCCCCTTGCGCTGGAGCTCCAGGCCTTCCGGCTTGTCGCTGCCCTTACCCGGCCGGCCGGGGCGGCCATCACGGATCCACAGCAGTGGCTCTGGCTCCTCCACTGTGATCCCCGCGCCGCTCCTTGGTTCCTGGGGGCGGAGGGCGTTGCACCAGCGGTACAGGTAACAGGGGCCCGCCACGGTCATCGTTGGACCGGCCAGTACCAGCACATCGTCACTGCCGGGAACAACGGCCAGATCACGCACCGCCAGGCCATTGAGCTGCAGATAGCGGCAGCGCTGGGCGGCCAGGGTGAGGGTGGAGCTGCCGTTCGACTCGATGCCGTCCAGGTGCAGATCGAGCACCAGGGCGATGCCCCGCAACACCGGTCCTCGCAGTCCCACCAGCAGCCGCTCAGCGCGGGCGGCGATGCCCTCGATGTCGAGGCCGTTCTCCTTGCTGGGGATGTTCAGAAAGGGGGCGATCAATGGGTCGGCCGCTAGAAACTGGCTGAGGGCATCGCGGCCAGCCGCTGCATCGAAGGCCAACCGCTGCCCGGCCACTGGCAGCCCCTCACCGTTTAACCGCAGGCAGCCCAGCACGTGGGCGTTGCGGCTTTGCTTGTCCTGTTCAAGCAGGCTCAAGGGTTCTCCCTTGTTGTCGTCGTGCTTGCGGCGCCTGAGGCTGTGGGAACCCACCAGCCAGAGCCGATCAGCGTCGAGCGCCAGGCCCTCGATATCCGATTCGCCGTCGTCCTTGCCGCCGGCCAGGCCGAAGTCAGTGAGCTTCACTGGGCGGAGGTCGCCATAGCGGTGTTCGCCAAGGCGTTGCAGCCGGTAGAGGCTGCGGCCCTCATCACCGCCCAGCCAGAGAATGCCGTTGCGAGCGGCAAGGGCGGAGAGATTTTGCCTGAGATCCTCGGCATCTTCCTCACCTGAGGGGCCCAGCTCGAGCAGGCGCTGCTGGGTCGTCGTGGCCAGGGGAAGGTCGGCTTCTGGAGAGGGCATGGGGAGGGCGGGCAGGGGTATACCTGAGTTATAAGGATTTTTAGTGTCGTCAACGGCTGCGCCCTTCCCCAACCAGGGTGTGTCTCGGGGCGTGCAATGCTTTGAATTGGGGTTGGGTTGATTAGGATGGTGCTGCGCGAGATGGGCGTAATGGTGTTCATGGCCTTCTGGGAGGCTCTCGCAACGCCAGAAGGGGTAGTGATTGACCAGCTCAGCCAGCGCGTGGCAGGGAACCCTGATCGATATTGAATGTCACGATCGCGTTTAGCCAGTTAGCCATCCACCTCATCCACTTCGCTTCGTTCATGGACCATCAGCCAGCTAATCCAGCGGAACCGATCGATGAGGAGCGGCTGAGGGCCTATGTGGCGCTGATTGACAAGCTGCTGTTGGGGGCCAGAGAGATCGCCAACAGCGGACGCATGAACTCGTGGAACTTTGGGATCAGGCAGGATCTTGATTAGGCCTTTGTTTGATGAATGTAGTTCAGCTCACAGCCCTTCACCATTCGCGCTTCGTGCATCACCGCAGCGGCGTTGAAGGGGGAGAACTCAAACCATTGGAAAACATCCAGGCCTCGATCTAGGGTGATCTTCCAGTCGTGGTCTGTGGTGATGCTGCGGGCGTGGAAATGGGGGCTGGGGGCGGCTGGGGGTGAGCTCGGGGCCATGGCTGGCACCAGAGGGTGCGGCAGGGTAAGGTGGAGAGTTGGGGATCGGTGGTGAGCAGCACCAGCCGCTCCAATTCGGCCTGGGCTGCGAGCATGCGATCAATGGGATCGCGATGAGGCTGGTTGTAGGCGCCGGCGCGAACACCATGGGCCAGGGCGATCGGCAGGGCCTGGAAGCCATCGGCCTGCAGCAGGCCTGGCAGATCGCCAATGGCCTGCGCCAGCTCCGGCAATTTGCACTGGTGGTGTTTGAGGCTCAGCTCCCCACCGTGGCCGCACTCACCAACACCGTGGTGGCTGGATCAGCGAGCAGGGTCTGCACCGGTTCGGTGAGGCGCTCCGGAACGAACCACCACCAGAGCAGCACGTGGCTGTCGAGCAGGTAGCCCGGTGAATCGCTCATGGCTGGAGACCCTCAGGCAGGAGGGCGCCGGACTCCCAGCTGGCCAGCTCGTCAGCGGCCATCGGCTCCAGCAGGGCATCGGGGTTGCTCAGAGGCCCCTGGCTGCGCAACCGGCCGGGGATGCGCTGGGGGGCGGGCGGCGCCAGGGGCATCAGCCGCGCCCAGGGCTTGCCGGCCTTGGCCAGCACGATGGTTTCACCGGCATGGGCGTCATCGATCAGGCGCGAGAGATGAGTTTTGGCCTGATGCACGTTCACCACTCGCATTGCACCCTCCTGCCTGGCTGCGCCTCAAGGCGACCGGATTAGGTTAGGCATGGACTAAGCCGATCAGAAGTCGTCAAAGTCGCTGCCGAGGCCGATGCAGGACCACCTGCTGCTCCCGGTGGCGGGCCTCGATCGCCTTGAACAATTCATAGGCCTCCACCAAAGAATGACCCGAGCCGCACGCCGGATCGATCAGGGTGAGTTCTTCGGGGTTGAGTGATTCCGGTGTGATCGCCGCCAGCTGGGCTTTCACTTCATCCGTCTGCTCAGCGGGCTCGATGTAGTACTCCATCTGGCCCTTGATCGCTGAAGCCGGATAGGTGGCCAGCCACTGCGCTCCTAGGGAATTCTACACCATGTATTTCACGATCCAGTTGGGCGTGAACAGCTGGGTGGCGGCCTGAATGTCTTTGGGTTTCTACATCAGCGTAATCGCTGACGCTGATCTCACGGCGAGAGCCGCCGGCAATCGAGCCATCACTGAGCAGGTCGTCCGGCAACAACTACTCGCTGGCATCAGCCAGCCCTTCAAACAGATTCGGCAGTAGCTGATGATAGGAGCGGCACACCGCCAGGATCAATTCGCGATACACCTCCCCCTGGGGATCGGCGCCGGCATGGGCCGAAGGGATCCGGCCATCGAGTAGGCCCGGCAAGCGCGCCTCATCAGTGGGGCTGCAGTTCAGCGGGCAGGCTGCCGCTGCGCAGCAGTTTCAGCACTTCGGGTTGGATTTCTGACTCCGTCTGCAGCATCAACACCCTGGCGCTAGAGGGATGCC
>BJHE01000136.1 GCA_014191755.1 Cyanobium sp.
CTTTGGCTCAGACGATCGCCGCGAAGCTGTCGCGGAAGGCGGCCAGGGTGGCGTCGATGTCGGCGTCGCTGTGGGCCAGGGAGGTGAAGCCCGCCTCGTAGGAGCTGGGGGCCAGATACACACCCCTCTCCAACATCGCCCGGTGCAGCTTGCCGAACAACAGCGTGTCGGTGGCCTTGGCCTCCTCGAAGTTGCGCACCGGTCCCTCGCAGAGGAAGAAGCCGAACATGGCGCTGATGTTGCCGCCGCTGATCGGCACGCCGGCGTAGCGGCCGGCCGCCAGGATGCCGTCGCTGAGGCGCTTGGTGATCGCCTCCAGTCGCTCGTAGGTGCCGGGCTGCTTCAGCAGTTCCAGTGTCTTGATGCCGGCGGTCATCGCCAGCGGGTTGCCACTGAGCGTGCCCGCTTGATACATCGGGCCGGCCGGGGCCACCATCGCCATGATCTCGGCGCGGCCGCCGTAGGCCCCCACCGGCAGGCCGCCGCCGATCACCTTGCCCATCGTGGTGAGATCGGGGGTGATGCCGAACTTCGCCTGGGCGCCGCCGTAGCTGATCCGGAAGCCGGTCATCACCTCGTCGAACACCAGCAGGGCACCGTTGTCCTTGGTGATCTCCCGCAGGCCCTCCAGGAAGCCCGGTTCGGGGGTGATGAAGCCGGCATTGCCCACCACCGGCTCGAGGATCACTCCAGCGATTTCGCCAGGGTTGGCGGCGAATAGCGCCTTCACCGCCTCAAGGTCGTTGTAGGGGGCGGTGAGGGTGGCGGCAGTGGTGGCCTTCGGCACGCCCGGCGAATCGGGCAGGCCCAGGGTGGCCACCCCCGAGCCGGCCTTCACCAGGAACATGTCGGCGTGGCCGTGATAGCAACCCTCAAACTTGATCAGCTTCTCCCGGCCGGTGAAGGCCCGGATCAGGCGCAGCACCGCCATGCAGGCCTCGGTGCCCGAATTCACGAAGCGCACCATCTCCACCGACGGCACCGCCTCGATCACCAGCTCGGCCAGTCGGTTTTCCAGCTCACAGGGGGCGCCAAAGCTCGTGCCCTTCTCCAGGGCCGCCTGCAGGGCGGCGATCACCTCGGGGTGGCTGTGGCCGCAGATGGCCGGCCCCCAGCTGCCCACGTAATCGATGTAGCGGTTGCCATCCACATCCCAGGCATAGGCGCCCTTCACCCGGTCGAACACGATCGGCTGACCGCCGACCGATTTGAACGCCCGCACCGGCGAGCTCACGCCCCCCGGCATCAGGGTCTGGGCGGCGGTGAAGATCTCCTGGGACCGGGCGGTGTTGAGCACAGGAGTCGATACGGGCGCTGTGGGAGAAGCCGACAAGACGGGATCCGCGGACGGAAGGCTGACGAGCGTGATCCATCCTGACCCAGCGGCGCACACATGGGTGGATCCGCGAAGAATTCGTGGGGGATGGCGGGGCGCCAGGGTGGCTTCAGATCGTCGGTGCCGCCATCGCGCCAAGCACCAAGGCCAGGATCAGGGCCTTGAACAGGAGTGGGGAGAAGCCCGCCGCGATCTCCCGCAGCGTGGCCATGGGCGCACCTTGAGTACCTTGAACGCGGCTTTGCCCGATGCCCGTTTCCATTGTGACGCCTGCTCCGAGCACCGAACCGAGCACCGAAGCGGGGAGACAACCCGGCAGTCAACCGGGCAGGCAAGATTCTCCTACTGACGGTGCGGTTGCCCTCCAGATGCAAGGGGCCGCCTCCCGTTCCTCGGTTGTGCCTGGCCCCTCGCGCGCGCCCAGCCCGTCACCCGCCACCGCCATCAGCCCGATCGATTCCCCCAGCCCCTCCCCAGCGTCCCGTCCCCCGATCGACTGGGCCGCCATCGAGCGCCGCTGCCGAGCCATCCTGCCGGCCCGGGGTGTGGTGGCCGCCCGCCAGGAGCTGCTCACCTACGACTGCGACGGCCTCACCCTGCACCGCTGGGAGCCGCCCCTGGTGGTGCTGCCGGAAACCACTGAGCAAGTGGCGGCCCTGCTGCGCCTCTGCCACCGCGAGGGGGTGCCCTTCGTGGCCCGCGGCAGCGGCACCGGCCTCTCCGGTGGCGCCGTGGCCGAAACCCCGTCCCTGGTGATCGCCACCACCCGGATGCGCAAGGTGCTGGCGGTGGACCTGCCCAACCGCCGTATCACCGTGCAGCCGGGGGTGATCAACAGCTGGGTCACCAGGGCGGTGGCCGGCGACGGCTATTACTACGCCCCCGATCCCTCCAGTCAGGTGGTGTGCAGCATCGGCGGCAATGTGGCCGAGAACTCCGGCGGCGTGCACTGCCTCAAATACGGCGTGACCAGCAACCATGTTTTGGAGATGGAGGTGGTGCTCCCCGATGGCACCATCACCACCCTGGGCAGCGGCCTGGCTGAAACCCCGGAGCTCGACCTGCGCGGCGTGTTCATCGGCAGCGAGGGCACCCTGGGCATCGCCACGGCGATCACCCTGCGGCTGCTGCGGGCCCCGGCCAGCGTGGCGGTGCTGCTGGCCGATTTCACCTCGATGGAGGCGGCGGCCGAGGCGGTGCGCGGCATCACCGCCGCGGGCATCCTGCCGGCTGGCATGGAGATGATGGATCGCCTCTGCATCGAGGCCGTCAACGACTATCTGGGGGCTCAGGAGTATCCCCACGATGCGGCCGCGGTGTTGCTGGTGGAGCTCGACGGCCACCAGGAGGAGGTGGCGGTGGCCCTGGAATTGGCCACCGAGCGCTGCCGCCAGGCCGGGGCCCGCACCGTGCGCCTGGCCACCGAGGCCGACGACCGGGCCAGGCTCTGGCAGGGGCGCAAGTCGGCGATCTCGGCCCTCGGCCGCCGCTTCCCCAGCTACTACCTCCAGGACGGGGTGGTGCCCCGCACGGCGCTCCCGGAGGTGATGCGGGCGATCGGTGAACTGAGCGAGCGCTATGACCTGCCCGTGGCCAATGTGTTCCATGCCGGCGACGGCAACCTTCACCCCTTGATCCTTTATCGCGCCGGTGATCCCGGTGTGGAGCAACGGGTGCAGGAGCTGGGGGCCGAAATTCTGCGGCTCTGCATCGCGGCGGGCGGCAGCATCAGCGGCGAGCATGGGGTGGGCAATGACAAGCGTTGCTACATGGACTGGATGTTCTCCCCCGACGACCTGGCCACCATGCAGCTGGTGCGCCAGGCCTTTGATCCCGAGGGCCTGGCCAACCCCGGCAAGCTGTTTCCGACTCCCAAGACCTGTGGTGAATCGGCGCAGCGCCGGCGAGAGGAGCCAGCCCTGGCGGCGGTCGAGGTGTTCTGAGGCTGGGCCTGGGTCCCGTGCCATGAACCATCTTGGCTTGGTGCGATTGCTGACCTGTTTTCTTCCGCAAACGTTCTGTGTCTTGCATGGCGGATTCAGTAAGTTTGCCGCCGGTAGTCGCCTGCGTCGCTCGTGTTCCCCCGAATGAAGATCACCAAATTGTCGGATGATTCGCCTGTTTCGTTCGGGCCCTTCCCGGCCAGTCGGGGGGCCACTCTGGCGGGCCTGGGATTGCTGGTGAGCCTGCTGCCAGGGGGGCTGCGGGCGGCGGAGCTGAATCTGGCCGATCTCAACCGTTATGGCGCCCGTGATCAGGTGACCAGTGCGGGCTCCTTCACTGATGTGCGCCCCACCGACTGGGCCTATCAAGCCCTGGCCAATCTGGTGGACCGCTACGGCTGCGTGGCTGGTTATCCCAACGGCAGCTTCCGAGGCGGGGGCACGATCAGTCGCTTCGAGGCGGCAGCACTGCTCCAGGCCTGCCTGGACCGGGTTCAGGAAAGCACCGATGAGTTGCGGCGCCTCAGCAAGGAATTCCAGGCCGAACTCGCCCAGCTGCGCGGCCGCGTCGACGGGCTTGAGGCCCGGGTCGGGCAGCTGGTGGTGGATCAGTTCTCCACCACCACCACCCTGTCCGGTGTGGCCACCTATGTGGTGGGTGCCAATGCCTTCGGGGGCAACGCCCGCGATCTGGTGGGCTCCAGCCGCGCGGGCTGGGGCGGCACCAACTTCGTCTTCGACTTTCAGCTCAGCCTCGATACCAGCTTCACCGGCAAGGATCTGCTGCGCACCGTGCTGCGCGACGGTAATTTCGGCAACAGCCCCTTCGGCGGTGGTGGTCCAACCGGGCAGCTGTCGCTGCTGGGGGCGGCCTTCGATCAGAATTGCCGCGACTTCGCCTGTCCTTACGTGCTGTCGGTCGAACGGTTGTTCTATCAGTTTCCGATCGGATCGAACCTGATGGCGACCTTCGGAGCTCGGGTGGAGCAGGACGACATGCTGGCGCTGGCGCCGAACGTCTACCCCGACAACACCGTGCTCAACGTGATGACTCTGGCAGGCGCCCCCGGGGCCTACAACTACAACCTCGGCAGTGGTGCCGGCCTCTGGTGGAAGGACAAGGCCTGGAGCCTTTCTGCCAACTATGTGGCCTTTTACGGGGACATTTCCAATCCCAGCCTGGGAGGGATCGGCACCGCCGGTGGCCAGGGCAGCGGAACCGTGCAGTTGGGCTACGCCAAGGAGACCTGGGGCCTGGCCGCCATCTATTCCTGGCTGCAGGGCGGTTTTGAGATCACCGGGGCCACGCCGCTGGCCGCCCTGGCCTTCGCCGCGGGCTCCCATACCGACGCCATCGGTCTGAGCGGCTACTGGCAGCCGGCCAGCAACGGCTGGATGCCTTCGATCAGCGCCGGCTGGGGCCTGAACAGCACCGCGTACGGCGATAATCCCGGCCCTGATGCCGTGGCCACCAGCCAGAGCTGGATGGTGGGCCTGCAATGGAAGGATGCCTTCGTGAAGGACAACAGCCTCGGCTTCGCCATCGGCCAGCCGATCTTCGCCACCGCCCTGCGGGATGGCTCCACCCCCAACGACGGCAATGTGGTGCTGGAGGGTTGGTACAAGTTCCAGCTCACCGACAACATCTCCCTGATGCCGGCGCTCTTTTATCTGAACCGGCCCCTCGGGCAGGTCACGCCAGCCGGTCGTAGCTTCCACCAGCTCGGCGGTCTGATGCAGACCACCTTCTCGTTCTGAGCGCTCGGGCTGGGGGCCACTCCGGCACGCCTTGGTCTGGCTGGGAATCCCTGCACCGCTTAGCTCCCCAGCCAGGCCAGCCCCACCCGCGCCAGCCCCACCAGCGCCGCGCCGCCGATCAGGGGCAGCACGCCCCATCGCCGCCAGAACAGCAGCATCAAGGCGAGCCCCAGCAGAGCCAAGGCTGCCAGATCCAGCCCGGTCCCTGGGCTCCCGGGCCAGAGCACCGGTCCAGCGAACAGCAGCGCCAGGCTGGCCACCATGCCCACCACGGCCGCTCCGATGGCCTGCATCGGCCCGGCCAGCCGCGCTTCGCCCCGGCTTGATT
>BJHE01000137.1 GCA_014191755.1 Cyanobium sp.
TGATTGGTCAATGCGATCGACCCTGGTGCTCCTGAAGTGTCCACAGAGCCCCCGCCGTTCGTGCTGAAGGTCCAATTGGCCGGCGCATAGGGCCCGGTGAAGCCTGTGGTGGCCTGAGCCGGCAGGGCGGCCATGGCGCTCAGGGTCGCTACGCCGGCAACAACAAAAGCTTTGGCTTTGAACATTTTAATGGACGACGCTGAGATCATGAGAAGTCAATACGGATTCGCCTCACTGAATTGAACCAAGACATCCAAGTCGGCCCCCCCGGGGGGGGTAGGCCAGTCTCTTTTCTGTCACGCCAGTGGTATAAGATCCGCGAAGACTTGCCAGCTCAGGGGTGTCAAGCGCTACTGAAAGTTTGGAGGCTTCAGCCCAGAAAGGGTGGGCGGCCCCTGCAGGCCGAGGCGGCCGCAATCAAGCCACCAACCACGCTTCGATCCCGAGGCTGTGGGCGGCGCGTACCAGGAGCTGATCGGCGCTGACCAGGCGCAGACCCTGGCGATGGGCCATGGCCAGATGCAATCCATCGGCGGCTCGCAGGCCCGCGGCATCGCCGGTTTCGATCCAGCGGCGGGCCATCAGAAAGTCTTCCCCTCGGGGCTCCAGCATCGCCAGGCGCTCCTGCCGGAAGGCCTCCAGCGCGCTCTGCAGCGCCGCGGCCCTGGCGATGGCGAGATCGCCGCGGCGCAGTCGCACGGCGGTGGCGGAGGCAAACTCCAGCAGCACCCAGTGGCTGATCCAGAGCTCCTGATCCGCCGCCGCACGCAGCCAGGCTTCCGCGGCTCGGTAACCGCTGTCGCCATGAAACAGCGACACCAGCACGCAGGTGTCGACGTAGCTGGCGGGTCGCCTGCGGCTCATCGCTCCTGATCCCGGAGCTCCCGCAGCAGCTCCACCGCCGAGCCGGCCGGGCCCGGTTGATCGCCATGCAGGGCGCGCAGGCGAGCGGGCCAGTCCGGGGCCTGGTCTGAACGGGGCTGCTCACGCACCACCCGCGCCACCGGCTGGCCGCGGCGGGTGATCACCACCTCTTCGCCCGCTTCCACCGCATCGAGCAGCGCCGACAGCTGCGCCTTGGCCTCGGCCAGTCCCACCATGCGCATAACCAGATGACCAGATGACCTGATAACCAAGAGCTTAGGCCCGCCTACCGTCGTGGCGTAGCGGATCCACAGGACTCAAGCCCCCTCAGCCCTCCCGCTTACCCGCCATCTCACGGATCCAGTCGGCGTCGGAGCGATCCCTGCCGCGGCCCGGCCTGAGCCGCAGCCAGCGCAGCCGCCGCTGCATCTCCTCCAGCAGCGACAGCTCCGCCCCCGCCCGCCGCGCGAAGCCCGCAAAGGCGGTGGCCAGCAGCAGGCAGGCGAGGCTGGAGCGCAGCAGCTCCGGCAGGGCGGTGGCGGCTGAGGCCGGCGGCAAGGCATTCCGGTCGCGGTTGATCTGGGCCTGGGCCTGATCAAACACCGCATTCACCTGGGCCCACTGGTTCGCAGAAGCCTTCGGCTAGAGCAGCTGCAGGGGCTGGGCGAGATCGGAGGGCCTGAGCGCCGGGCCGTTGAGTTTCTGGAGATTGGTGTTGCGCTCGCCGTTGCTGTTGGTCCGGGCGGTGAGCTGGCGGAGCTCGCCGAGGCGTGGTTGAGCGCCCGCAATGCGTTGCCGCTGAGCGCTGCCTGCGGATCGAGCGGATCAAGCTGGCCGGCGAACTCCCAGGATCGTGCTCGCCCCGAGCCCTTGTGCGGCTCACCACCGGCTCACAGGCCATCCAGCACCACCAGGGCTTCCGCCCCTCCGGCCACCAGCTCGGGTCGCAGGCGGCGATCCAGGGTCACCAGCGAGCCGCCATGGTCCACGGCCAGGGCGAGCAGGTAGGCATCCGTGATCTGGGAAGGGTCCAGCAGGCGATCAGAACCCAGCACGCCTGGGGTCAGCAGGCTGAGGCGTGTCAGGCGACAGCGAAAAATGGCCCAGAAGCGATGGCGCGGCAGGCTGCGCCAGGCCTCGAGCAGCGGGGCCACCACGGCCGGAGGCCCGGGACTGTTGGGGTAGCGCGGGTTCCCCAGGATGCGCAGCACGGCGTTCTCCGTGAGCGGACAGCTGGCCCAGGGCAACGGCGCTGAATCAGCAAGCCAGGTGTGGGCCCGCTCGTGATCGACGTGGCGCGGATCGAGCAAGGCGATCAACACATTCACATCGAGAAGCGCTGCGCTCAAGGCCGTTCATCGCGCAGGCCGTTCACGAGCTCCAGATCCACCGGGGTCCCTTCGGCTCGGAGCGGCAGCAGCAGCAGTTCGTTGCGCCGGGATGCCTGGCCGGCGCTCTGCGGCAGCGGCTGGTGCAGACCCTTACGGGCCAGCTCGCTGATCACGGCGCCCAGGCTCTCGCCCCGCTGGCGAGCCAGCACCCGTGCGGAGGCCAGCACATCGGCGTCGAGACTCAGCGTCGTGCGCATTTGATGACGGATCATCAAACATCAGTTTAGTGGCTCGCCCCTCAAGCCATGCTCCGGGACGCCTCCCGCGGCGGCCTGTCTTGAGCAGGCCC
This sequence comes from Cyanobium sp., assembly GCA_014191755.1. Lineage (GTDB taxonomy): Bacteria > Cyanobacteriota > Cyanobacteriia > PCC-6307 > Cyanobiaceae > Cyanobium. Next base: position 2,545 of record BJHE01000137.1, read on the forward strand.
GCACACCGCTCAAGGGTCAATTTGCAGTTGCTCGAGCTTGTGGGCCTCAGCGGCCCAGGCCCGGCCGCCCGAAGCCGGTTCCGGGTAGCACGCCGGCGCCGGAGGCTGGTCCGCCCACCCCGCCTTGAAGGGGCCTGGCCTGGGCCAGGCCAGGCAGGCCGGCACCGCCCAACGCCAGGGCCAGCAGCAGGGGGGCCTGGATCCGTGTTGGCAGCGAGCGGCGCATGACGATCAGCAGGGAATGACCTCCTCATCGTGGGAGCGAAACCGCCGCATGGCAGCCGCCGGGTTTCGGGTCTGCTGGCCGGCAGTCGATGGAATCCCTGCTGAGGCGAGCGAGCCCCTGCCGACGACGGAGATGGGTTGCCGGTGGGGTGAGGCAGCCGTCTCGTCCGATGGAATCCTGTTCACGCGCGCCCCTGCTCTCGAAGCGCGGTCGCCGCTGACGTCAATGCGCAGCCTCCGGAGGTTGAAGCCTGGAAGCGTTCGCTCCGCAGTGAGCCATCTGCACAGGCGGCAGCATCCCCATGCACCAGTTCCTTTTCCCTCCCCGCTCCGTGCGCACAGCCCTGGAGCGGAGCCCCCAACGCCAGTGCCGACCTCCCAGCACCAGTCCGGGTGCCTCTGGCGTAAGCCCGCGCTGGTGTTCTGCCCCACCGGCGATCCTGAGCACCGGCATCCCCCGGCCCGGCCCGGCCCGCTCACCGCCGCAGGCTCTTTGCCCGAGAATGGCGGCAGCGATCCCCTCCGCCATGGCTCCGGCCGCTGTCCATCGCCTTGGCCATGTGGCCCTTCGGGTGGCCGACATGGAGCGTGCCAAGGCCTTTTACAAGGCCCTCGGACTTCAACTCACCTGGGATGCGGCCGATTGGGCCTACCTGCAGTCGCCGCGCACCGGTGATGGGGTGGCCCTGCTCAGCTCTGACTACAAGGCAGCTGGCCCCCATTTCGCCTTCCATTTCGAGAATCGCGAAGCCGTTGATGCGGTTCACGCCCAGCTGGTGGCGAGTGGCCATCCCGTGGGCGATGTGCACGACCACCGCGACGGCACCGCCTCCTTTTATCTGCAGGATCCGGAGGGCAACTGGCTGGAGATGCTCTACGAACCTCCCGCCGGCATCCCTTCCAACCAGGGCGGCGCGGCAATTCCTTCCCTCACCCCAGCGGTGAGCGAGCAGGGGTGAGCACACGGGTGGAAGGGGGAGTGATCGATGCCAACGGCGCTGAACTGCTGGCGATGGCGGCTGGGCCCGAGGGCGGCGCCGCCATCGCCGCCGAAGCCCTCGATCTCCTGGAGTGGCCCCGCCTGGCGGGTCATGTGGCCGGCTTCGCCAGCACCGCCGCCGGTGAGCGCCTTTGCGCCGCCCTGCCGCTGCCTGCCAGTTGCTCTGAAAGCCGTGAGCTCCTGGCCGAAACCACCGAGCTCCTGGGCCTCGACGGGGTGCTGGAGGGGGGCCTGAGCTTCCGCGGCGTGGCGGACATCGCCGCCACCGTGCTCCGCTGCGCCAAGGGCGGCACCGCCGGCGGTGAGGCCCTGCTGGATGTGGCCACCACCCTGGCGGCGGCGCGGCGGCTAAGGCGTCAGATCGAGGCTGAGGATCTGCGGCCGGTGTGCTCAGCCCTGGTGGCCGACCTGCGCACCCTGCCCGACCTCGAGCAGCGGCTCCATTTCGCCCTCGAGGAGGGGGGACGGGTGGCAGACCGGGCCAGCGCCGAGCTGGAGGGTCTGCGGCGCCAGCTGCAGGGGGTGCGAGCCGAGCGGCGCGAGCGCCTGCAGGAGCTGATCCGCCGCTGGGGCAACCTGTTGCAGGACACGGTGGTGGCGGAGCGCAACGGCCGGCCGGTGCTGGCGGTGAAGGCCGGCTCGGCCTCCCAGGTGGCCGGCATCGTTCACGACAGCTCCGCTTCGGGCAGCACGGTGTTCGTAGAGCCCCAGGCGGTGATTTCCCTGGGCAACCGGCTTCGGGAGCTGGAGGGCCGCGAGCGGGAGCTGGAGGAGCAGATCCTCGCGGAGCTGAGCGCTCTGGTGGGGGAGGAGGCCGCGGCCTTGGCGCACCTGCAGGCGGTGCTGGTGCGGCTCGATGCGGGGGTGGCGCGGGCTCGTTATGGGGCCTGGCTGGGGGCGGTGCGGCCAGAATTGGAATCCGATCCGGCGGCTCCCTTTGAGTTCCGGGAGCTGCGCCATCCGCTGCTGCTGTGGCAGGAGCGACGCGATGCCGGCCGGCCGGTGGTGCCGGTGAGCCTGCGGGTGGGAGCGGAGCTGCGGGTGGTGGCGATCACCGGCCCCAATACCGGCGGCAAAACGGTGACCCTCAAGAGCCTGGGACTGGCGGCCCTGATGGCCCGCGCCGGCCTGTTTCTCCCCTGCAGCGGCACGCCCCGCTTGCCCTGGTGTGGCCAGGTGCTAGCCGACATCGGCGATGAGCAGTCGTTGCAGCAGAACCTCTCCACCTTCAGCGGCCACATCCGCCGGATCGCCCGGATCCTCGAAGCGCTGGG
>BJHE01000138.1 GCA_014191755.1 Cyanobium sp.
TCGCGCCGGCTGGGAGCAGCCCCCCGAGTTGGAACCCGGCTGGCCTGAGCTGCACCACTGGGATGAGCTCGAAGCTGCGGCGGATTGAGCGGGAGGCAATGGTGCGGCGACAGCTCCCGTTCCGCCCGAGGTCGTGTCCATCACCACATGGCTACGGCGGGTTCAGGTCATAAACTCCCGCCATGTTCAGTCCATCGCGCCCATGAGCCGTTACGTCTTCACCTCGGAATCAGTCACTGAAGGTCACCCCGACAAGATCTGCGACCAGGTGAGCGACGCCGTTCTGGACGCGGTGCTCGCCCAGGATCCCTCCAGCAGGGTGGCCTGCGAAACCGTGGTGAACACTGGGCTCTGCCTGATCACCGGCGAGATCACCACCAACGCCCGGGTGGATTTCAACAGCCTGGTGCGGGGTGTGATCGAGCGGATCGGTTATAGCGGCGCTCGGGCCGGCGGCTTCGATGCCCGCAGTGCCGCCGTGTTGATCGCCCTCGACCAGCAGTCTCCCGACATCGCCCAGGGTGTTAATGAGGCCGACGACCACGACGGCGACCCGCTCGATCTGATCGGGGCCGGCGACCAAGGAATCATGTTCGGCTACGCCTGCGATGAAACGCCGGAACTGATGCCCCTGCCGATCAGCCTGGCCCACCGGCTGGCGAGAAGGCTCGCGGAGGTGCGCCACAACGGCAGCCTCGGCTACCTCCTGCCGGACGGCAAGACCCAGGTGAGCGTCGTCTACGAAAACGATCAGCCGGTGGCGATCGATACCATCTTGATCTCCACCCAGCACGAGGCCGAGATCGATGGAGTGTCAGAGGAGAAGGCCGTGCGGGAACGCATCGCCGCCGATCTCTGGACAAATGTAGTGCTGCCGGCCACCGCCGATCTCGTGCTCAAGCCCGATCAGGCCAGCACCCGCTTTCTGGTGAACCCCACCGGTAAGTTCGTGGTGGGTGGTCCCCAAGGAGATGCGGGCCTCACCGGCCGCAAGATCATCGTCGACACCTACGGCGGTTATGCCCGCCATGGCGGCGGTGCCTTCTCAGGCAAGGATCCCACCAAGGTGGATCGATCCGCCGCCTATGCCGCCCGCTACGTGGCCAAGGCCTTGGTGGCTGCCGGCTTGGCCCGCAAGGCCGAAGTGCAGCTCAGCTACGCCATCGGCGTGGCTCGCCCGGTGAGCATCCTGGTTGAAACCTTTGGCACCGGCCAGCTCAGCAACGACGACCTCACAGCCCTGGTGCAGGAGCACTTCGACCTCAGGCCCGGGGCGATCATCGCCACCTTCGGCCTTCGCGATCTGCCCCAGCAGCGTGGAGGGCGTTTTTATCAGGATGTGGCCGCCTACGGCCACTTCGGCCGCGCCGACCTCCAACTGCCCTGGGAGGACGTGACCTTGGTGGCTGCCAACCTGCGCCAGGCCACCGCCAGTCGGATCGGCAGCCCGGCCTGAGACTGGCCGCCAGAACCCGGCCCCTCTCCCACCAGCCACCGATGCCCCCCAGTCTGGGCCTGGGCCTCGACCTCGGCACCAGCGGGGCCCGGCTCGCTCTTATGGAGGTAGCCGGGGATGCACCAGCAGCGCTCCGTTGGGAGCAGGCCATCCCCTATCCAGGTCGCTTCGAGGATCCGGAAAGCTGGCGCCGGGCCCTGGCCACCCTGATGGCGGCCCTGTCCACCGAAGACCGGCAACGGGTCGGAGCTATCGCCATCGATGGCACCTCAGGCACCCTGCTGCTTTGCAGACCTGATGGCTCCTTGCCCGGGGCAGAACTGGCCAGCGCTCTCCCGTATCACCACGCCTGCCCCGGCCAGCAGACTGCAGCAGCGGCCCTGGTGGACAACCAGGGACCGGCGGCCAGTGCCAGTGGCAGCCTGGCCCGCGCCTTGGAGTTGCTGGAGCGGGCTAGGGCCGCAGGGATCGATGGGCCCCTGTGGTTGCGCCATCAGGCCGACTGGCTGATGGGGTGGCTCCTGGGAAGCTGGCGCTGGGGGGAGGAGGGCAACAACCTGCGCCTCGGCTGGGACCTGCAACAGCAGCAATGGAGCGGCTCCATCGCCAGCGAGAGCTGGGCCGCCGGCCTGCCGGAGATCTGCCCCAGCGGCAGGGTGCTGGGGCCCCTGGGGGCGGAAGCCGCCACCTGGCTCAACCTTTCGCCCCGCTGCCAGGTGGTGGCCGGCAGCACCGATGCCAACGCGGCCGTGCTGGCGGCCGATCCTCTGCCCGGCGATGGCATCACCGTGATGGGCACCACCTTGGTGCTCAAGCAATTCGTGCCGGACCCCCTGCAGGGACCCGGTCTCAGCTGTCACCGGGTAGGCGGCCGCTGGTTGGTGGGGGGAGCCTCTAATGCGGGTGCTGGAATCCTCCGCCGATTCTTTAACGACGCCCAGATCGCCGCCCTCAGCCGCCAGATCGACCCCAGCCAACCCACCGGCCTGACCCTGCGGCCGCTGCTCGGCACCGGCGAGCGCTTCCCCCAGGATGATCCAACCCTGGAGGCGGTGCTGGAGCCCCGTCCCGTGGGCGACGCCCGCTACCTCCAGGCCCTGCTGGAGGGACTGACGGCGATCGAGCGAAAAGGATGGATGCGGCTGCGGGAGCTGGGCGCCCCGGCGGTGCAGCGGGTGATCAGCCTGGGGGGAGGGGCCCACAACCCCCAATGGCGCCAGCTGCGCCAACAGGCCCTGGGGGTGCCGGTGCTGAACCGGCCCCAGCTCTCGGCGGCCCGCGGCATGGCCCGGCTCGCCCTTGAGTCCCTGCGAAAGGGTGATCCTGATGCCTGAGGTCCAGCCTCCCTTCAGGCTTGGCCTCACAACGAATCGCAACCTCCTACGCCAACCTTCGAGGCCACCGACTGACCCAGCAGGCCGCACCACGGCCCGGATCCATGGCCAGGGAGCCAGGATCGAGGGCTCCCATCCATGAACCGGCAAGCCCGACACGATCGGGGCCCCCCGGCGAGGATGGGCCATCCCACACCATCCACCCCATGCCGGCTCCCCTTGGCGAACGCCTGCGCACCGTTGTTTCGATGGCCCTGTTCCTGGTGCTGGCGGGCTACGTGGGATTCAGTGCGATCCGCCTCGGCCTGCTGCTTTGGCAGCGGTTTGCCCCGGCCTGATCCCAGAATCGGTTCAGAACCGCCCGAACCCCCATGGCCGCCGACCCCCTCACTCCCGCCGTGAGCGATCGGATCTGCCGACATATGAACGATGACCACGCCAGTGCCGTGCTGTCCTATGCACGCCATTACGGCGGCATCACAGGCGCACGCCAGGCCCGCATGCTGGCGGTGGGTCCCGATGCCATGCGCCTCGAAGTGGATGGCACCCCCGTGGAGGTGCCCTTCGACCATTCCCTAACGGACAGCGAGGACGCCCACCGCACCTTGGTGGCGATGCTGCGCGCCCTGCCCCATGACGATGCTCCCGCTGCCGGGGCCTAAGCCGGGCGGTCCAGGCCAGGGAAGGCTGAAGACGCGTGTCTGGCCGGGTCGGCGATGCTCCCTCTGCGTTGGTTCCTGATTTCCCCCTGTCCCCTCTGTGGCCAAGACCCGGAAGGGCCGAAGCCGGCACCGGGCCATGCCTGCCGGGCCTGTTGTGAGCGGTTGGAGCTTCCTGAGGAGGGCCTGATGGGTGTCGATCCCCTTCCCTGGTGGGGGGCCGGCCGGTATGGCGGCGGCCTGCGCCATCTCCTGCTCGACCTGCGCCGCCGGCCCCGCATCGAAGCGGTGGCTGCCCTGGCGCGGGGAACGCGGCGTGCCCTGGCCACATCCGATCCGCAGCAACTGCGGACATGGTGCGAGCGACCGCTGCTGGTGCCAATTCCGAGCTGGAAACGGCGCGCCAATCCCCTGCCTCCCCTGTTCTGCAGCGCCCTCGGACGCGGGGGCGACCTCCGGCGCCTGGATCTGCTGGAGCGCTCCCGGCCGGTGCTGGGTCAGCACCACCTGGGCCGGAGCCTGCGCATCGCCAACCAGGCCGGCGCCTTCCGCTGCCTGCGCCCGCCCGGATCCGGGGAAGCCCGCCGACATCCCGTGCTGATCGTGGATGACATTCTCACCACGGGAGCAACGGCCACCAGCGCCGCCCAGTGCCTGGCCGCGGCGGGCTGGCGCGTGGAGGGGGTGCTCTGCCTGGCCCGCACCGGGGCCCGGGGGGCGGACCAGGCGGTGCCTTAAGATCCCACCATCGCCTAGGCGACAGGCCGGGATAGCTCAGTTGGTAGAGCAGGCGATTGAAAATCGCCGTGTCCCCAGTTCAAATCTGGGTCCTGGCATCACCCTCCGCTTCCGACGGCCCCTGGGCCGCGTGGCGGCAAGCATTCCCCGGTTGAGCCGCGATGCAGCCAGCGCCTCCCCCATCGGATCGCCTCTTCAACAACGCCGACAGCTTCGCCCAGGTTTTCGATGAAGCCTGGAACCGCCTGAGCAGGGGCCACGCCAACGGCAGCGGTGGGAGCGAAGCCCTGCTGGAGGCCGTACTTGCCCAGCTGGCCGACCACCCTTTCGCCCAGAGTGATCCGGCCATGGCCCGTCAGGTGGGGGAATTCCGCATCCGCCTGCTCGGCCTGTAGCTTGCCCAGGCGGCTTGCCGGTTGTGGCCATGGACAACTCCCTCGCCCGGTTGGTGCGGATGCTGAGCGCCGGCTTCAGCAACCAGCACCAAGCCTTTGAAAACCCGCCCCTCTTCGCCCACATCCTGGTGAAGTTTCGGCCCCTGCCCCAGTTGGCCCCTGGATCATTGCTTTTGGAGCAGTGCTACGCGATTGATCCGGGCCGCCCCTACCGCATCCGGGTGCTGCGGGTGGAGCAACGCAGTGACAGCCTGGTGATCCACAACCAGGCCATTGGCAAGGGAGAACGCTTCTGGGGCGCGGTGGAGGACGCCGAACGGCGCCGGCAGATCCGTTCCGATGACCTGCGCTTGCTCGAGGGGTGCACCTACTTGGTGAAAGAAACCACCAACGGCTTCATCGGCGAGGTGGAAC
>BJHE01000139.1 GCA_014191755.1 Cyanobium sp.
GCGCTGAGCAAGTCGGTGCCGATCAGCCCCGCCTGGGGCAGCGGGCCGCGGATGCCGCTGTGGTCCTGCACGCTCAGCCTCAGCGGCGCCCACGGGCCGAAGAAGTCCACCCCCGCGAAGCGGTCGGCGCTGCCTGGCTGCGGCACCGGTCCCGCCGCCCCCCCCCAGGAACGTGCCTGGGGAGATGGCGCTGCCATCGGCCCCGAGGTCCACCACGAAGAAGCCCGTGTGCCCCTGCACCCGCACCGGCGTGTAGGGCATGCCGTTCGACACGATCAGCGAGCGGGTCTCGCCCAGGCAGGCCAGCGGCTCCTGCGGCAGCGGCAGTGCCGCCAGGCCCAGCTCGGCGCCGGGGGCCAGCACGAGCAGCAGCGCCCCGAGGGCGGCCAGGGTGAAGCGGTTCCAGTGCATCGGCCCATCCTCGGCGGGAACGGGGTGGAGCCTCGCTCAGGCCCGGTGCAGGTGCAGGTCGTATGCGGGCCAGTGGGCATCGGCACAAACGGCCATCAAGCAGCCCCACCAGGTGATTGGCGATGCCCAGCGCCTCGCCCGTTATGAGGGCTGTTTTCACCAGCCTGGAGAGCTTTTTTGGGGCCTCCAGTTTATTTCGGCCTCCAGCTTGGTCACCACCTTGGCGATCGAAACATCTGGCCAACGCGGCCAGGTTTTGCGGACCGACTCACCGATTAGGCGCTCCGCGGCCTGCTATCCGCTGATTACAGCCATGGCTTCAACCTCCCTTACGATCCGCCCGGCGATCGGAAGGTCCCAGTCCGTTCGCCGATCCGACCCTCGATGAAACCTGCCCCGCCCACGCCTAACCAGCGGCCGCAGCAGCTCTCGCGTTGGCTGCTCGCCGCTGCGGTGGCCGTGGTGCTCGCCCTGGCCTGGTGGCTCAACACCACGCCGACCGGCACGCAGCTCACAGCCTGGCTCACGCCGGCCTCCGTTGCAGGCGATCAAGCCATCGCCAAGGCTTTTCAGGCCCAGCACAGCGGCGTTCAGGTGGCCAGCGATGGTGTGGTGGAACGGGTGCTCACCGACGACACCGCCGGCAGCCGCCATCAGCGCTTCATCCTGCGGCTGGATTCCGGCCACAACCTGCTAGTGGCTCACAACATCGATCGCGCCGCGCGTCTGCGGGCCCTGAAGCCCGGTGATCGCGTCGCCTTCTTCGGGGAATACGCCTGGAATGCCAAGGGTGGGGTGATCCACTGGACCCACCACGACCCGAACGGCCGCCACATCGCCGGCTGGCTCACGCACAACGATCAGCGGGTGCAGTGACGGCTTGCTGTATACAACAACTCGGGCAACTTCGAGCACCGGAATATGCTCAGTTGACGACTGTCCAACGAGTGAACGGTTGCCCAAGCGGGTCGCAGCTCGGAATCACTTTCCATCGACCCAGTACTGTAGGGCTTATGTCTCCTGCTTGTTGCAGATCTATAGGATCAATCGTGCCGTTAAGGTGTTGCAGATGTGATTCCGATGCAATGCATGCCAGACCTTATTTCGCTTTTTCCTAATCTTGCTGCTGGTCGCCAGTCCTCCAGCAATAGCGACGACGTGCCTCTGAGCCGCAGCCCCGTCACGGCGGCAGCCCCAACCAGCACCACAATCACGACGACCACCAGCACCCAGGCCGCCGGCGCCTCTTCCACCCTCGCCGCCACCGGCACCCAGCTCACAGGCGCCTCTCCCAGCCTCGCCACCACCAGCACCCGGGCCGGTGGCGCCTCTTCCACCCTCGCCGCCACCGGCACCCAGCTCACAGGCGCCTCTCCCAGCCTCGCCGCCACCAGCACCCAGGCCGCCGGCGCCTCTTCCACCCTCGCCGCCACCGGCACCCAGCTCACAGGCGCCTCCTCAGCGGCAGCATCCAGCCCGGCCGCTGGCGGTTCATCAACCGCGGCGAGCGCCCCCACACCCCCCGAAACTTTCCTCGGTGTGGCGGCCGTCGACCCCGCTTTCGAAGGCATCCTGGTGAGCTGGGACCCCCAGGCCATCGCCCAAGACCGGGCCAATGCACGTGCCGCTTTCGGCCTCAGCCTCCGGGAGACCATCCACACCAAGGCCATGAAGGCCAGTGGTGCTGGCCCCCTCGAGTGGGTCACGCTGCTGCCGGGCCGCAGCGCCGAGGAGGTGATCCAGCAGCTTTACCAGCGGCCTGGTGTGACCTTCGCAGAGAAGAACTGGGTGCTCCAGACCCAGGCCACCAGTAACGATCCCGGCGTGACCAACGGCAATCTCTGGGGCATGTACGGCGAGAGCTCCAGCCCCGCCAATGCCTTCGGCTCCCAGGCCGCCGAGGCCTGGAGCCGCGGCTTCACGGGATCCGATTCCGTGGTGGTGGGGATCATCGATGAGGGCTATCAATACACCCACTCCGACCTCGCCGGCAATGCCGGCAAAAATCCGGGCGAGATCACCGGCAATGGCATTGACGATGACGGCAACGGTTATATCGACGACATCTACGGCTGGGACTTCAATGCTAACGACGCCAGCGTCTATGACGGCACCGGCGATGACCACGGTACCCACGTTGCCGGCACTATCGGTGGTCAGGGCGCTAACGGCATCGGTGTGGCTGGCGTGAATTGGAATGTATCGCTGCTCTCCGGCAAGTTCCTCGGTGCCACTGGCGGCACTACTGCCAATGCGATCAAGGCGGTGGATTACTTCACCGACCTCAAGACACGCCATGGCCTCAATCTGGTAGCCACCAACAACTCCTGGGGCGGCGGTGGCTATTCGCAGGGCCTCTACGACGCGATCGCCAGGGCCAATGCCGCCAAGATCCTCTTCGTGGCCGCCGCCGGCAACAGCAGCACCAGCACCCTCTCCTATCCGGCCGGCTACGACCTGCCGAATGTGATTTCCGTGGCCTCGATCGACAGCAACGGCGGCCTCTCCAGCTTCTCCAACTTCAGTTCGTCCTGGGTGGATCTGGGCGCTCCAGGAGGTGGCATCTACTCCACCCTCCCGGACAACACCTACGGCACCTACAGCGGCACCTCCATGGCCGCCCCGCATGTGACCGGGGCCCTGGCACTGATGGCCTCCGCCCTGCCCACCGCCACCATGGCGCAGCTGAAGCAGGCGCTCCTGGAGAGCGTGGTGCAGACCGCTTCGCTGGCCGGTAAGACCTTCACGGGCGGCCGGTTGGATGTGAACGGCGCCATCGCCCGCCTCACCCAGCTGGTGACCCCCGATCCGAACGCGCCCACCTATGCCGTGGCCGGACCCGCTTCGCTGGATGAGGGATCGGCGCTCAACCTCTCCATCAGCACCACCAACGTGGCGGCCGGCACGACTCTCTACTGGAAGCTTTCCGGCACAGGCATCAGCACCACTGATTTCGTGGGTCTGAGCTCCCTGCAGGGCTCCCTCGCGGTAGATGCCACCGGCGCAGCCGTGTTCCAGACCACCGTGGCCGCTGATCTCAGCAGCGAGGGCAACGAAACCCTCAGCTACGAGCTGTTTAGCGATGCCGCTCTCTTCCAACGCGTGGCCGGCACGTCGCTGCTGATCAACGACACCTCGAAATCGGCCGGTGTGACGCTCTGGGGCACCACGGCCAGCGATGTGATCAGCGGTGGCAGCGGCGATGACCGTCTGGCCGGCGTGATCTCGACGGGCACCACCGCCACCGCGATGGGCGCTGGCCAGATCGACACCCTCACCGGCCTGGCTGGTGCCGATGTGTTCCTGCTGGGCGACTCCCGCGGCGTGTTCTACGACGACCGCAAAGCCGGCAATGTTGGCAGCGGCGATTACGCCTTGATCAAGGACTTCGTCTCCGGCATCGACAAACTTCAGGTGCGCGCCGGCACCGCCTATCTGTTCACGACTTCAGCCAGCGGCCTTTCCCTTTACTGGGATCGCAACAACAACGGCAGCCTCAACACCAATGGCACGAACCGGGATGAATTGATCGCTGTTCTCCAAGGGGTCACCACCCTTGCCAACACCGATCTGATCGCGGCGTGAGCACTGCTCAGCCCCCCGGCACCAGCTCCCCATCCCAAAGGCTCTCCAGCGTGTATGGGCCCCCCTCCAGGCACCAGACGCGGCCGTCGATCAGCCGCCGCCCCTCATCCAGCGCCGTCAGGCGGGCCATCAGCTCCCCATCAAGCACCTCGCCCGCGGCGGCCAGGTTTTCGGCCAGCCGCGCCGGTTGCACGGATTTGGGGATCACGGCGGTGCCGCCGTTGATTCCCCAGGCCAGCAAGAGCTGGGCCGGCGTCAGCCCCCGCTGCGCCGCCAGCGCCACCACCTGCGGATGCTGCAGCACCAGCGGCGGCCGGTTGGCGCCACTGGAGCCCAGCGGCCCGTAACCGGTCACCACCACCCCATTTTTGCGGCACCAAGCGATCAGATCGTTCTGCTGGAGCAAGGGATGGCGCTCGATCTGCAAGGCCTCCGGCCGGATCCGGGCCCCGGCGCTCAGGGCCTTCAACTTGGCGCCGCTGAAGTTCGACACGCCGATGTGGCGCGTCAGCCCCTGATCCACCAACGCCTCCATGGCGGCCCAGGTAGCGGCCAGCGGCACCTGCTCGAGGCTCAGCTGCTGCTCGGGGCTGCTCGCCATCGCCACGCCGCGCCGCTGGGCCAGGGGCCAGTGGATCAAGTAGAGGTCCAACTGTTCGAGGCCCAGGTCCGCCAGGGTGCGCTCCAGGGCCGGCCGCACCTCGTGGGGCTCGTGGCAGTCGTTCCAGAGCTTGCCGGTGATCCACAACTGCTCGCGCTGCACGAGGCCGTCGGCGAAGGCCTGCCGCAAGGCCTCGCCGATCTGGGGCTCGTTGCCATAGATCGCGGCGGCATCGAGGTGGCGGTAGCCCAGCTCCAGGGCGCTGCGCACCGTGGCGGCGGTGAGCTCGGGCGGCAGGCGCCAAGTGCCGAGGCCCAGGGCGGGCATGGCGTCGCCGTTGGCGAACG
>BJHE01000140.1 GCA_014191755.1 Cyanobium sp.
TCGCGCCGGCTGGGAGCAGCCCCCCGAGTTGGAACCCGGCTGGCCTGAGCTGCACCACTGGGATGAGCTCGAAGCTGCGGCGGATTGAGCGGGAGGCAATGGTGCGGCGACAGCTCCCGTTCCGCCCAAGGTCGTGTCCATCACCACATGGCTACGACGGGTTCAGGTCATAAACTCCCGCCACGTTCAGTCCGTCGCGCCCATGAGCCGTTACGTCTTCACCTCGGAATCAGTCACGGAAGGTCACCCCGACAAGATCTGCGACCAGGTGAGCGACGCCGTTCTGGACGCGGTGCTCGCCCAGGATCCCTCCAGCAGGGTGGCCTGCGAAACCGTTGTGAACACTGGGCTCTGCCTGATCACCGGCGAGATCACCACCAATGCCCGGGTCGACTTCAACAGCCTTGTGCGGGGTGTGATCGAGGAAATCGGCTATAGCGGTGCCCGGGCGGGTGGCTTCGATGCCCGCAGCGCCGCCGTGCTGATCGCCCTCGACCAGCAATCTCCGGACATCGCCCAGGGGGTGGATGAGGCCGATGACCATGCCGGCGACCCCCTGGATCTGATCGGTGCCGGCGACCAGGGGATCATGTTTGGTTTCGCCTGCGACGAAACCCCTGAGCTGATGCCCCTGCCGATCAGCCTGGCCCATCGCCTGGCCCGCCGCCTGGCCGAAGTGCGCCACAACGGCAGCCTCGGCTACCTCCTCCCCGACGGCAAGACCCAGGTGAGCGTTGTCTACGAAAACGACCAGCCGGTGGCGATCGACACCATCCTGATCTCCACCCAGCACGAGTCGGAGATTGATGGGATCTCCGAGGAGAAGGCCGTCAGGGAGCGCATCGCCGCAGACCTGTGGGAGCAGGTGGTGGGACCCGCCACCGCCGACCTCGCGCTCAAGCCTGACAAGGAGAGCACCCGTTTCCTGGTGAACCCCACCGGCAAGTTTGTGGTGGGGGGGCCCCAGGGGGATGCGGGCCTCACGGGCCGCAAGATCATCGTTGACACGTACGGCGGCTACGCCCGCCACGGCGGCGGGGCCTTCTCCGGCAAGGACCCCACCAAGGTGGACCGCTCCGCCGCCTACGCCGCCCGCTATGTGGCCAAGGCCCTGGTGGCCGCGGGCCTGGCCCGCAAGGCCGAGGTTCAGCTCAGCTACGCCATTGGCGTGGCCAAGCCGGTGAGCATCCTGGTGGAGACCTTCGGCACCGGCAAGCTCAGCAACGACGACCTCACGGCCCTGGTGCAGGAGCACTTCGACCTCCGGCCTGGCGCGATCATTGCCACCTTCGGCCTACGGGAACTGCCGAGCCAACGGGGGGGCCGTTTCTACCAGGACGTGGCCGCCTATGGCCACTTCGGCCGAGCCGACCTCCAGCTTCCCTGGGAGGACGTGGGCACCGTGGCGGCCAACCTGAAGCAGGCCACCGCCAGCCGGGTAGGCAGCCCCGCCTGACCCTGGCCCCAGGCCCAGCACAGCCCCCGGCCGCCGAGGTGCCCCTTGCCCTGGGCTTCGACCTGGGCAGCAGCGGCGCCCGGCTGGCACTGGTTGGTGCCGCGCCAGACAAGCCCCACGTGGACTCCCCTAGGGGAGCGCTGGCCCCCACCGAGCTTCTCTGGGAGGGGGCCATTCCTTATGGCGCTCTCTTCGAAGACCCCAACGGCTGGCGCGCTGCGCTCCTAACCCTGGCGGCCGAGATCCCAACCCCCTACCGCAGCCGGATCGGCGCCATCGCCATCGACGGCACCTCCGGCACCCTGTTGCTCTGCCGGCCGGATGGCAGCCTGCTGCCGCCGCCGCTCCACCAGGCCCTTCCGTACCACCTCGCCTGCCCCGCCCAGGCCACCGCAGCCGCCGCCATCGCCGGTGGTGGACCGGCTGCCAGTGCCAGCGGCAGCCTGGCCCGGGCCCTGGCACTGCTCGAGCGGGCCGAGGCGCTGGGGTCGGCGGCATCGCTGTTGCTGCGCCACCAGGCCGACTGGTTGATGGGCTGGCTCCTCGGCGACTGGCGCTGGGGCGAGGAGGGCAACAATCTGCGCCTGGGCTGGAACCTGAGCACCAGGGCCTGGTGCGGCGCGATCGCGGGCCAGAGATGGTCGGGAGCACTGCCCGCCATCCAACCCAGCGGCAGGCTCCTAGGGCCCCTGGCCCCCGCGGTGGCGGCCGCCCTGCAGCTGCCATCCACCTGCCGGGTGGTGACAGGAAGCACCGATGCCAATGCGGGGGTGCTGGCGGCGGCCCCCGGCCCCGGGGATGGCATCACGGTTTTGGGCACCACCCTGGTGCTGAAGCAATTCGTGGCGGGCCCCCTGGAGGGCCCTGGCCTGAGCTGCCATCGGGTGGCCGACCAATGGCTGGTGGGGGGAGCCTCGAATGCGGGGGCCGGAATCTTGCAACGCTTCTTCAGCGACCCGCAGATCGCAACGCTCAGCCGCCAGATCGATCCGGATCGCCCCAGCGGACTCGAGCTGATTCCCCTCCCCAGCCGGGGAGAGCGCTTTCCCGTGGACAACCCCAACCTCGAAGCGGTGCTGGAACCACGGCCGGTGAGCGATGCCCTCTATTTGCAGGGGCTGCTGGAGGGGCTCACCGCCATCGAAGCCGCGGGCTGGCGGCGCCTGCGGGAGTTGGGCGCGCCTGGGCTGCAGCGGGTCATCACCCTGGGGGGAGGGGCCCGAAACCCCCAGTGGCGCCGCATCCGCGAGCGGGCCCTAGGGGTGCCCGTGCTCAACCGACCCCGGCTCAGCGCCGCCCGGGGCATGGCCCAGCTCGCCCTCGGCGCGCTGATCGAGGAGCGTTGAGGCGTTTGCCAGTGAACGAACGGCCGGCAGGACCTCTCCGCGGCCTGGAGCGACGACACCATGGGGTGCGCATGGTCAGGATGGGGGGAGCAGTTCCTTCCCCAGCCCATGGCCAGCCCCAGCAACGAACGCCTGCGCACCGTGGTCTCCATGGCCCTGTTCGTGGTGCTGGCGGGTTACGTGGGCTTCAGCGCCGTGCGGCTGGGCCTGCTGCTGTGGCAACGCTTCGCAGCAGCCTGAAGCCAACCACCACCGCGGCGAGATCCGCCCCCCCAGAATCAGCGCAACCACGTTTTCCACTCATGGCCGCCGACCCCCTCACCCCCGCCGTGAGCGATCGGATCTGTCAACACATGAACGCTGACCACGCCGCCGCGGTGCTGGCCTACGCGCGCCATTACGGGGGCCTTTCGGCTGCCGGCAGCGCCAGGATGTTGGCCGTGGGCCCCGAAGCCATGCGGCTGGAAGTGGATGGCACCACCGTGGAGATTCGCTTCGACCATGCCCTCCAGGACAGCGAGGATGCCCACCGCACCTTGGTGACGATGCTGCGGGCCCTGCCCCAGGAGCCCCAGGCCAGCTGAGCGCAAGTGGCTACCGTCTGCCCCCGGGAACCCTGGCGGCAGCCGCGCATCGCCGGTGTTGCCACTCCACTGGTTTCTGATCACCCCCTGCGGCCTCTGCGGTGCCCCCCTCAGTGAGCCCAGGGGAGCCACCCCCACGGCCTGCCCCGCCTGCCAGGAGAGCCTCTGCCTTCCCGTCGCTGGACTGGTCGGCCAAGACCCCATGCCCTGGTGGGGAGCCGGCCACTACGAAGGTCCCCTGCGGCAACTGCTGCTCCATCTGCGGCGCCACCCCCGGCCAGAGGCGGTGGCGGCCCTCGGCGGGGGGATCGCCCGGGGGCTGGCGGTGGCCACCGAAAGCCACGAACGACCGCTTCTGGTGCCAATCCCCAGCTGGAAGCGCCAGGCCAATCCCCTTCCAGGCCTCCTCTGCCGCGCCCTGCAACGGCATCCCCAGCTGGGGCGGGCCGATCTCCTGGAGCGCTCCAGGCCCGTGCTGGGCCAGCACCACCTCGGCCGGGCGTTGCGACTGGCCAACCAGGTCGGCGCCTTCCGCTGCCTCAGGCCCCCGGCCGCGGGCGAGGCCCATCGCCGGCCGGTGCTGATCGTGGACGACATCCTCACCAGCGGTGCCACCGTCTCCAGCGCCGCCAAAGCGCTGCAGCAAACGGGCTGGCGGGTGCGGGGGGTGGTCTGCCTGGCCCGCACCCCCTGGAGTGGGGCGGCGGGTGGTGATCTAAGATCACAAAGTCGCTTCGGCGACGGGCCGGGATAGCTCAGTTGGTAGAGCAGGCGATTGAAAATCGCCGTGTCCCCAGTTCAAATCTGGGTCCTGGCATCACGGCCAAGCTATGCAACAGCAGCCCCCTTCGGATCGGAGCTTCAACAACGCCGATAGCTTTGGCCAAGCCTTCGATGAGGCCTGGCAGCGGCTCAGCAGCGGACCTGCACCCACCCCGGCGGACCATGCGAAGGCCCTGCTGGAGGCGGTGCTCGACCAGCTCAAGGAGCATCCTTTTGCCGAGGCCGACCCAGCCATGGCACGCCAGGTGGCCGAATTCCGGATCCGCCTGCTTGGCCTGTAATTTGCCCAGGCGGGTCACCGGTTCGCCACCATGAGCAACTCCCTGGGCCGCCTGGTGCGGATGCTGAGCGCAGGCTTCAGCAATCAGCAACAGGCCTTCGAGAATCCGCCCCTCTTCGCCCACATTCTGGTGAAGTTCCGGCCCCTGCCCCAGCTGGCCCCCGGCTCCCTGCTGCTGGAGCAGTCGTACGCCATCAATCCAGTGGCTCCCTACCGCATCCGGGTGTTGCGGGCCGAGCGCCAAGGTGACGGCCTGATCATCCACAACCATGCCCTCCACAACGCCGAGCGCTTCTGGGGCGCGGTGGAGGACGCCGAACGGCGCCGGCAGATCCGTTCCGATGACCTGCGCTTGCTCGAGGGGTGCACCTACTTGGTGAAAGAAACCACCAACGGCTTCATCGGCGAGGTGGAAC
>BJHE01000141.1 GCA_014191755.1 Cyanobium sp.
CCGACCGCTTCGCGGGGGTGGACTTCTTCGGCCCGTGGGCGCCGCTGAGGCTGAGCGTGCAGGACCACAGCGGCATCCGCGGCCCGCTGCCCCAGGCGGGGCTGATCGGCACCGACTTGCTCAGCGCTCACGTGATCACGCTCGACTACGCCAACGGCCTGCTTCGCCGCGCCACAGCGGAGGGCTTCTGCAGCGATGGCGAGCTGCGCCGGGCCGGCTTCCTGCCGCTTTCGAGCCGCGACTACTACGGCAGCAGCGGCAGCGCGCTGCGGTGCCCGGCGGCGCCGCGGGGTGGCGGCTGCCCCAACATCCCCACGATCCCGCTACGGATCGGCTCGGTGGGCGCCGTGGCCCAGGTGGACACCGGCTACGCCGATGGCCTGCGGCCCCCCTCGATGAACATCAACCGGGCTCTCTTGCAGCGGCTTGAGAGGGCCGGCGTGCCCCTGATCCGCGAGCCCGGCGCCGATCTCAACCTGAGCAGCTGCGTGCGCGCTGAAGTGGAGCGGGTGCTGGCTTATCGCCTGGCCGCCGGCCGCGCCGTGGAGCTGGTGGGCAGCGATGGCCGCGCGGTGCGCCGGCTACCGGGCGTGACCCTGTTCCTCAAGGACAGCCCGGCGGCGATCCAGGCTTGCGGCGGCATCGGCACCTGGAGCGAACCTGCTGCCCAGCTCGGCGCCAGCTTCGTGAACGACGGCAGCCTGGTGGTGGATCCGTTCAGCCAGCGGTTGTGGTTCCGGGGTGGGATGCGGGCTCACGGCACCTCGATCAAATCCACCTGCCACGCCCCGCCGCGGCTCACCTCCACCGCCAGCTCGCGGCCGTCGGCCCGCAGGCTGATCCGGCGGGGTACGCCCGCGGGTTGCATTGCGATCGGTTCGAGGGCCATCAGCGCGCGGCGGTAGAGCACCAGTTCGGTGCGGCCCTCCAGTTGCCGTACCACCACCAGCCGCTCGCCGGCCGCATCCACCGCCACGGCGAGGGGCTGGGCATCGGGGCGGTTGAGGCCCGGAAGAGGCACCGGCATCTGGCGATCCAGATCCACCAGCACCACCTGCTCGCGGCCGCCACGGCCCCCGATCAGGGCCAACCAGCGATCGCTCAGCGCCGGGGCATGGCTGCTGCCGATCGCCTCCAGCCGCCGGTCAAGGCCGCCCATCGGCACCGGCAGCGTGCCCGAGCAGCCGCTGAGCAGCAGAGGCGCCAACACGGCTAGGGGCCTGGCCCCCAGGTTGCGGGCCCAGCGGACGAGGCCTGGGGGTGCCATCGCCATGGTTCAGCGCCCCGCCGCTGCTGGGGCGCCGCCGCCGCTGAGCATCCCCGCCGGCAGGTCGGGTTCCAGCTGGTTCGCCAGATCGAACACCTGAACCCGGTTGATGCCGTTGTGCACCACCTCCAGGGCCAGGCGCCGGCCGCTCGGGGCCAGCGAGAGCCGCTCCACCTCCTGGTCGCCGGGTAGGGGGAAGCGCAGCAGGTTGCCGTTGACCCGGTCCTCGATCACCGCCAGGCGGCGGCTGCCCTGCTGGATCAGCACCGCCACATACCGGCCGTTCCAGCTCAGCGACGGGGAGCGGTGCGGCTGGAAGCGACGCAGGTGGCGCAGCGGTAGCTCCCGGCCCGAGGGCTGCTCCTGTAGCAGCAGGGTGTCGCGGCCGCCCCGTTCCACCACGCTCGCCAGCACGCGCCCATCGCCACTCAAGGCCGGATCCTGGCGATTGCTGGCGCCCAGGCCGGCGGGGCCGGCGCTACGCCGGCCCCAGCTCCAACTGCCGCAGCCGCTGCAGAGAAGGGCTATCAGGGCGGAGGTCACCGCCACGCTCCGCATCGGAGCCGATCCCGTGAACAGCCCTCTAGCCTTGGGGTGCTTAGGGGCGGGTTGGTGGAGCCGGTGCTGCCGCAATCCGATCAGTCGTCGAAACGGGAGCTGTTATCCCGCGCCTGAGCGCCGGCACCGGGCCGGCCGTCGCGGGAGGCTGGACGGCTGCCTTCCGGCTTGGAGGAGGCCTGCGGTCGGGACGCATAGCTGCCGGAGGCGGTGGGCTGGTTGCCCTTGCCGCCCAGTGGTGCGTAGTCGGCATCGCTCACTCCGGAACCCCGGGGGCCTGCATCGCCTGCGCCACCGCGGATCGGAGAACCCTGGGGAACGCCGTTGCCCGGGTTAACTGCTGCGGGGCCTCGACCCATGGCCCCGTCTTCGGGGGCGCCGGGCCGGCGGCTGGAGCGGGGCATGGTGTCGCCGCTGGCCACGGGGCGGCTACCGCGACGCAGCTCGCCGGCGTCGCGCCGGCGGGAACCGAAATCGGCCGGAGATTGGCGTGACCCTCCGGCGCTGTAACGGCCGGCAGGGGGGGCATCCCGCTCGGCGGCAGGGGCCCGATAGTCGGGTTCACGCCTGGGGGTGTCCCAGCCTTCGGAATCGTCGGGGCGGCGACTGGCAGCTCGCTCGGGAATGGCGGCCCGACTGGGGCGCCGAGGGCGGTAAAAGTCTTCCTCGGGACCCTCGCGGGAGGGGATACGGCCGCGGAAGGTGTCCGGTTCGTCGAAGGATTCGCCCTCCCAGCTCCGGCCGCCTACCCCACCACGGGGGGCGAAGGGGGCCGGTTCCTCGTCGTCGAAATAGGAAGAGCGGCGGGCCTGTTCGGTGGTCACGCCGCGGAGCCGCACGCTCTCATAGGCGAAGAACACCGTGGTGGCGGCCAACAGAAACTGGCCGAACTGCAGGATCGGATCGAGACGCCAGCCCTGGAAGAAGAGGATGCCGCCACAGAGCAGGCCGATGGCGGCGAAGAACACGTCGTAGTCGCGGGCCAGGGCGGGCTTGAAGTTCCTCATGAAATAGAGGAAGGCCCCACCCACCGCCAGCACGATGCCGACGATGCTGGCCCAATTGAGGCTGGCGTTGACCAAAGGGTTTGCCGGGAGGTATCCCGGGCGGTTGCGAGCGTGCCCTTACTTTAGGGACAGGGCCAAGGGGCGCCGTGCCAGGACAACTCTCCGGGACTCGCCACTGGGACTCGCCACCGTGACCCTGGCGCCGAGAACAGGCGCTGAAAACGAGTCGGTGAAAACCAGGCGCTGAAAAAAAGCAGCCGTTGAGCCGGTGAGCCCAGGCAGCCGATCTTGTCTGGCCTTGCTGTCTTGCCCTGGGGGAGCGTCGTGTCCCGAGGTCTAGCCGCGGCCTCAGGGCCGCTTTCGATCAGAGCTTGCGGTCGACGCGGTCGTTCTGGCTGATGAAGAACAGGGCGATCGAGATCGGCACCACCACGATCAAACCTCCGTACACAAGGCTGCTCAGGAAGTTGGAGAGGGAGGGGGTCATCGCGGCTGGCCGGCGTCAATCGGCCAAGATCCTAGGCAGTGGGGGCGACTTCCTACGATTGCGCCACCACCGCTTAGAGCTTTGTGACGGCTGCGCTCCCCCAGGTCCACCTGGCCCTTGGCCTTCTGCTGGGGCTCTGGACGCTGCTGTTCCTGTTCCGTATCGTGCTCACCTGGTACCCCCAGGTCGACCTCGGCCAGGGCTGGGGCCGCTGGGTGGGCCTGCCCACCGAGCTGGTGTTGGCCCCGACCCGCCGCCTGATCCAGCCGATCGGTGGCGTGGATGTGGCGCCGGTGGTGTGGGTGGGGTTAGTGACCCTGCTGCGCGAGCTTCTGGTGGGCCAGCAGGGGCTGATCACCCAGGCCATGCTGCGGGCCTCGGCGGCGGTGGGCTGAAGCGAGTGCTCTGCTGCGCGTCGCCGGTTAGCGGAGCACATCACAACCGGGTGGGCGGCTGATTGGAGTTGGACTCGCCCGGGAGTTTGGCGGCCACGGGCACCCTGATCGGGCCCCTTTGCGGCAGGCCCCTACTGAGGCAGCATCTCCTGCTCCACGAACTTGGTGTAGACCTCGCCCCGCTGGAACTCGGGGCGATCCAGTAGTGCCAGGTGGAACTCGATCGTGGTGGGGATGCCGGTGATCGCGCATTCGGAGAGGGCCCGCCGCAGGCGCCGCAGGGCGTGGTCGCGGTCAACGCCCCACACGATCAGCTTGCCGATCAGGGAGTCGTAGAAGGGGGGGATCTCATAGCCCGTGTACACGTGGCTGTCGACTCGCACGCCGGGCCCGCCCGGTGGCAGCCAGCCGGTGATCTTGCCGGGGGCTGGGCGGAAGTTGTGGCGGGGATCCTCGGCGTTGATGCGGCATTCGATCGCATGGCCGGTGAGGCGCACGTCCTCCTGGCGCATCGAGAGGGGTTCGCCGCCGGCGATGCGCAGCTGCTCGGCGATCAGGTCGATGCCCGTCACCATCTCGGTGACCGGATGTTCCACCTGGATGCGGGTGTTCATCTCCATGAAGTAGAAGCCGCCGCCGCGGTCCACCAGGAACTCCACCGTGCCGGCGCCCTCGTAGCTGATGCTGCGGGCCGCCGCTACGGCCGCCTCACCCATGCGCCGCCGCAGCTCCGGATCGAGCCCCGGGCTGGGGGCTTCCTCCAGGAGTTTCTGGTGGCGCCGCTGAATGGAGCAGTCGCGCTCGCCCAGGTGCACCACATTGCCGTGGCGATCGGCCAGCACCTGCACTTCCACATGGCGGGGCCGGTCGATGAATTTCTCCATGTAGAGGCCGGGGTTGCCGAAGGCCGCCTCCGCTTCGCCCTGGGCCGCCTTGAAGAGGTTCTCGAGCTGATC
>BJHE01000142.1 GCA_014191755.1 Cyanobium sp.
GGAGCTGCATGAAGAGGCGCTCAAGGTCGAGCAGTTCGCCCTCTCCGATCCCCGCACCGCCTGCTTCTACGCCCGCCGCACCATTGAGCTGCTGGTGGAGTGGGCCTACGACAACGATTCCCAGCTGCAACGACCCTGGGGGGAACCGAGCCTTTCCCAGCTGATGCATGCCTCCGAGTTCCGTTATCTCGTTGGCGAGCAGACGCTGGGACGCTTCCAGCTCATCAAGAACCGGGGGAACGAGGCCGTGCATCGCGCTGAGCCGATGCGAGTGGCGGCCTCGGTGCTGGTCGCCAGTGAGTTGTTCCATGTGCTGCGCTGGTTCGCCCTCACCTACGGCCGGAATTGTGAGACAGCCCGGGCCGCACGCTTCGACAAGGCCCTGTTGCCCCAGCCGCAGCAGGTAACCGTAACGGCTAACCAGACCCGCGAACAGTTGCAAGAGCTCGCCAACCAGCTCGCCGAACGGCATCGACAGCTGCGCGAAGCCAGGGAAGAAAACGAGGCGTCCAGGCAGGAGCTGGAGCGCCTTCGCCGGGAGACCTCCGCTCAGCGCAAGGCCAATGAGGCTGATACCAAGCCGGAGGTCGACACCACCGAGTTCGAAACCCGCAGGCTCTACATCGATCTCTATCTCGAAGAAGCGGGCTGGCAGCTGGGTGCTGGCTGCACGGTTGAACACGAGGTTCAAGGCATGCCCAATGCCACCGGCACCGGCTTCGTGGATTACGTGCTCTGGGGGGATGACGGCAAGCCGCTCGCGCTGGTCGAGGCCAAGCGCAGCTGCCGCGATCCTCGCGATGGTGAACGCCAGGCCGAGCTCTATGCCAACTGCCTGGAGCAGCGCTACGGCCAGCGGCCGCTGATCTTCGTCTCCAATGGCTACCGGCATCGCCTCTGGGACGACCGGCGCTATCCGCCCCGGGAGGTGCAGGGCTTCTACAAGAAAGACGAGCTCGAAACCCTGATCCGCCGGCGGGAGATCCGCATCTCCCTTGCCCAGGCCACCCTCTCGAACAGCATCGCCGGGCGCTATTACCAGCAACGCGCGATCCGGGCGATCTGCGAATCGCTGGAAATGGGGCGCCTCAAGGCCTTGCTGGTGCAGGCCACCGGCACTGGCAAAACCCGCACGGCCATCTCGCTCACCGATGTGCTCAGCCGTTGCAACTGGGTGAAGCGGGTGCTGTTCCTTGCCGATCGCACGTCCCTTGTCCTCCAGGCCGAGCGAGCCTTCCGCCGCTTCCTGCCCGATTGCTCACCCGTGAACCTGGTGACCAACAAAGGCGGTGAGGGGCGCGTGTTCCTCTCCACCTACCCCACGATGATGAACCTCATCGATGCGGAAGACAGCAGGGGCGTCCAAGCGCTTCGGGGTGGGGCACTTCGATCTGGTGATCATCGACGAGGCCCACCGCAGCGTGTATCAGAAGTACGGCGCGATCTTCTCCTACTTCGATTCGCTGCTCAGCGGCCTCACCGCCACGCCGCGCGAGGAGATCGACCGCAACACCTACGAGCTCTTTGATCGGGAGATCGGCCTGCCCACCGATGAGTACGGCCTCGATCAAGCCGTCGCCGATGGCTTCCTCGTGCCCTTCAAGCCCATCTCCGTGCCGCTGCGTTTCCCGCGTGAGGGCATCAGCTACGCCGACCTCAGCGACGACGAGAAAGCCCAATGGGAGCTGCTCGACTGGGAAGAAAACGTGCAGAACGCCGGCCGGGTCGATTCCGGCGCGATCAACGCCTGGCTGTTCAATGCCGACACCGTGGACAAGGGCCTGGAGGTGCTGATGACCCAGGGCTGTCACGAAGCCTCCGGTGATCGTCTCGGCAAGTCGGTGATCTTTGCGCGCAATCACAAGCACGCCGAGTTCATCCGCGAGCGCTTTGATCACAACTACCCCCACCTCGCCGGCAAGGCCGCCCGGGTGATCGACAACCAGGTCAAATACGCCCAGTCGCTGATTGATGACTTTGCCGATCCCTGCAGCGATCTGCGCATCGCCATCTCGGTCGACATGCTCGACACCGGCATCGACATCCCCGAGATCGTGAACCTGGTGTTCTTCAAGCCGGTGCGTTCCCGCACCAAGTTCTGGCAGATGGTGGGGCGCGGCACCCGCACCTGCAACAACCTCTTCGGACCCGGCCGCGATAAGGAGTGCTTCTGGATCTTCGACCTCTGCCAGAACCTCGAGTTCTTCCTCGGCCAGGGCGGCGCCGAATCCCCCGCCGCCCCGGAAACCCTCAGCACCCGCCTGTTCCGCAGCCGTCTGGCGCTGATCGACACGATTGACCAGAAGGCGCTGCCGTCGGTCCTGCCATCGGTGCCCAGCATGGCCATTCCCTCGCGAAACGACCAGCCAGGCGATCAAGACAACGCTCTAGGGCTGCACCGCCACACGCTCGCCGAACTGCTGCGCTGCCATGTGGCCGCCTGCCCGGCCGACAACTTCGTTGTGCGTCCCCATCTGCAGTTGGTGGAGCGGTTCCGCCAGAGCGAATCTTGGGCCACTCTCAGCCCCGACGATCATCAAATCCTCAGCGCCACTGTGGCTCCCTTGCCCTCCGCCTACGCGGAACAGCAGGGTGATACCGACGCTGACGCTCGCCGCTTCGATCTCCTCCTCTACACCTTGCAGCTCACCCTGCTGCGGGGCGAACCGCGCTTCGCTCGCCTCCAGCAGCAGCTGCGCGACCTTGCGGCCCAGCTTGAGGCCCGCGCCAACATCCCCCAGGTGGCGGCCGAGCTGGAGCTGATCCGCGACTTGCTACGTGATGAATGGTGGCAAGACGTAAGCGTGCCGATGCTCGAAGAGGTGCGGCGGCGCCTGCGGACCTTGATGGGGCTGATTGAACCCATCAGCCGAGAGCCCCTCTTCACGAACTTCACCGACGAGCTGGGTGAACTGCGTGAGCTGGATGCCGCCGCGTTACTAACCCACGACGAGTTCCAGCAGTTCCGCCTTCGCGCCAAGGACTTCCTCAAAGCTCACGAGGATCACCTCACCATGCAGCGCCTGCGCCGCAACCAACCTCTCACTCCAGCTGATCTCAACGAGCTGCAGCGCTTCCTGCTCTCCCATGGCGTCGGCACGGAGCGGGCGATCCAGCGGGCAGGCGAGGAGTGCAACGGCTTCGGCCTGTTCATCCGCTCCATCGTGGGCCTGGATCGCAACGCCGCCAAGGAGCTGTTCGCCGCGTTCCTCGCCGATGGCACCCACACCACCACCCAGATCCGCTTCATCAACGAAATCCTCGACGAACTCACCAGCCGCGGCGTGATGGATCCGGCTCGCCTCTACGACCCGCCCTTCAGCGACCTGGCGCCTTCGGGCCCGGAGGGGCTGTTCTCGGAGGCTGAGGTCGACAACATCTGCCAGCTGCTTGATCTGATCACATCCAGGGCCATGGCAGCGCAAGCCGCCTGAACGGTTCGCAGGTGTACTACGGCAGCTCTAGAAGGCGTCCTCGTGGTGGAGGCTTATCGGCTCAAGACCCCTGGATCCTTTCAGGGCGCATCCCAGATGGAGAACGGTGGGTTCACAAGTAGAGGGTCCATGAGTCGCTCTAGGCCTGCCAAGAGCAGCCCGGAGGTTCCAGCAGCTGGATCGACCTGCTTGGCGATGGCCTCCAGGATTTCGCCTGGTGGGAAGAAGAGGGGATCAGGCTCAGCCACAACTCCGCCTTCGATATACGGCGATCGGAGCAGACGATCCGCCAGAAGTTGATCGAGGCGAAGGCGGTGGATGTGATGGTTGCGAAGGGTCAATTGAGATGGATCCTCAACCCCGGCCGCTATGTGGGAGTGGCGGCAGGAGGAACTTGAGGGGCTGAATGCCCAAGCGCGGGAGCTGGAGGCCACGATTGCCGCGAATGTCGCGGGGGCCTATGGCCGGGGTGTCGGTGGCCCTGGATCCCCACCGAAAGAGCCACACCCAACGCCGCCAAGGGTCCAATGGCCTGTTGGTCAATTCCGCTCCCGATCAGCCGGAATCTGATTCCGGCTTGGCCGCCATCAGATTCCGAGTTGGACGGCTCCAGATTCCGGATCAGCCGCTGCTAGTCTCCGGATCAGCCGCCGCAGATCAATGCTCTCGCAGCCGGTTTGGCCCCGCGGCATCGTCAGGCGCCTGCAGGAGAGCCTGGCCGATACCCCCGTGGTGCTGCTGAACGGGCCGCGCCAGAGCGGCAAGACCACGCTGGTGCGGCAGTTCGCCACCGATCAGCGCCCCTACCTCACCCTCGACGACGCCACCGCGGCCGCCGCTGCCCGCCAGGATCCCCAGGGCTTCCTCCGCCGCCTTGATGGAGCAGTGATCGATGAGGTGCAGCGGGTGCCTGAGCTGCTGCTGGCGATCAAGCTGGCGGTGGATGAGCGCCGTGGCCCTGGCCGTTTTCTGCTCACCGGCTCCGCCGATGTGATGGCCCTGCCGCGCGTGGCCGATTCCCTGGCCGGGCGTCTTGAGGTGCTCTCCCTCCTGCCGCTGGCGGGCTGCGAGCTGGCCGGCTCACCCATCGGCTGGATCGATGATGTGTTCGCCGCCCTGGCGGCCCAGACGAAGCCACCCTCACCGGCACCCGATCAGGCCGCCACCCAGGTGGGCGAGGCGCTGGAGAAGCGTGTGTTGGCCGGAGG
>BJHE01000143.1 GCA_014191755.1 Cyanobium sp.
GCCACCGCCCTCCCCGGTAGCGCCTGGGCCGGCGCTGGCTTCCACAAAACCCTGAACCTGCAGGGCATCAGCTTCCAGGTGCACAGCAGTGGTGAGGGCTCCCAGCAGCAGCTCACGATCACCACCACGGGCGCCAAGCCGCCGATCAAGCCGATTCGCCAAACGGTGAATGGTCAGGTGGTCGGTGCCGAGGTGGCCGATCTCAATAGCAACGGCATGCCCGAGATCTACGTGTTCGTGCAGGGTGCCGGCAGCGGCAGCTACGGCGAAGTGGTGGCCTTCGCCGTGAACAAAGGCAGCGAACTCTCCCCGATCACCCTGCCGGAACTCACGGGAGCCAATGCCCAGGGCTACCAGGGCCACGATCAGTTCCAGGTGGTAGAAAGCTGCCTGGCGCGCCGCTTCCCGATCTACAAGCCAGGCGACAGCAACGCCAAGGCCACAGGCGGCCAACGGCAGATCTGCTACAAGCTCAAGGCCGGCGAGGCGGGCTTCCTCCTGCAGCCCGCCAGCGTGCTCAAGTTCTGATGCCAACAAGGATCTGGTGGCCATCACCCTCGGCCTCAACCCCCGGGTCGGCCCCTCTCAGGCCTTGTTGCCGGTGACCACGTTCAGCGTGATCGAGCCACTGCCGCGTTCAGCGGCGGGCTGGCAGCAACTGCTCTCCGATCTGGCGGCTCGCTATGCCCGCCTGATGCTCGTGAACGCGAGCAGGATCCCCAGCCAGCGGTAAAGGCCGTGTCGCGACAGCCCACCTCCCCAGGCACTCCGCCTGCAGCTATCACCCACCTGGCGGTGGCGGGCTACCGCTCCCTCCAGCAACTCACCCTGCCGCTGGGGGGCCTCACCCTGGTGTGCGGCGCCAACGGCAGCGGCAAGAGCAATCTCTATCGATCACTGGGGCTGATTGCCGCCGCCGCCCGCGGGGATCTGGTAGCGGCCCTGGCGGCCGAAGGGGGCCTGCCGGCGGTGTTTTGGGCCGGGCCGGAGCGCACCACGCGGGAGATGCGCCGCGGTGAGCAGCCGGTGCAGGGCAGCAGCGGTAGGAGGGAGGCGGCGCGGCTGCGGCTGGGCATCGCCGGCGAAACCCTCTCCTACGCCATCGAACTCGGCTACCGGGCCGACGACCACACCAGCGCCTTCGTGCTCGATCCGGAGATCAAGAGGGAGTGGATCTGGGCTGGCGGCCCATTCCATCCCCGCAGCCTGCTGGTGCAACGCACTGGCGCCGTGGTCGAGCGCTGCGGGGAAGGCGGGCCCAGCCGCCCCCTGGCCCTGGAGGTGTCGCCCCACGAGAGTCTCTTCACCGCTGTCTCCGATCCGCTCGAAGCGCCGGAAGTGTTCCAGCTGCGCAACACCATCCTCAGCTGGCGCTTCTACGACAGCTTCCGCACCGATCGCCAGGCCCCGGCCCGCAGCGGTCGCATCGCCACCCGCACGCCTTCGCTGGCCGGCGATGGCGGTGACCTGGCGGCGGCGGTGCAGACGATCCTGGAGATCGGCGACGCAAATGCCTTTCAGGACGCCATTGCCGATGCATTCCCAGCCTGCCGCCTGTCCGTGGACATTGCACAGCCGATCTTCCGCCTGCAGCTGCACCAGCCGGGATTGCTGCGACCGCTCGAGGCCACGGAGCTCTCCGATGGCACTCTGCGCTATCTGCTGCTGGCGGCGGCCCTGTTCAGTCCGCGGCTGCCGCCGCTGCTGGTGCTCAATGAACCGGAAAACAGCCTCCACCCCGATCTCTTGGCTCCCCTGGCGCGATTGATCGCCGCAGTGGCCGAACGCACCCAGGTGTGGGTAGTGGCCCACGCCGATGCTCTGATCACGGCTCTGGAGGCCATCCCCGCCTGCCGGCTGCTGCGATTGGAGCGGGAGCTAGGGGCCACGGTGCTGCCAGGCCAGACGGTGCTGGAGCGGGCCGCCTGGCGCTGGCCGGGATGAAGGACGGTGCCGACATCCCGGCCGAAATCCCTACTGAGGGCACTTCACCGCTGGCACTTGCTGTCGTCGGCGAAGGTGATCGCCTTGTAGATGTTGTTGGCGCTCAAGAAGGCCACGCAGCGCTTCTTGTCAAGCATGTAAGTGAGCGTTCCCTCGGGCAAGCGCTCTTCTGTGACGTACTTGGTGCCACGGATCACAAAGCCCAGTGCTGCCGTTCCCGGAGACTTGCCAACCAGGTACTGAAGATCGGGCACCGGTGGCCCCAGAACCAGCCCGCCACCAGCGTTGCCGCTGCTGCCTCCACTGGCGGCTCCGCTAGTTTTGACAACGAGTTTGTAGATGCTATTGCCATCACTCCAGCTAAAGACCCCCTTGGCTCCTTTGTCTTCGAACAACACATTGGAGGCGTTGGCAAAGTCGTCTTCGATCCGCAGGTTCTGGCGATTGGGACCAGAGAATCGAAAGACCTTGCCGTTGTCGAACTTCACCACAAAGGTCTCTCGGCCCTCAGCTGCTTTTTCCTTCACTGTGCAATCGTCACTGTAAACAATCTCACCATTCTTGCTGAGACGACACTCAGCATCCGATTTCGCCACAGATTGAGCCTGAGCGGGAATGGTGAGCGCTACCAGGCAAGAAAAGGCCAGGGCAGGGGCGATTGACGTTCGAAGCATCGAGCCTTTTGGGGAGTACCAGCCCAATCTTGTAGTGCGATGGTCGCCATGGGGAGCTTCGTTACCGCCAGTTGCAAGCCGACTGTCAGCGTGCGGAACCGCTGATTCACCAGCTTCTCCAGGAACCAGGAGGCCACTGCCCTGCGGCTCGGACGCTATCCGGAGCCGATTCACGACGCCTGTTGATCGAGCTCCTCCAGCCATTCCCGGCTGAGGTCGACATCAAGGACTTCATCACCGGGCTCTGGAGCTTCGGGATGGCGCCTAAGCCTGCAGCCACTCCTTTGAGATGTAGCCCGCTGAGATGCAGCCAGCTGAGATGTAGCCAGCTGAGATGCAGCCAGCGGAGCCGAGCTGCGGAGGTTCTGGCTCATCAAGGCAAAAGCTCCGCCGGCGAAAGGGCGTGGCGAAGCGCCCACCTGACATGCTCCTGACAACTGAGGCCGGGGGCTGAGCCCCACCGACCACGTTCCTCCATCCCCACCACCGCCATGACGACGTCCACCGACCTAAGCCGCGGCGTGCAGGAGTACTACGGCGCCACCCTCAGCAGCAGCGCCGATCTGCGCACCGACGCCTGCTGTGACGCCAGCAGCGTTCCCGAGGCCCTGCGCCCGCTGTTGGCCCGCATCCACCCCGAGGTGCTATCGCGGTACTACGGCTGCGGGCTGGTGGTGCCTCCATTGCTGGAGGGTCTGCGGGTGCTGGATCTGGGCTGCGGCAGCGGCCGCGATGTCTACCTACTGGCCCAGCTGGTGGGCGCCGGCGGTGAGGTGGTGGGGGTGGACATGACGCCGGAGCAGCTGGCGGTGGCCCGGAGTCACCAGCAGCACCACGCCGAGCAATTTGGCTTCGCCAACGTGCAGTTTCTGGAGGGCCGCATCGAGCAGCTCGAGCAGCTGCCGCTGGAGCCCGGCAGCTTCGATCTGGTGATCTCCAACTGCGTGGTGAATCTCTCCACCGACAAGCTGGCCGTGCTGAACGGGGTGCGGCGCCTGCTCAAGCGCGGCGGTGAGTTCTTCTTCGCCGATGTCTATGCCGACCGGCGTGTGCCCGAGGCGCTGCGCAACGATCCGGTGCTCTACGGCGAATGCCTCAGTGGCGCCTTGTACTGGAACGATTTCCTGCGCCTGGCCCGCCAGGCCGGCTTCGCCGATCCCCGCCTGGTCAGCGACCGGCCCCTGGAGATCACCGATGCGGCGCTCACCGCCCGCACCGGCGCGATCCGCTTCTTCTCCGCCACCTACCGCCTGTTCCATCTCCCCGAGCTGGAGGATGCCTGCGAAGACCACGGCCAGGCGGTGATCTACCGCGGCACGATTGCCGAACACCCCCACGCCCTGCCCTTCGACAAGCACCACTGGATCGAGGCTGGCAAGGTGTTTCCGGTGTGCGGCAACACCTTCCGCATGCTCGCCGATAGCCGTCTGGCGTCGCATTTCAGCTTCATCGGTGATTGCAGCCGTCACTACGGCCTCTTCGAAGGTTGCGGATCCGTCCTGCCCTTTGACGCTGGCGCGACGCAGACCGCTCCCGCACCGGCATCCACAGCAGTCACGTCTTCAACGAGCGGCTCCTGCTGCTGAGGGGCTTCGCCTGCCGCGGAGGTGCTTCGCGCAGGCGGAAAGGGGCGCTGTTGACCGGGTTGCTGGTCGGGTTGCTGCCAGGGGAGATCAGGCGCCGAAGGCCACCTGACAGGCGGCGTTGAGCAACTGGGCCTCGGAGGCGTCGGAGGGTTCCTGACCCCCCAGGGTGCCGGAGCTGCAGTCGGCACTGATCTGCCTTGATTCGACCCCATCGCTCACCACGAAATACACCACCTGGTCTCCGCTGGTTTGCACGCTGTTGAAGAAGAGCTGGTAGGTGGTATCAGGCACCACAATGGTGGTCTGACTGGCGGCGATCGCATCGTTCACCGCGTTGTTGATCACCGCAGCGGTGGCCAGGCT
>BJHE01000144.1 GCA_014191755.1 Cyanobium sp.
CCGCTTTCGAGCCCTTCCACCAGCTCCCGGGGCCCGCTGGCGATGTCCACCCGGCTCTGGAGAGCCAACTGACGCAGCCAGGTCAACCAGGCCAGCAGGGCCGCACGGTCGGCGGTCGGCGAGGTTGAGGCGGGGGCGGGGGCGGCCCTGGAATTACCGGTGAGGATCGGCACCATGGCGTCCTGGGCGTCGAGGGCCCCGGCACTCCACCAGATGCCGATCGGATCGACCGCCACGCCGATCGGTCGACCGGAGGCGGCCAGGCCGATCAGCTCGTCCAGGCTGGCCGGTGGCCGGGACACCGTCTGGCGATCGAAGCAGGCCAGGGTGAAAAGGCTGTAAACGGGCAGACCCGCGACCCCTGCAGCGCTGGAGACCCGCTCCACCAGGGCCGGCTCCAGCAGGGGCTGGCTGCGGTGCCAGGCCGGCTGATCATCGAGCCGCTCCACCAGCCCCTGCTGGAGTAGGGCATTCGCCACCGGCGCCCGCAACACCAGCAGGTCGGGACCCAGCCCCCGGCTGCGGTCCCGCTGCAGGGTCTCCTCCAGGTGCGCCTCATCCAGCACTGAAATCTGCAGTTGCACACCCGGATGGAGACGCTGGTATTCCTGCAGCAACGGCGTCCACGGGATCCGGTCCTTGCCATCGCGCTGCAGCCATTCGAGGCGGCTGGTCGGAACAATCACCACATGCAGGGTCTGACGGGGCCCCAGGCAACCCTGCAGCAGAGCGGCCAGGACCAGCACGGGCCCAAGGCGCCGAACGAGGAGACAACGCGACACCCTGCGGCTGCGGGAGCGCGGCACGGTTCCTGAGCGCGGCTTGGTTCCTGAGCTCAGCACGCTTCCGGGAGAACGGGAAGAGATCGGGATGATCGGCGTGATGGTCGGCTCAACCGTGGCGGTGGGCCCATTGTTGTGCGATCGGCGAGGAGCGCCAGCGCCCGAGGGCCAAGGCTTGCCGGCATCGCTCAGGGTCGGAGCGGCTCAGGGCACCCACTGCCACGACTGATGACGAGCCGTCTGGTAGGCCGGGGTCGTTCCGCTAGGTTTCCGAATCGCCGACTCGCCAGGCTCCATGACCGAGACCGCCCCCCTGCTGCTGCGCGCCGCCCGAGGTGAGCAGGTGGAGCGGCCGCCGGTGTGGATGATGCGCCAAGCGGGCCGCTACATGAAGGTGTACCGCGACCTGCGCGACCGGCATCCCGGCTTCCGCGAACGCTCCGAGAACCCCGATCTCTCCTACGAGATCTCGATGCAGCCCTTCCACGCCTTCGCCCCCGATGGCGTGATCCTCTTCTCCGACATCCTCACGCCGCTGCCGGGCATCGGGATCGACTTCGACATCATCGAGAGCCAGGGCCCGATCATCGAGCCCGCCATCCGCAGCCAGGCCCAGGTGGATGCCCTGCGGCCCCTGGATCCGGCAGAGGCGCTCCCCTTCGTGGGCGAGGTGCTGGGCCGCCTCCGGGCTGACGTGGGCAATGCCGCCGCGGTGCTGGGCTTCGTGGGCGCCCCGTGGACACTGGCTGCCTACGCGGTGGAGGGCAAGAGCTCCAAGACCTACTCGGTGATCAAGGCGATGGCCTTCCGGGAGCCGGCGCTGTTGCACCAGTTGCTGGGCCACCTGGCCGATTCGATCGCCACCTACGTGCGCTATC
Organism: Cyanobium sp.; assembly: GCA_014191755.1. Taxonomy (GTDB): domain Bacteria; phylum Cyanobacteriota; class Cyanobacteriia; order PCC-6307; family Cyanobiaceae; genus Cyanobium. Next base: position 1,661 of record BJHE01000144.1, read on the forward strand.
AGATCGATTCCGGTGCCCAGGTGGTGCAGCTGTTCGATTCCTGGGCGGGTCAGCTCAGCCCAATCGACTACGACACCTTCGCCGCTCCGTACCAGAAGCGGGTGATCGACCAGGTGAAGGCCACCCACCCCGACACCCCGCTGATTCTCTACATCTCGGGCAGCGCCGGCGTGTTGGAGCGCATGGGCCGCACTGGGGTTGACATCATTTCGCTCGACTGGACCGTGGACATGGCCGATGGCCTCGCCCGCCTGCCGGAGCACGTGGGGGTGCAGGGCAACGTGGATCCCGGGCTGCTGTTCGGCACCCCCGAGGGCATCCGCGAGCGCATCCTCGACACCGTGCGCAAGGCCCGCGGCCGCCGCCACATCCTCAACCTGGGCCACGGCATCCTGCCCGGCACCCCTGAGGAGAACGCTCGCGTGTTCTTCGAAACCGGCAAGGCCGTGAACGAACTGCTGGGGGCGGCCGTTTGAGCGCAACCGCCGCTGCATCCGCCGGAACGGCGGGAGCTGCCGGGGGGGCGGCCCGCATCCTGATCACGGGCGCCGCCGGCTGTGTGGGGCAGTACACGGTTGAGCACCTTTACCGCCACTCGGATGCCCACCTGCTGCTGCTGCTGCGCGACCCCAGCAAGCTGAAGGTGGTGGCCGCTAACGATCCGCGCATCACCCTGCTGGTGGGTGATCTGCGCGATCTCGAGCCCCACGCCGAAGCGATCGCCAGCGCTACCCGCGTAATTCACACGGCCACCGCCTGGGGCGATCCGGAGCGGGCCCAGCAGGTGAATGTGGTGGCGGTAAAGAGGCTGCTCGCCTTGCTCGATCCGGCGCGGCTGGAGCAGGTGATCTATTTCTCTACCGCCAGCATCCTCAACCGCGATCTGAAGCTTCTGCCCGAGGCGATGGCCTACGGCACCGAATACATCCAGACCAAGGCCCAGTGCCTGCAGGACCTGGAGGTCCATCCGCTGGCGGAGCGGATCGTGGCGGTGTTTCCCACCCTGGTGTTTGGCGGGCGGGTGCTGCCGGGGGATCCCCACCCCACCAGCTACCTCACATCCGGCGTCAAGGAGGCCTTCCCCTGGCTCTGGCTGGCCAAGTGGCTGCGCACCGATTCCAGCTTCCATTTCATCCACGCCGCCGACATCGCCACGGTCTGCGCCCACCTGGCCACCACCCCGCACCAGCCCAATCCGGAGCCGGGCCAGGGAGCGGTGCGGCGGCTGGTGCTGGGCCAGGCGCCGATCACGATCAACCAGGCCGTGGCCACCCTTGTGCGCTGGCGGCGGGGCTGGGTGCCGCCGGTGGGGCTGGATCTCACGCCCTGGCTGATTGAGGGGCTGATCAAACTGCTGCGGATCGAGGTGAATGCCTGGGATCGCTTCTCGATCCGCCAGCGCCACTTCGTGCACAAGCCGGTGAGTCCGCCGGAGCGCTTCGGGCTCACCAGCTACGCCCCCACCCTGGAGGCCGTGCTGGAAACAGCCGGCGTGCCGCACCGGGGCCGCCTGCCGGGCACTGAGGCGTGAGGCCCTTGCAGCGAAGACCCGGAGGTCGCCACCAGGAGAACAAGGAAGAGTTGTACGGGAAACCGAACCACTTGTGGCCTGGAAGCCGAAGCACCGCCGCCGCCTGTTGCGGAAAATCCTTTGCGGCCACTGGGTTGTTGCCCAATTGTTGCGAATGCAACAGGGCGTCGCAACAGCCGGCACCGCCCCCGTAGTTTGGGCGAGTTGCTCGTGATTTCTGCAACGACCATGCGTCGTCTCTTTTCCCTCCTCGCTCTCTGCCTGGCGTTGGTGCTGGGTGCCGCTCCCAGCTTCGCCGCCGATAGTGCTCATGGCGGCCAAGTCTTCTCCGCCAACTGCGCCGCCTGCCACATGGGTGGCGGCAACGTGGTGAACGCCGAACGCACCCTCAAGGCCGATGCGCTCAAGGCCTATTTGGCTGGCTATGCCGATGGCCCTGAGGCCGCGGTTGCCATGCAGGTCACCAACGGCAAAAACGCCATGCCCGCCTTCGGCGGCAAGCTCAGCGCCGGCGACATCGCCGATGTGGCCGCCTATGTGATCGAACAGTCCGCCAAGGGCTGGTGATCCCTAGGCCACGCATTAATCAGTTAGGACAAATCCTGCTTGGTTGATCCTCACAGATTGCTTCAGGCATGCCCTTATTGGCAGGTTGATCAAGCTAGTTCATACAACCCGGCAACGCCGGGTTTTTTTGTGGCCCCCCTGAAGGCCCCATCACGGGAGTCCCGTCGGAAGATTCAATCTTGCTGCCCAGATCTTCCCTCGCCCATTCCTCGGAAATCAGCTCCGTCTGCTGGAGTCGCTTCCCGTTGGCGGGGATGGGCCGCCGGTGTCGATGAGCTGCAACAACACCTCCCGCTGGCGCGGGCCATCGAGCTCCACCAGCAACACCGACTGCCAGCGGCCGATGCCAAGCCGGCCATCCACCACCGGCAGGCTGAGCTGATTGCCGAGCATCATCGCAATCAGGTGGGCGTGGGCGTTGCGGGGCTCATCGGGCGGAATGCCCTGGCGCAGGTGCAGGTCGTTGTGGAGCCAGGATCGTTCCGGCGGCGCCAGACCAAGGAAGAAAGCCTCGATATCACGCAGCAGCAGCTCCTCGTTTTCATTAAGCACCAGGGCCGTGGTGGTGTGCTGCCCAACCGCCACCAGCAACCCCTGCCCCACATCACTGCGCTCCACCAGCGCCTGCAGGTCCGCCGTAATGGCATGGCAATGGAACGATCCTCCAGTCTCAATCTGGAGTCGCTCAAGGAAGGAGGGGATGATCACTGGCCTGGGGATTGGGAAGCGGAGCTGGTGCTGGCCATCGCAGGCCCTTCGCCATCATGCTCGCGCTGCCTGGTCATCTGTTCTTGTGTAAAGATCGAT
>BJHE01000145.1 GCA_014191755.1 Cyanobium sp.
CTCCCACCAGCGCCGGCAGCCGCGGGCAGGCCTCCACCAGGGTGCGGGTGATGGCGGCGTGGGGGTGGGCCAGGAGGTCCGCTCCGGGGCCCTGCTCCACGATCCGGCCTCCCTCCAGCACGATCACCCTGTGGCAGAAGCCGCTGGCCACGTTGAGGTCGTGGGTTACGAATAGCAGGCCCAGGCCCAGGCGCTGCTGCAGCTCCTTGAGCAGGTTGAGCACATCGGTCTGCACCTCGGCGTCGAGCATGCTCACGCTTTCATCGCAGAGCAGCACCTTCGGCTCCAGGATCAGGGCGCGGGCGATGGCCACCCGCTGCTGCTGGCCTCCCGAGAGCTGGCGGGGCAGGCGCCGCTCGAAGCTCTCCGGGGGCTCCAGGCCCACCGCCGCCAACAGGGCCCGGGCCCGCTCGCGGGCCTCGGCATGGCTGGCCAGGCCGTGGATCAGCAGCGGGTCGGCCACCGCTTCCCCCACGGTCATCTGGGGATTGAGGCAGGCCAGCGGATCCTGGAACACCATCTGGATGCGGCGGCGAGCCCGGCGCAGCTCGGCGCCCTTCAGGCTCCGCAGGTCGCGGCCCTCCAGCCGCACGGATCCGCCCCGCACCGGGGCCAGGCCCATCAGGGCGCGGCAGAGGCTGCTCTTGCCGCAGCCGGAGGCCCCCACCAGACCCACCGTTTCGCCCTCCTGGAGGCTCAGGCTCACCCCATCCACCGCCTTGAGCCAACGCGGCTGCCAGGGCGGCGAGGGTAGGGGGTGCCAGCTGCGCAGTTCGTCGATCTCCAGCACCAGTGGTCGCTCCGGTATCGCTTCGGCCACGCCCCCCTCCCGCAGACGGGCCGCCCCCACCAGCCGCTGGGCCAGGGGCGAGCGGGGAGTGGTGAGCAGGGTGTGGCTGGGGGCCTCCTCCACCAGCCGACCACCATCGAGCACGGCGATTCGCTCGCACCAGCGGCCGGCCATGGCGAGGTCGTGGCTGATCAGCAACAGGGCGCTGCCGGATTCCTCACACAGGCCGGCCAGCTCGGCCATCACCTGGCCCGCCACCGCCACATCCAGGCTGGTGGTGGGTTCATCGGCGATCACCAGAGGGGGGCTCAGGGCCAGGGCCAGGGCGATCGCCAGGCGCTGGCGCATGCCGCCGCTGAATTCGTGGGGATAGCTGCCGTAGCGGGAGGGATCGATGCCCACCCGCTCCAGCAGCTCCCGGGCCCGCTGTCGCTGGCGGCTCCTCTCCCCTGCTCCGAAGTGGTGGGCGGCCAGGGTGTCGCGTAGATGCTCGCCGATCGTGAGCAGGGGGTTCAGGCGCGTCATCGGGTCCTGGAACACCAGGCCCACAGCCCCACCGCGGAGACGGCGCAGATCGGCGCGGCCCAGGCGGCGGGGATCCTGGCCGGTGAGTTCCAGCTCCCCCTCGCAGCTGCTGCCGGCCGGCAGGAGCTGAAGCACGGCCCGGGCCACGGTGCTCTTGCCGCAACCCGATGGACCCACCAGGGCCAGCCGCTCGCCGGGGTGGAGGGTCAGGTCGAGGCCATCGAGGGTGGGGCGCTCGGCGCCGGGGTACCGCACCTGGAGTTGCCGCAGCTCCAGCACCGGGTCGTCGCCCCGCGGGAACGGGCCCGGGATCGCAAGGCCGGAGTCAGGGGCGGATGGAGGCATGGCCATGGGCCGGACGCCGCGTTTTGGTTGGTTCCAGCTTGATCGGCCGGCGGTGGTCATGCCGGCCTCCCGATGGCTAGATGCCCACAACCGGGCCCGCAGGCGCGGTCGGATGCCCAGATCTGAATACGATGGGAGTCAGCCGTGGGGATGAATGCGCAGGGCCGTTCCCGATCCCCCTTCCGCGACCCGGGCCGAATCTCACGGCCCTCGTTCGGTTGAGGCCGATACCCGCAACGGTTTCGGCCTGGTTCCTGATGTTGTAGTGGATGAGGTTGGCCAATCGGTTCCCGAGGCTGCGCCCGCCGGAGAGGTACTGGTCCGTGTTCCTTCGGCAGCATCGGCTGCAGCATCGGCTGCAGCATCGGAAGCTCTCTCCCAGCCATCCGCCCGGCGCCGCACGATCTCGGGTCCCGAGGATTACGGGATCCCTCTGCCTGAATGGCTCGCCCAGTGCGTGCGGCACGTGCCGCCGGGCGTTGGCGACACCTGCCCGACCGACACCGAGGCCCTGCTGGCGGCCGCCTTCGACTTCGCCTTCCAGCTTCACGCGGGGCAGTTCCGAGCCAGCGGCGAGCCCTACATCATTCACCCGATCGCGGTGGCCGATCTCCTGCGGGACATCGGCGCCAGTGCGGCGGTGATCGCCGCCGGCTTCCTGCACGACGTGGTGGAGGACACCCAGGTCACCCCGGAGGACATCGAGGCCCGCTTCGGCGCCGAGGTGCGTGCCCTGGTGGAGGGGGTGACCAAGCTCGGCGGCATCCACTTCACCAACAAGACCGAAGCCCAGGCCGAGAACCTGCGCCGCATGTTTCTGGCTATGGCCAGCGACATCCGCGTGGTGTTGGTGAAGCTGGCCGACCGTCTCCACAACATGCGCACGCTCGGCGCCCTGAAGCCCGAGAAGCAGCAGCGCATCGCCCGCGAGACCCGCGAGATCTACGCCCCCCTGGCCAATCGCCTCGGCATCGGCCGCTTCAAGTGGGAGCTGGAGGATCTGGCCTTCAAGATCCTCGAGCCCGAGGCTTTCCGGGAGGTGCAGCAGCAGGTGTCCACCAAGCGCAGTGAACGGGAGGAGCGGCTCGCGGTCACGGTGCAACTGCTGCGAGATCGCCTGGCCGCCGCGGGGCTGACCAGTTGTGAGGTAAGTGGTCGGCCCAAGCACCTGTTCGGCATCTGGAGCAAGATGCAGCGCCAGCAGAAGGCTTTCCACGAGATCTACGACGTGGCCGCCCTGCGCATCCTCTGCCCCAACCTGGAGAGCTGTTACCGGGCCCTGGCGGTGGCGCACGACACCTTCCGCCCGATCCCGGGGCGCTTCAAAGACTATATCGGTCTGCCCAAGCCGAATGGATACCAGTCGTTGCACACGGCGGTAATCGGCCGCCACCGCCCGATCGAGGTACAGATCCGCACCGCTGAAATGCATCAGGTGGCCGAATACGGCATTGCCGCCCACTGGAAATACAAGGAGGGTGGTTCGCCCGCCGCCGCCGACACCGAGCGCTTCAACTGGCTGCGGCAGCTGGTGGACTGGCAGAAGGAGGACGCCGGCGAGGACAGCAGCGATTTCCTGCGCTCGATTAAGGAGGACCTCTTCGATGAGGAGGTGTTTGTGTTCACTCCCTCCGGTGATGTGGTGGGCCTCCGCAAGGGATCGACGGCAGTGGATTTCGCCTATCGCATCCACTCCGAGGTGGGCAATCACTGCCAGGGAGTGCGCATCAACGACCGCCTCTGCCCCCTGCCCACGCCGCTCCAGAACGGCGACTTCGTGCAGATCATCACCTCGAAGGCAGCCCATCCCAGCCTCGATTGGCTCAACTTCGTCGCCACGCCCACGGCGCGCAATCGCATTCGCCAGTGGTACAAGCGCAGCCACCGCGAGGAGAACATCCTCCGGGGTACCGCCATGCTGGAGCGGGAGCTGGGCCGTGAAGGGCTCGATGCCCTGCTCCACGGCGAGGCCATGGCACGGGTGGCGCGGCGCTGCAACCTGATCAGCAGCGAAGACCTACTCGCCTCGATCGGCTTCGGCGGCGTGACGCTGCAGCAGGTGCTCAACCGCCTGCGCGAGGAGCTGCGGCTGGCCAGCGCCGCTGCCACACCGGTGCTCAGCAACGAAGACCTGGCCCGCTCGGTGACGGCGCAGGCCGACCAGGCGGCCCCGGCGCCTCCGGTGCACCGCACCGAAGCCGGCAGCGCCAGTCCGATCATCGGTCTTGAGGGCCTGGAGTATCGCCTCGGCGGCTGCTGTTCCCCCCTGCCCGGCGAGTCGATCGTGGGCAGCGTGGCCCTCGGCAACCACGGCATCACGATCCATCGTCAGGACTGCGGCAACCTCGCCCAGGTGCCGGTGGAGCGTCGTCTGCCGGTGCGCTGGAACCCCCTGGCCGACGACCAACGGCGCCGCTACCCCGTGCAGCTGCGCATCGAGGTGCTTGATCGGGTGGGCGTGCTCAAGGACATCCTCACCCGCCTCTCCGACCATCGCATCAATGTGAGCGATGCCCGCGTGCGCACCAATCCCGGTAAGCCGGCCCGCATCGACCTGCGGGTGGAGCTGGTGGGCGCCAACCAACTGCGCGACACCATGGATCAGATCCGCTCGATGGCCGATGTGCTCGATCTGGCTCGGACGGGGATTGGTTGAACCCGATTCACTGGAACTGGACCTCGTGATGGTGCTCTTCCCACACCGTTGCTGAGAAGGCCATCACACGCACTCCCGATGATCCAGC
>BJHE01000146.1 GCA_014191755.1 Cyanobium sp.
AAATACCTGCAGCGCGGCATGGAGCTGCTCGACCTGGTGCAGGAGGGCACCCTGGGGCTGGAGCGGGCGGTGGAGCGCTTCGATCCCACCCGCGGCTTCCGCTTCAGCACCTACGCCTACTGGTGGATCCGCCAGGGCATCAACCGGGGGATTGCCAGTCAGAGCCGCACCATCCGCCTTCCCGTCCACGTCACCGAAAGACTCAACCGCATCCGGCGGGCCCAGCGGCTGCTCGCCTCCCGCCTCAGCCGCAGTCCCACCATCCGGGAGGTAGCCGCCGAGCTCGTCCTCAGCGAAGCCGTGGTGCGCCTCACCCTCGAACGGCAGCCGCGGCCCGTGTCGCTGGATGTACGGGTGGGCCGCGACCAGGGCATGGACCTGGGCGACCTCCTGGAGGACGACCACGCCACCCCGGAGCAGGAACTTGCCCGCGAACAGCTCCACGATGATCTGGAGTTGCTGCTGGAGGAGCTCAGCCTGCGGGAGGCCACCGTGATCCGCCAGCGCTTCGGCCTGGAAGACGACACCCCCCGCACCCTCACCGAAATCGGCGTCAACCTGCACCTCTCTAGGGAGCGGGTGCGACAGATCGAATCTCGGGCCCTGCTGAAGCTGCGCCAACCCCGCCACCGCAACAGGATGCGGGACCACCTCAGCAGCTTCGAATGAACGGCCGACAATCATGCGGGAGTCGATCAAAGAAGTCACGCCTGACTACGCCGCAGCCATCACTCTTGCGCCCGAAGTGATCGCGAAAGTATTAGAGTTATTTGCTAACTTGTGAAGCCTTCAGATGGGCGGCGGCCTGAGTTGGTGTGCCAGAGAGGCTGATGCCCTAACCACCTCCAGGCGGCAGATCTCGAAGCAGCGGCGATCACCAACGCTCCGGATCAAGGCCATCGGCCAGGGCAGCTGTTGCTGGCTAGAACTCCAACATCCAACCCTCCCTGCTTCGATCCAGCCATGGCCATCTCCTCCCTCCCCATCGACATCGGCATCCCCGCCGAAGCCCGCCAGCGCATCGCCACTGGCCTGGGCCAGGTGCTGGCGGACAGCACGGTGCTTTACGCCAAGACCCACGGCTTCCACTGGAACGTGACCGGACCGATGTTCAACACGCTCCATCTGATGTTCATGGACCAATACACCGAGCTCTGGACCGCCCTCGACGGGATCGCCGAGCGCATCCGCGCCCTCGGCTTCCCCGCCCCCTATGGCGCCCAGGCGATCGCGGCCCTCAGCACGATCCCCGAAGCCGAGGGGGTGCCCGAGGCGATGGCGATGGTGCGCGAGCTGGTGGCCGGCCATGAGGCCGTGGCCCGCACCGCCCGCGGCGTCTTCGCGCTCACCGAGGAAGCGGGCGACCAGCCCACCGCCGACCTGCTCACCCAGCGCCTCCAGATCCACGAAAAGACCGCCTGGATGCTGCGCAGCCTGCTGGAGGGCTGAGGCTCCTGCCGAGGGGGTGGTTGGGGCTCCCGGGCCGAGCCGATGCCAGGGGCGCCTCATCTTCAGGCGCCCGGTAGATTGAGAGGTCAGCCGAAGATGCCATGACCTCCCCCTCCAGGAGCCAGAGCACGAAGTTCGTCTTCGTGACCGGCGGGGTGGTCTCCAGCATCGGCAAGGGGATCGTGGCCGCCAGCCTGGGGCGGCTGCTCAAGAGCCGCGGCTACAGCGTTTCGATCCTGAAGCTCGATCCCTATCTGAACGTGGATCCGGGCACGATGAGCCCTTATCAGCACGGTGAGGTATTCGTCACCGAAGACGGCGCCGAAACCGACCTGGATCTGGGCCACTACGAGCGCTTCACCGATACCGCCGTGTCGCGCCTCAACAGCGTGACCACCGGCTCGATCTACCAGGCGGTGATCAACAAGGAGCGCCGCGGCGACTACAACGGCGGCACCGTGCAGGTGATCCCCCACATCACCGGCGAAATCCGTGAGCGCATCCATCGGGTGGCCGCCAACTCCAGCGCTGATGTGGTGATCGGCGAGATCGGCGGCACGGTGGGTGATATCGAATCGCTGCCCTTCCTGGAGGCGATCCGCGAATTCCGCGGCGATGTGGGCCGCCGCGACCTGGCCTACGTGCACGTGACCCTGCTGCCCTTCATCGGCACCTCCGGCGAACTCAAGACCAAGCCCACCCAGCACTCGGTGAAGGAGCTGCGCTCGATCGGCATCCAGCCCGATGTGCTGGTCTGCCGCAGCGACCGGCCGATCTCCGCCGAGCTCAAGGCCAAGATCGGCGGCTTCTGCGGCGTGCCCAGCGGCGGCGTGATCCAGGCCCTCGATGCCGACAGCATCTACGCGGTGCCCCTGGCCATGGAGCAGGAGGGCCTCTGCCGCCAGGTGCTCGATGTGCTCGACCTGCCCGATCACCCCAGCGACATGGTGCGCTGGGCCGAGCTGGTGCAGCGGCTGCGCGATCCCGGCCCGGCGGTGAAGGTGGCCCTGGTGGGCAAGTACGTGCAGCTCAATGATGCCTACCTCTCAGTGGTGGAGGCCCTGCGCCACGCCTGTCTGGAGCGGAACGCCTCCTTGGATCTGCGCTGGATCTGCGCCGAGCAGATCGAGGAGCAGGGGGCCGCTGACCTGCTGGAGGGCATGGATGCGGTGGTGGTGCCGGGAGGTTTCGGCAACCGCGGCGTGGATGGCAAGGTGGCGGCGATCCGCTGGGCCCGCGAGCAGCGGGTGCCCTTCCTGGGTCTCTGCCTGGGCATGCAGTGCGCCGTGATCGAGTGGGCCCGCAACCAGGCGGGTCTGGAGGGCGCCACCAGCGCCGAGCTGGATCCGGCCAGCCCCCATCCGGTGATACACCTGCTGCCCGAACAACAGGATGTGGTGGATCTCGGCGGCACGATGCGCCTGGGGGTCTACCCCTGCCGCCTGGCGCCGGGCACCCTCGGCCAGCGGCTCTACGGCGATGAAGTGGTGTATGAGCGCCACCGCCATCGCTACGAGTTCAACAACGCCTACCGCAACCCCTTCCAAGCCGCCGGCTACCGCATCAGCGGCACCTCGCCCGATGGCCGCCTGGTGGAGCTGATCGAACTGGAGGGCCACCCCTTCTTCACCGCCTGCCAGTACCACCCCGAATTCCTGTCGCGGCCCGGCAAGCCCCACCCGCTGTTCCGGGGTCTGATCGAGGCGGCGCAACAGCGGCGTGGGGATGGGAAGCATCAGGAGGCGATCACGAGCGTCCAACCGCCGGCGGCGACGACAGCGTCAGCCAAGTGATCGATCAGTCAGCGAGCTGGTTGCATTATTTCTTCCCATCGGTGGCATCGTGATCTGGGGCAATCGTCAGCAGGCGAATGAAATCACCGTCTCGGTGAGCCGTGGCACGGCGTGACTGACTGATCCGAAGTGAATCAACAGCGTCAATCCCTGCAGGCGGCTTGATGCTCGTGATCTTTTCCCATTTGATGCCCTGGTCACGGACCAGCTGATTCCAGCTCAGCTTGCGGATCTTGTTCAGGGTGTCCAAGGCCGCATGGCGCTCGTTTTTCTGCAGGCTCAGCAGTTGCTCCTGGAACACCGGATTGTTCAGATCGAGTCTGACCTCAGCATCACGACTCGCCATGGCCGAGGCGCGTCAGGGTGTCCTGCAGCCCAGCATCGGCTGGCCCATGGCTGACGGACCAGGCCATCGCGGCTTGCAGGTCTGCTGCAGCCGAGGGTTCGTGCAGCCAGCGCTCATTGTCTGGAATGACGGTCGCGGTGCGAATAACCCAGACACCGGGTTCGCGTTCTTCAACCAGCACATGGCGGCCGGCGTATTGCTTGCCCAAGGAAATCTGCCCGTTGCTGCCAACAAGCTTCAGCGCGGCGGGGTGGGCTGCGACAACCATGACCGGGCTCTCTGATCGTTCTGCACGAAAGTCTACGGTTCGTGTGGCACCAACTGTTCGCCAACCAAACAGCGAGTTCTGCAGCAGGGCTGCAGCCTCAAGCAGCTGGTCGCGCCGTTCATTCTCCTAGGACTCCACGGCGACCCGTCCGCCGGCAACCCCTTCAGCAGCGAGCTGGACAGCCGCGATGCGGCGGATCCTGCTGCCACGGCGGCTCGGCTGGCAGGCTGACGCTGTCATCCCTTGCAGGCCCCTAGAGCGTGTCCGCCTTGGCTTCGTTGTCCCTGCCCGTCGTCGAGACCTTCCACTCCCTGCAGGGCGAAGGGCTCCATGCCGGCCGCAGCGCCTTCTTCATCCGGCTAGCGGGCTGCAGCGTCGGCTGCAGCTGGTGCGACACCAAGCACTCCTGGCCGCAGGGCAGCCACCCGCACCGCAGCCTGGCGGAGCTGGCCGGC
>BJHE01000147.1 GCA_014191755.1 Cyanobium sp.
CCGGCGCCTTGGGGCAGAACGCCAGGGCCAGGGGCAGCTCCCCCAGCGGCAGCAGCTCCAGCTCCTGGTGGTTCAGTCCTTCTGCTTCCTCCAGCTCCAGGCCTGAGATCAGGGCGCCATCGAGCACGCCCTGGCGCACCAGCTCCAGCCAGTTGGCCGCCGCCCGGAACCGCTGGGGGGTGGGCAGCAGCCAGGGGCAACCCGCCAGCAGGGGGTGATGGAGCAGGTCGCTGCCGATCCGGGCGACACCCGCGGCGAGGCGATGGGCGCGGCAACCCAGCCGCAGCAGGCGCATTGCGGCCGAGGTGCCGTAGCCGCAGCCCCAGAGCTGGCGGCGATCACGCACCAACCCAAAGTCCTCCGAGAGGAGCCGGTAGCGGCGGCTGATGGTGGGCTGGCTGAGCTGCAGCAGCCGGCTGGTCTGCACGGTGGTGCCGCAGAGCTCCAGCAGATCGAGCAGGCGGATGTCGTGCAGCAGCTCCGGCAGTCGGTAGTGATGGGCCTGGGCCAGCGACGGGGGGCGCGGGGAAGCCATGGGGCGGATGAGGCGCTGGGAGCAGCCTCAGCAGCACGGACCGTTTTCTTCCTGTTCTTCCTGCGAAATAGCAGCGCTGCTCGTCAGATCCCTGTTGTGGCAGGGATCAGCATGTGCTCTTTCGCTCGTAAGGACTTGCGGTGGCACGCTCCAGCGGCCACGCTGCGGCCATGACCAGCCCGCCTGTTGCGCCCTTGCCAGCGCCCCTGCGCTGCCACCTGCTGATCGGCCCGCCCGCCAGCGGCAAGACCACCCTGGCCGGGGTGCTGGCCCAGCTCACCGGTGCGGTGGTGCTCTCCACCGATGTGGTGCGCGGCGAGCTGTTTGGTGACGCGGCCGTGCAGGGCCCCTGGCGCGACATCGAAGCCCTGCTGCACCAGCGCCTCCGCGAGGCGGTGGCCGCCGGTACGCCGGTGATCCTCGATGCCACCCACGCCCGCCGGCCCTGGCGCCTGGCGATCACCCAGGCCCTGAGCCTGCCGGTGCCGGTGGAGTGGATCGGCTGGTGGCTCTACACCCCGCTCGCCACCTGTCTGCAGTGGAACCAGACCCGCAAGCGCCTGGTGCCCGAGCCGGTGATCCGCGAGATGGCGGCCGCCCTGGCGGATCCGGTCTTCGGGCCATCCAGGGCCGAGGGCTTTGCCGCCGTGGTGGCGGTGGTCCCCACCCACGGCCGCGAGCTGGAGGCCCTGCTGCGCGATGAGCTGGCGCGCCTCGATCACCGCATCCGCTCGGCCCGCAATCGCGAGAAGCGCTTTCAGTTGCACGGGTACTCGCACCTGCTGGATCTGGAGCGGCTCCTCTACCTGCTGCGGCTGCTGAGCACCTACCCCGAACTCTCCGCCGCCGACCCCGCCACCCGCGCCGAGCTGGAAGCGATCGTGTCGCCTCTGCCCGAGGGGGATCTGGCGGACCAGGCGGCGGCTTACCTGCGCCGGCTGCACGGCGAGTGCTTTGGTGATGCCGCGGCGATCCGGGGGGATCTGGCCTGGCTGGAGGCCAACGGCTTCTGCAGCGCCGAGCCCGCCCTGGCGCCGATTCAACTGGCGCCGCCCCAGCCCGAGCCACCCGCCACAGGACCCTGGCCTGGTGGGGTGAACGGAGGCTTCCCGCCCATGGGCGACGGGCCGGTATTCATGCGGGTGTTCACCCTGCTGCGCCACCTGTTGCAGCGACCCTTTGATCAGGCAGGCGGCGTCCCCCTGCCGGAGCACCTGATCGAGCGCACTGAGGCCATCCCCGGCGCCTACCTGCCATCGGAGGCGGCCACCCTGCGCAAGGACCTCGAGAAGCTGCTCACCCCCTACGGCTTCCGCAGCCGCAACGACAACGTGCGCCACGGCTATGCCATCGGCACCGCCCTGCTCTCGGCCCACCGGTTGCGGGAGATCCATGGGGTGGTCAGCCAGGCCGCCGGCCGGCTGGCCGATCCCACCGCCCAGGATCTGCTGCGGGAGCTGGAGCAGCGCCTCGCCTGGGGAGGCATTGCGGTGGACGGCACCACCCCGGTGCGCGCGTTCGCCAACCGCTCGATCGTGAGCACCGCCCTGGTGCGGCCCGATTCCCTGGCAGCCGAACGCCAGGCCGAGGCCCTGGAGACGGCGATCGTGGAACGGCGGCGGATCGAGCTGGAGCGCTACGCGACGGTGGGCTCCTTTGCGGACAGCCCCAACGGCTCCTTTCGCGTGTGGCCGCTGCAGCTGCTGTTCCACAACATCGGCTGGTATCTGGTGTTCGAGGAAGACGCGATCGGCACCGGCGTGGGCCTGATCCGCAGCGAACGGATCGACCGTCTGGCCCTGCGCCGCAGCGAACGGGGCAACCGCCGCTCAGACGAAGCCCACAGCCAGGCCCTGCGGCGTCTGGAGCTGCTGCTGCATCACAGCGGCGGCATCTATTTCGGCAGCGACCTCAAAACCCAGCTGCGGCTGGCCAGCCCCAATGCCCGGATCCGCGCCAGGCAGCTGGTGACGCTGCGCTTCTGCTGCCAGGGCTGGTGCTTTGCCTTCATCCGCGAAGGCCTGCAGCGCTACCCGATCGAGCACACCCGCTTCTCCAGGCCCCTGCCAGGCGAGCACTGGTGGCACCACCCCAACGCCCCGCACGTGCTGGAGCCCGGCAGCCCCAGCGACACCCACCCTTATCCGGTGGAACTCGATCTGCCTCCCTGGACTGTGGAGCGCGACATCGATCTGCGCAACTGGTTGTTTGGCTTCGGGGCCGGCATCCGCATCGACAGCCCCCAGGCTCTGAGGGACGAGCACCGGCAGAAGCTGGAGACGGCCCTGGCGGTGTATCAGCCCGGCTGAAGGGGCTTCCGCTGGCCGCGGGCTCAGTTGAGCGAGCGGGCCCGGCGCTGCTTGCGGGAGGCCTGCTCGATGCTCTTGAGCTCCTCGGCCTCCTGCTGCAGCTCACCGGCGACGGCCTCCAGGTCGTCTGCGGCGTCGCGCAGCTGGCTGCTCAGCTTGAGACCTTGCTCAATCGAGGCGCTGTAGGCCGCTGCCGCCTGCTCAATCTCGGCGAATAGCTCTTTGTATTCCTCCGGTGGGTTCCGGTCCCACTCGTCCATGGCGACCGCCGCCTGCTCCAGGACCACCAAGGCGGAGCGCCAGCTGGCCTTGAGGCGGAAATCGAGATGGCGCAGATCCACGTTGGCTCGCTTGAGCTCCTTGGTGCTGGAGACCTTTGCCAGGGCCAAGACCTGGCGCTTGAGGTCGGCCAGCGAGGGTTCCTTCTGCCGCGCAGACCTGGCTTGAGCCGGCGCCTTGGCGGTTGCCTTGGCCGCTGCCTTGGCTTTGGCGACTGGCTTGGCTCCTTTCACTGCAGGGGAAGACTTGCGGGGCATCGTGCTCACTCAGCGAGGTCCAGCCCCAGCTGCTCACCGCCGAGCAGTTGCTCCAGCTCCCGCCGCAGGGCCTGGCTGGTCTGCCGTTCGATCCTGAGGGCTTCGCTCAGCTCATCGCGCTCCCGCCGGTAGCGGTTGGTGTGGGCGACGCGGCCACCGAGGCTCTGGTTGTTCTTGGCCAGTTGCTTGCGGCGCTCCACCTCCGCTTCGAAAGCGCGCTGCAGCGCATCAAGCTCTTTTCGCAACTGGCTTTCAGCCTTGGATTGCTGCTGCTCCGTTCGCAGAGCCTCGTTCTCTGCTTGTAGGGATTCGATCCGCGACTCCAGTCGCAGGATCTTGACATCCCTCCCTTTGAGGATGTCTTTGAGCTTGGTGATGAGAGCCAGCAACCCTCTCTCCTTCTGGCGGTGATCGAGAGCCTGTTCTTCACATTGGCGGGCGTAGTCACGCAACAGCCCTGTGCGGCGCTGCAGCACCTTGGCGGTGCACTCGTATTTGATGATCGCGATGACGCGGCAGCGCTCCAGTTCATCGAGTTCCTGAACAGCTTTCAGCCGCCGCAGTTCGTCGTAGTTGGTGCACTCATGCCGTAGCTCCTGGGTGGTGACATGCTCGCGCGCCCCTAGGCGCGTGAGGTTGGTCAGCCGCACCCGGTCGTGCCAGTAATCAAAGAGCGCTTTCTGGTCTGCACCGCCGAGCATCCCGGAACCCTCCTGACCAGCACCAGATCGCCAGCAGATCCTAAGGAGCGTCATCGCTGCAGACCTCAGCGCAGAGGAGCCGGGCCTGCGGTCCGGCGGCTCTCCAGCCGCAGGATCCGTTGGGCATGCAGGTCGGTCTCGGCAGACCACTGCACGGGCGGCTCTGGCTCCTGCATTGGCGGAT
>BJHE01000148.1 GCA_014191755.1 Cyanobium sp.
GCCGAACTGGCCGAGCGGCTGGGGCTGGCGCCGGAGCAGGTGCTGATCTGCTCCACGGGCGTGATTGGTGTGCCGATCCCGATGGACACCCTGGTGGCGGGGCTCGATCCACTGGTGGCGGCCCTGAGCGCGGAGGGGGGCGATGCGGCGGCCCGCGCCATCCTCACCACGGATCTGGTGGAGAAGCAGATCGCCCTGGAGGCCAGTTTGGGCGGTCGGCCGGTGCGGATCGGCGGCATGGCCAAGGGCTCCGGGATGATCCACCCGGACATGGCCACGATGTTGGGCTACTTGAGCTGTGATGCGGGCGTGCCGGCTGAGGAATGGCAGGCGATGGTGAGCCGGGCGGTGGCGCGCTCGTTCAACGCGATCACGGTGGACGGCGACACCAGCACCAACGACACCTTCCTGGCCTTCGCCGCCGGTGAACCCTTGGCCGAGGAGCATTGGCAGGCGCTGGAGCAGGGGGTCACGGCGGTGGCCCAGCACCTGGCGCGCGCCATCGCTCGCGATGGAGAAGGGGCCACCTGCCTGATCGAGGTGCGGGTGGAGGGGGCCGCTGATGAGGCCGGCGCTAGGGCGATCGCGCGCACGGTCTGCGGTTCGTCGCTGGTGAAGTGTGCCGTGCATGGTCGGGACCCGAATTGGGGCCGGATAGTGGCGGCGGCGGGCCGCGCTGGGGTGCCCTTCGATCCAGAGGCGGTGGCCCTTTGGCTGGGCGAGCACCAGCTGATGGAATGGGGCCAGCCCCTGGCCTTCGATCGCCCCGCCGCCAGCACCTACCTCCGGGCCTGCGCCGCCGGCTCCTACCTGGGCGGCCCCGGCCCCGTGGGCGACACGGTGATGATCCGCCTGCTGGTGGGCGCGGGCCCCGGAGCCGGCACCGCCTGGGGCTGCGACCTTTCGGATCAGTACGTGCGGATCAACGCCGATTACACGACGTAGTTTAAAAAGCTTGTTGTAGCAAGGTCTTAGGCGGGCAAATTTCGGCCGTGTCACTGGTTCTTGCCCTGGAGTCCCCCTCCCGAACCTGCTGCCGAACCGCTCACTGGACAGCGCTCCACGGAGGTCGGTGAGGCGCCCCTGAAGGTCTTTAGGATTTCTTCCGCCAAAAAGTAAGTCTGGCAACCACAGGGGGTAGGTTCGCTTGACATCATTTGAATCAATGGATCAGGAGCAAATGGGTCAAGAGCAGATCAACATTTTGCCAACGGCACTGTGCTGGGATTGCAATGGAGAACTCTGTTCTGACATTTTCAAGTGTCTCATTGATCGACTCCAAGCACAGGAAGTCAATTCCCAGAATCAAACCGTAACTGCTCAGGGCAGGCGCTGATTGGTTTGCCTTCCAGGTCAGTCATAAGCCAACATGTTGCCTAGGGTGTCCTACATGTCGCACAGGATGATCAGGAGTGCACAAGGTTCTCTGAGATAAGGAGGCAGCAGTAATGAAGCGGTGTGTAAAGGCGCAGCAAGCGACATGATGGAAAATCCGAACTGGGGATATATCCAACTGGGTCTGGTCGCCCTTGCCTTCGGCGGTCTACAGGTCTGGTGGATCAGCAGCACTCTGAGGAAGCGTGAACTGGCAAAACCGCTGAGCGAGGACGCATTCCGTAAGGCCCTAGAGAGGATCTGGGCGAAGAGATAGCGACGCGCTACCCGAGCCGATGGTGCCGCCCAGTGCTCACAGAGGCTGACAGATGCCGCCTGAGAAGGGATCAACGTCTGCCAGACCCTGCAAACCCCAGGACTCCCCTTGCACCCACTGAAGTTCTAGAGCTACGGGGTTGTATGCGCCCACTGCATAACGGGCAGAACCCAGTCCCAGAGGGCAGAATGGGCGGAAGTGACCAGTCCCAGTGACAGACTCGGCGACATACCCCACTCCCGACACCGAAGAGGAGGATCTGGGGGAAGACCTGGGCGGTCTCGATGACCTGCTGGCATCGCTGAGGTCAGAAGAGACACCAGCGCCGAAGCGGGGTCGAGGCAGGGCGAAGAAGGAAGCACCCGCCAAGGATTTCAAGGCAGTGCTCTGGGCGAGTGCCGATAAACTCCGTGCCCAGATGGATGCGGCGGAATACAAGCACCTGGTTCTGGGTCTGATCTACACCCAGGAGAACGTGTTCTGGGTGCCTGCTGATGCTCGCTGGGAATCCTTGCGGGCCCGGGCAAAGCAACCTGATATTGGGCAACTGATCGATCAGGCTCTGGTTGCGATCGAGAACGAGAACCTTCCCTTGAGGGGCAAGTTGGATAAGCGGTTTGGTGCCGCCCAACTGGAACCTGGGCGACTAGGTGAACTGGTGGATCTGATCTCCACCATTGGGTTCGCTGACGAGCACAGGTCGGGTGATGTGCTGGGTGAGGTCTACGAATACTTCCTCGGTCAGTTCGCCAGCGCAGAAGGCAAGAAGGGCGGTCAGTTCTATATGCCTGCCCACGTCGTCAAAACGCTGGTTGCTGTGCTGGCACCACACAAGGGTCGGATCTATGACCCCTGCTGTGGTTCAGGGGGAATGTTTGTTCAGAGCGAGAAGTTCATTCAGGCGCACGGGGGCAAGCGGGATGATGCCTCGATCTACGGGCAGGAAAGCAACCCAACAACCTGGCGGTTAGCAGCGATGAACCTGCCGACACCTTTGCCAGAGACCAGTTCCCCGATCAGACGCTGGGTTTATGGCAGGCCACCAGTCGGCAATGCCAACTATGCGTGGTTACAACATATGCTTTGGAAACTACGCCCAGGCGGAGAAGCAGGCGTCGTGCTGGCCAATGGATCGATGAGTTCCAACCAGAGTGGTGAGGGGCAGATTCGTGAGGCGATGGTTCGTGGTGATGTTGTTGAGGTGATGGTGGCGCTGCCTGGTCAGTTATTCCTCAACACTCAGATCCCTGTATGCCTTTGGTTCCTGACCAATGACAAGACCCAGCGTGGTCGTGATCGTCGCAGCGAGACGCTGTTCATTGATGCCCGCCAGATGGGCACGATGAAGACACAAGTTGAGCGTGTATTGACTGATGAGGATATTGCCAAGATTGGAGGCACTGTTCACGCCTGGCGTGGTGATGGCGAGGTATCAGATGCTTATGAAGATGTAGCGGGATTCTGCTATAGCGCCAACTTAGGGGAGATTGAGAAGAATGGATTTGTGCTCACGCCTGGGCGCTATGTGGGAGCGGCGGATCTGGAAGATGATGGCGAAGTATTTGAAGACAAGATGAAGCGGCTCACCACCCTGCTCAAGCAGCAGCAAGAACAGGGGGCAAGATTGGATGCAGCGATTGCTCGTAATCTGGCGTTGCTGGGGTTTGGAGCCGAATGACACCAGCCGCCGACATCCGCTGGCAGCAGCGCATGAGCAACTTTGAGCGGGCGCTGGCGTTGTTGCGCGAGGCCATGGTGAATGGCCCCTCAGCCCTCAACCAGCTGGAAAAGGAAGGGGTGATCCAACGCTTCGAATACTGCTTCGAGCTGGCTTGGAAAACCACGAAGGACTATATGGAAGCCAACGGCTTCGTGTTTGCGGTGGTGATGCCGCGCCAGGTGCTCAAGGATGCCTATGCCGCCAAGGTGATCGCTGATGGCCAGGTGTGGATCGCCATGCTCGATCATCGCAATTTGCTCTCGCACACCTACAACCCAGTGGTGTTTGCGCAGGCGGTGGAGGCCATTCACCAGCAGTATCTTCCGGCCATGGAGCAGCTGCTCAGCTTCCTGCAGCAGGAGGCCACGCCATGACCCGAGCTCCCCTAGGGGCCAGCGAACTGGCGCTGGTGCTTTCGGTGCTGCGCCAGCACCCGGAGATCGAGAGCGCCATCCTGTTCGGCTCCCGCGCCAAGGGCACCCACAGCGATCGCTCCGATGTGGACCTGGCCCTGGCCGGCTCCCTGGGAGCCCTCGGTGCCGAAGCGATCGCCGCCGAACTGGAGGAGCTGCCCCTGCCGTACCGCTTTGATGTGCATGCCCTGGCGGCCATCACTCATGCGCCATTGTTGGAGCACATCGAGCGGGTGGGGAAGGTGATCTATCCGGAGCCCAGACCTCACCCAGCCGAATTACCATGAGGCAACTTTCGTAATTCATCGATGCGCAGCACAATCACCTCCCGCGGGCAGACGGTGGTGCCTGCGGCCATCCGTGAACGGTTCCGGCTGGGGCCCGCCACCCGGC
>BJHE01000149.1 GCA_014191755.1 Cyanobium sp.
AAGAATCGCTGCAAGGTGAATGTGTTGTCTGCCCTTACGAACCTATTCATGGCCAGGCATCAGCTGCTATGCAGGACATGAAAAAGGGATTGGTGTGCCCATTGGGAGCCAGATAGGCCTAAATAGGAGGGTAAATTCGCCAAAAATCAGTAGAATCAGGCCAACTCTTCCTCAATCTGCACCAAGAACGTTCATTAGGAACAAATCGGAGCGCAAACTGCGTTTCACGACCTTGTTGCCCAGAGCTTCCTTAAGCGTAAGCTGAATCCGCCAAGCCGATCCCCCTTCACCAGAAAGGTCTTGTTCTTTCCATCTCCCCGGTGGTTTGGCCGCCAAGGCGGTTAGGGCTTCCGTGAAGACCTGCCAACCGCTGCGGCCATCCTCCTGATCACTGCAATCCACTGGCACGCAGTGGGCGCTCACTCTCCGGCGAAAGGCCGTCAGCGCCGCCTGAGCTTCAGCTTCGCGCTCGATGCCATTGCGTGCATCAGAGACAAATCCCAGATAGAAGGCATGAATTGAAAGGCCAGCCTCCACGGCTGCCTTGAACTCCAGCTCCGTAACTGACATGCCCCCATGCTCGGTCCGCCGAGTTCCGTATCGCTCTCCAAGAATCAAGATGTAGTGGTCGCTGGCTCGCACATCCCGCTGGCAGGTCTCCACCAGTGGATCTGGCGAATCGCCGTAGCTGTCGCCATAGGCATGGTTCTGGCGGGTGATCAGCTTCTTAGCTTCCTCCCGCTCTTTCTGCAATCCCAAGTAGGGGCAGGAGATGTAGAACCTACGGGCTGAATCTCCTCCTTTGACCGCCCCCCTCAACCTCGCAGTCATACCCGATTCTAGACCCGGTCCAGCCACCTTCGGGATCCGGATCCCCTGCTGCACCATCCGCTCAAGGATGCGGGCGCTGATCTCGGCGGCGGCCCGAGCAGACACGTCGAGAAAGCCATCACCGGCCAAGATGCCCAGCTCGGAAAGGTCGCCCGGATCGCCCGCCCGCAGCAGCATGATCCGCTCTTGCGCGTGGGTGACGATGAGCTGGCGGATCCAGCGCCATTCCAGGCCGCACCAGCGCTTGTTCGGATAGTCGGGGCTGAGCAGCACCACGATCAGTTCTGTCTCGTCCCGGTAAAGCCTGGGCAGGTACACATCCAGATCTAGCCGGGCCAGCTCGGCCTCATGAAACCGGTCGAACAGCACCCGCTGCCGCCCGCAGCATCGCGCCAGCTCTTCCGCCAGCGGGGCCACCAGGGCGCGGTCTTCGCCGGCGTAAGAGAATCCCACCGCGAAGCGGGCGCCGTCCTCCTGGCCCTGCTGCCCCATCACATCGGCCTCGCAACAGGGGGATTGTGGCAGGGGTTGCAGGGGTCAGCGCCCGCCAGCCTCCGATTGAGGCGACAGTTCTGGCCGCTTGATATCTCTGTGGTCAACTCAAAGACGACGTAATAGGCCAGGGCAAACAGAACACTGCATCGGTAATGACGACAAAAATCGCAAAGGCAGTTGCTCCAACCGCCTCCACTGTGGCATCGACTCCCATAGCGCCCCATCAATAGCCTCCCGGCTGAGCTCGCTCAGGCAGCCGTGCATCGGGCCTTTCAGCCCAACGCTTCAGCATGGTTCTCTCAACCCGTTTCCCTTAGCCCTCGGCCGCCCCAAGCAACTACCCGGCTACTTGCTACCCGTGAGCCGCGCCCGCCCACCTACCATGCCCGCCAGACCACCCGTTCGCGGCGCAACGAGTCATGGGTTTGGGCGAGAAGAATCCTTGCCGGGTGTTCCTCTCCCACACTTCTGAATTTCGCAATTTTCCCAGGGGCCGCTCCTACCTGGAGGCAGTGGAGAGCGCCGTATCGGCAGCTGGCCACGTGATCGTGGACATGCGGGAGTTTGCCGCCAGCGACGCGGCGCCAGCCCAGGTGTGCCAGGAGAAAGTGCGGGGCTGCGAACTGTATCTGGGCATCTTTGGCACCCGTTACGGCTCACCGGTGCGGGATCGGCCGGAGCTTTCCTACACCGAGCTGGAGTTTGAAACCGCTTCCGATCCGGCCCATCCCCTGGAGCGGCTGGTGTTTCTGCTCGATCAGGACGCGGAAAATCCGGGCATCCCGGCCAAGTGGCTGAATGATCCAATCCACGGCGCGTGCCAAGAGGCCTTTCTGCGCAAGGTGAAGGATGCCGGCCTCACCCTGCAGACCTTCCGCAATCCCGACGAGCTGGCCCGGCTGGTGGAGCGCAGCCTGGCGGCATGGAAGGAGTGTGAACGGGCCCGGCAAGCGGAACCGGCCCAACAAGCGGCCATGGCCCACCTGCAGCGCGGCTGCCAAACAACCCGGGTGCCCTTCATGGCGCCAGACCTGCCGATCGGCTTCGTGCAGCGCCCCAAGCAGTTCGGGGCGCTGCGGGCTTTGCTGCTGGAGGGTGAGCGCAAGGACCCGGTGGCGATCACCACCGCCCTCACCGGTGCCGGCGGCTTCGGCAAGACCACCCTGGCCGCCGCCCTCTGCCACGACGAGGAAATCATCCAGGCCTTCGACGACGGCATCCTCTGGACCACGTTGGGCGAGACGCCGGACCTCGCCGATGCCCTGGCCAAGCTCCATGCCGGCCTCACCGGCGAGCGCCCCTCCTTCAAAGACGCCGAAGACGCCGCCACCAGCCTGGCGGAACGGCTGGAGGGCAAGAACTGCCTGGTCGTGATCGACGATGTCTGGGATCCGGCCCATCTGGAGCCCTTCCTGCGCGGCGGCCCGGGCTGCGCCCGGCTGATCACCAGCCGCCTGCTGCAGGTGGCCACCGATGTGCAGGCCAAGCGGCTGCTGGTGGATGAGATGAGCGCCAGCGAAGCGGTGGCCATGCTCACGGCCCGGCTGCCTGGGCCCCCACCAGACCCGGCCCCCTTCCAGGCCCTGGCCCAGGCGCTGGGGGAATGGCCCCTGCTGCTGCGGCTGGCGGCCAGCGCCATGGCCGAACTGGTCGAATTGGGCAGCAGCGTGGCTGAGGCCCTGGCAACCATCCTGGACGACCTGGCCGAGGGGGGCATCACCAGCTGGGATCGCGATTCCCCCAGCGACCGCAACGCCGCCGTGGCCCAGACACTGCAGCTCAGCCTCAAACGGCTGACCGCTGCAGAGCAGGAGCATTACAAGAAGTTGGCGGTGTTTCCAGAAGATGAACCGATCCCGCTACCGGTGGCCGCGCAGCTTTGGGGGCTGGGCGGCAGCAACAGCCGCCGCCTGGCGGTGAAGCTGGCCACGGCCTCCCTGCTGGAGTTCAACCCCGCCGCAGGCCAGATCCGCCTCCACGATGTGCTGCGCACCTTCCTCGGCCAAACCCTTGGCCAAGCAGCGCTGGCCCAGGCACAGGCCGGCCTGATCGAGGCCTGGGGCGATCCCCACCAGCTGCCCCACCCCTACGCCTGGCGCTGGATCGGCTACCACCTCGCGGCGGCAGGCCGCCAAAGCCAACTCGATGGCCTGCTGCTGAATCTCAGCTGGCTGCAGGCCAAGCTCAACGCCACCGGCATCGCCGCCCTGGAGCGGGAGTTTGACCACGCCTCGGCTGCTGCTGCGCTGCAGCGCTTGCGCCGAGTGCTGCGCAACGCCTCCCACGTGCTGGCAGCCCAGCCAGAGCAACTCCCTTCCCAACTCCTGGCCCGTTGGCCCACGGATCCCCCGGGCGGGCCCACCGGCGCTGCGGCGACAAGCCTGCGCGACCAAGCCATCACCCAGCTCCAGCAGGCTGGCGGCCTGCACCCCCTCACCGCCAGCCTGCTGGCCGGCGAGGCCTTGCAACGCACCCTCATCTGCCATCGAAGCACGGTGAGGGCCCTGGCGGTGCTCCCAGGCGGGCGGCTCGCTTCGGGGGCTGGCGATCGCACCATCAAGCTCTGGGATCCGGCCAGCGGCCAGCTCCAAGCCACCCTGGAAGGCCATTCCGCCTCGGTGTTGGCCCTGGCGGTGCTCCCAGGCGGGCAGCTCGCTTCGGGGGCTGGCGAT
>BJHE01000150.1 GCA_014191755.1 Cyanobium sp.
CAAGACCCTCGCCAAGAAGCTGACGCTGGATTACAACAAGGCCCGCCAGGCCGCCATCACCCAGGAGATCCTGGAAGTGGTGGGTGGTGCCTCGGCGATGTGATCCACAGCGAGGGTGGGGCGCTTCCTTAAGCCTCCACTCGGATTGATCGAAGCGGGTCCTATGAAGCTCCTCGGGGAGTTTTCATTGGGCCCTTTTCCTTTTCCTGATGGGCCGTCAGAGGCAACCCTCGGCGGAAACCCGATAGCTGAAGCCCGTGGAGCCGGGCATGTTGCTGGCTCCCACCCGCACGTTCACCTGGCTGGTGCGTTTGCCAGGGACAGTGGGGAAGGGTCCCAGGTTGCGCTGTTCCTGGGGGGCCAAGGTGAGGTTTTGATTCACGAGCTGCAGGTTGCTGCCATCGGTAAACCGCAGAAAAACCGCCACGGGGAAGGTGCCTCGCCCTGTGGAGGCCGACTGCAGCTTGACCCGGTAGGTGCTGAAGCCGCGGTCCACCGTGAAGTCGGTGTTCCAGTTGGTGCGGCCCACCAACCGATCGGGGCTGATGCGCTTCTGCACCACGGGCTCGCCGGTGCCGCCGATCGGCATCAGGGAGCGGCACTGGCTCTGGGCCTGGGCCTTGCCAGCGGCGCCGCTGAGCAAGAGCGAGACGGCAACAACCGCCGAGGCGCAGGCGGAGGAGCAGGAGGGCATGGCTGAGGACCCCGAGATCAGAGCAAGTTAGGTCGGGTGAGAAGTCCAGAAGCCTTCCTGCGCCATGCTGTTGCACAAGCACGGAAACCGATGGCGAACCCAGAGCCCCCGGCGCCTGGGGGCGCCCTTCAGCTCCAGGCCCTGTTCCCCCTCGCCCTGGGGATGGTGCAGCTGCCGATTGATCTCCTGGATGTGGCCCTGCAGATGCAGGCGATCCGGGAGCTTCAAGGCCTCGCCGTGTCGAATCCCGACCCGGGCTGCGCCTGGACCGGCGATCTCCATGGCGTGGGGCAACTGCACCGCCATCCCATCTTTGCGCCGCTGATCACCACCCTCACGGGCCATGCCGTCGCCTACCTGGAAGGGCTGGGGTTTGATCAAGCCCAGCTGGCCTTGCACATCCAGCGCTGCTGGCCGGTGGTGAGTGAGCTGGGCCAGGTGGTGGGGCGCCACCACCATCCCAACGCCCATCTGAGCGCGGTGGTCTACCTCAATGGCGATGGCAGCGGCCGCAGCGGCTGCTTGCGGTTTTTCCCGCCCCGCCAGGCCAATGAGCTGGTGCCGGGACTGGCGGTGGGCCACGGCGGCCCGATCCGCGGCGATGCTCCTGCGGCGGCCCAGTGGAATGCGCCCTGGTTTGATCTGGCGCCGCGGGCCGGGTTGCTGGTGCTGTTTCCGGCGAGTGTGGATCACGCCGTGCTGGAAAACGATGACCCCGACGACAGCCGCTTCTCGATCAGCCTCGATCTGGTGCTCACCGCCCCGGCCGCCAGCTCAGGGGGGCCAGCGGAGTACTTGGCGCCCCATCCGGGGGATTGGCAGGAGGTGGGATAGGCGGGCAAGGCCTGCAGGGGAGGGACAGATCGAGCGATGGCCAGCAAGTGAGCCGCCGATTCAGCTCGTCTACCCCATCAGGAGCAGGAGTTAGGCCAAATAAGCCCAGTGTATCGGCCGATACTTGACAAGAAAAAAAAGGGGGGGGTAAAAATTTGAGGCATTTCCACAGCAAAAACGATGCATTTTGCATCTTTTCGATCAATGCCACGTTCCCTTGCCAAAACGATTGCGCCGATTGCTTTAGCCGGCGCAACACTGGGCCTCGCCGCCAATCCTGCTCAAGCCCTGACTCAGTTTGCTGGTTATTACGCCCCTGCCAACTGGACCCAAAGCATTCAGGGCGATGGCTCCATCAACACAGGCGGCGCCCCAGCAAGCATTTCCCTATCTGGCGCCGATGATGATTCGTTTACCGATCAGAACACCGATTTCACGATCGCAGCACCCTTAGCGGGAACCGTGAGTTTCGACTGGGCTCATTCTACTAATGATTTTCATCCTGGATGGGACCCATTTGGCTATCTCTTGAATGGAGCCTTCACGCAGCTTACCTTTTACAACTCCAGTTGGACTCAGTCTGGCTCAGCATCTTTTTCTGTATTAGCCGGAGATGTGTTTGGCTTCAGGCAAAATACCAATGATTCACGTTTTGGCAGGGCATCCACCACCATCAGCAACTTCAACGGGCCCTTGGCTGCCTCCGGCCCGGCATCTGTTCCTGGCCCTCTGCCCCTGCTCGGTGCTGGTGCCGCCTTCGGCTGGAGCCGTCAGCTCCGCAAGCGCATCGGAACCAGCGGCGGCGTGAGACCGGCAGCCTGAGAACTGAGCATCTCAAGCTGATCCATCGGCGGCCGGGCTGATACCAGCCCCGCCGCCTGCGCCATGGTCCCTGAGCCGCCTTCGGCGAAGATGGCTTCCAACCACGGCATTCCGGTGAGCGACACCCCCAGCTTCTTGATCACGGCCAGCCTCGAGGGCACCAGCCACAGCTTCCACTGCCACGCCGACCAGACCGTGCTGGCCGCCGCCGAGGCCGCTGGCGTGCCGCTGCCCAGCAGCTGCTGCTCGGGGGTGTGCACCACCTGCGCCGCGCGCCTCACCAGCGGCAGCGTGAACCAGCCCGATGCCATGGGCGTGAAGGGGGAGCTGCGGGATCAGGGCTACGCGTTGCTCTGCGTGAGCTACCCGCTCAGCGACCTGGAGCTGCTGGCCGGCCAGGAGGATGCCCTCTACGAGGCCCAATTCGGCCAGTATCAGAAGTGAGGCGCAGGTGAGGTGGCGGGGTTGCTGAGCCAGGAATCCGCCGGGCCGGAGGGAGGGATCGATCCACCGGGGCTAGAGCCGCCAGCGCTTGACACGTCTGCCCTTGTGCTGGTGCCGTTTTGTTTTTGGCTGCCCCACCCCGCCGATCCCACCGCGCCACCTGATCCTGAGGGTCCGGCTGCCAGCTCCACGCCCCAGTCCAATCGGCCCGATCCGCCCGATCCTGTTGCCCTGCGCGTCGCCATCGCCGCCCACCTCGCGGGCCTCGGCTGGACCGGCGCTGAACCCTTGCGCTGGGCGATTACGGCGGTGGATCCGCTGCGGGGCCTGCAGCTCGAAGGGGTGGGGGTGAGCCAAGGCCTGTCGTGCCAACCGGAGCGCCAATGAGTGACGCGCCGCCCCTGCCCACCCTGCTGGTGATCCCCACCGGCGTTGGTTGCGTCGTGGGGGGCTATGCCGGCGATGGCCTGCCGGCGGCGCGGTTGCTGGCGGCGGCCAGCGGCTGCCTGATCACCCATCCCAATGTGATGAATGGCGCCTCCCTCTATTGGAGCGACCGCCGCATTCACTACGTGGAGGGCTGGGCCCTCGATCGCTTCGCCGCCGCTGAGCTGGCCCTGGCGCCGGTGGCCGGTCGGCGGGTGGGGCTGCTGCTGGATGCGGGGATCGAAGCGGAGCTGCGCGCCCGCCAACTGCAGGCGGCCGAGGCCTGCCGCGCCACCCTCGGCCTTTCGATCGGTCCGGTGGTCACCACCGAGCTGCCCCTGGGGGTGGGTCTGAGCCTGGGCCCGAGCGGCAGCAGCTGGGGCACGCTGGAGCGCCCCGATGCCCTGCTGCGGGCCGGCGAGAAGCTGGTGGCGGCTGGCGCCACCGCCATCGCCGCCGTGGCCCGCTTCCCCGACGAGCAAGACAGCGAAGCCCTGGCCGCCTACCGCGCCGGCTCCGGGGTGGATGCCCTGGCGGGGGCCGAGGCGGTGATCAGCCACCTGCTGGTGCGCCATCTCGGCATCCCCTGCGCCCATGCGCCAGCCCTCGCGCCCCTGCCCCTCGATCCCGATCTCGATCTCGATCCGCGGGCGGCGGCAGAGGAGCTGGGCCACACCTTCCTGCCCTGCGTGCTGGTAGGCCTGAGCCGGGCGCCGGATCTGCTGCCGCTGGGGCCAGGCGACGTGACGGCTGGAGGTTGG
>BJHE01000151.1 GCA_014191755.1 Cyanobium sp.
TGAACTTCACCGCCTTCTACGAGGCCCTGCTGGAAGCCAAGGGCGTCAACTTCGGCGACGGCGGTGGCAGTGGCGGCAAGCGGCGTCCTGGCCGCAGCTTGAGCTTCAACACCAAGGTGCAGTTCAACGGAAACCTGCTCGTCGGCAAGGCTTACACCGCCCAGTTGGGCCTGCAGCCCGGCGATGAGTTTGAGATCAAACTGGGTCGCAAGCAGATCAAGCTCATCCCCCTGGGCGCTACCGAGGAGGAGTGAGGGCCTGCCCTCCCGCAGCACGGTTGATCGACGGTCCCGAGGCCGCGCCGGTCACCGTGCTGCTGGCCCATGGGGCCGGCGCCTCGATCGACAGCCCGTTCACGGCAGCGATGGCCAGCGGGCTGGCGGGGAACTGGGCCACGGCTCCTGGCGGATCTTCACCTCGATGCCTTAGTTCACCGCTTGCGGTTGCGGCTGGATTCGAACAAGACCCATCTCCACCGACCGAACCAGCATCGCTGCCAGTTTCGTGGAGTTTCGTCTGATCGCCGCTCGCATACGCCCCCGTAACCACAGCCTGCTCCGCATTCGCCGGGTACTCCGGCATTACGATCCCGCCAACGGCCAGCGGTAGGTGGGTTGGTGAAAGGGCCTGGCTCAGCCAGCCGGGCGGTCGTCGAACCAGGCCTGCAGGTCGGCAGGCTCGGTGAAATCGAGCAGGTCTTCCGCCAGCTGTTCCAACTGCTGCAGGGGTAAATCAACTAGCCGTTCGCGGCTGCCAGCGTCGATGCTGCCGAGGCGACGATTGAGTAGCCGGATGGCCAAGCCAGCGGCTTCCTGCTGCCGACCAGCTTCGAGACCCTCCTCGCGGCCTTCCTGCCTTCCCTCCTGCCTTCCCTCCTCCAGGATCTCCTGGACCGCGCGGGTGTGGCGCAACTCCTGCAGCGGCAACCCGGCGATCATCAGAATCTCCTCCTTGCTCAGCTGTGGAAATCGTTCAAACAGCATAGAGAAAACCACCGGCTCCAGATCCCGGCGGCTCGCCAGGATCCGCCGGCAGCGCTCACCCAGCTCCTGCTCGGAACGCACCGGCAGGGTGAGCAGATCCACTGCTGCATCAAGGTTTTCCTGTACGCCGAGCTCCTCCAGGCTCACCCAGTGCAACTGCTCCAGAAAACCCCGCAGGGGCATCACCGGCCCGAGCTGGAGCCGCTGGTGCGGCGTGATCACCACCACCCGCCAATGCTCGATGCGGGGGTGGAGCTGCAGGAAGCGGTAACTCTGGGCCGCCAAGCGATGGTGGAAGCCGATGTCGGCACGCATCTGCACCTCGAGGAGCACCACCGGCAGCTCTTCTGATCCCGTCTCACTGCCGATGGGCCAAAGCACGCCATCAAGGCGATGGCTGCCCGCCTTGAGTTCCGGCGCCGAGAAGCGGTACTGGCGGTCGAGTTCAAGGGGAACCGCACCGAGGGAGGCGTTGAGGTCTGGGGATGGCTCAACCAGCCAACGGATCAGATCCGGCGGCGGCGCTTAGACTTACACCATGAGCAGTCGCATCACCCACAACCCCCAGCAGTGCGGCGGCAGGCCCTGCATTCGTGGCATGCGGATCCGCGTCCAAGACATTCTTGAGCTCTATGCCGCCGGTCAGAGCAGCGAGCAGATCCTGGTCGACTTCCCGGATCTGGAAGCTGAAGACCTGCAGGCCGCCCTGGCCTATGCCGCACGGCAGATCGACCACCCCGTCCTGGTGGGATGAGGCTCTGGCTGGATGCCCAGCTGCTCACGCAGCAGCGGTTGGCTGAATTCCTTCGCGTGCGTTTGCCACAAGCGTGATGCGGCTCCCCTTCCTACGGCAGAATGCGGAGCCAAGCCACAACCTTCAAGCTGCCTGCGGTGCCCAACTCCAAGGGACAGCCAACGGTCTACGTCTCTTCCACGTTCATCGACCTGGAGGGCCACCGCGCCGCGCTCAAGACCGCGCTGGAGAAGGCGCGTTACGACGTGGAGTGCATGGAGAAGTACACGGCGTTCGATGAGCCACCGCTGGATCGCTGCCTAGCGGATGTGGAGTCAACGGATGTGTATGTGCTGCTGATCGCTCACCGCTACGGCTACAGGCCACCAGAAAACAATCCCCAACGGCGCTCGATCACCCAGCTGGAGTACGAGGAAGCCCGCCGCCGCAACAAACCACGCTTGGTTTTCACGGTGGATCGCCATCACCCCTGGCCGCCGCCGTGGATCGATCGCAACGCCGACGCGGATGATCTGGCGGCCTTCCGGGCTGAGGTGGAGGCTTCCCATGGGGTTGGGAGTTTCACCACGCCGGATCAGCTGGCCAGCCTGGTGCAGCAGGCGCTGCAAGCCCTGAGGCCGCCCTCCCTGGATTCAGGTTCGCCGCGAACACGCACCTACACCCCCGCCGACCTCCAAAGCTGGGTGGACCGCCACCGGGACCGCATTGAAAAGGCCTTCCTGGGTCTTCCATCGGTGCAGGCCCGCCAGGTGCACGTGCCGTTGGATGTGTGCCTCACCCTGGCGGGGGCGGCGGCGACGGAAGGCCCGCGGCTGCTGGAGCCGCAGGATCTTGAACCCCTGCTGGCGGCGGCGGGCAGCCATGTGCTGCTGCTCAGCGGCGATGGCGGGGCGGGCAAAACGAGCCTGGCCTTCGCGATCGCCCGCTGGTGGCTGGAGGGAGAACCCGGCGGAGTGGTGCGCCTGCCGGTGCTGATCGAAACCGCCCTGGGCCCCCAGGAGACGGTGGCGGATCGGGTGCGGAGCTGGCTGCGCAACCAGCTGGCCGCTACAGCGGAGGACGAGCTAGCGCCGGAGCTGATCGAGGCCCTGCTGGCCGCCAAGCGCTTGATCCCGATCGTGGATCACCTCTCGGAGCTCACGCCCGCCGCTCGCGAGCAGTTCCTGGCCGCCTTGCCGCCTGGGCTGGTGGTGGTCACCAGCCGCAGCGATGACGACGGGTTCAAGGAGCGCCCCCTGAGCCGGATCGAACCGCAGCGGATCGCGGTGGAGCGGCTGCAGGCCTTCTTCCTGGATTACCTGCGCCGCAAGGGGCAGGGAGAAGCGTTGAGTGACGACGACCTGATGCCAGCCCAGGCGCAGCTCAAGCGGATCGTGGGCGATAAGCCGATCACGGTGCTGCTGGCCCAGATATTCATCGACGACGTGATCGCCAATCGGGAGCAGGGTCTGCTGGCGGGTTCGGTGCCGGAGCTGATGCTCAGCTACGTGCGGCGGCTCGATACGCCGGCTGATCCAGCTCTGCGGCGCCGAGCGGGACTGGTGATCAACGAAGCGCTGGTGCAGCGGGCCCTGAGGGTGGTGGCCCTGGCCAGCCACCGCCAGGGGAAGCCGGGCCAACCCTTGTTCCAGCCGTTGGAGTTCAGCGACGCCTTGGCCCGCAGCGCCCTGATGGCAGAGGAGCCCTCGGGCCTGGGGTTTAGCCGCGAGCAGGCCGAGGCCCTGCTGGGCTACCTGATCGAGCTGCGGCTGCTGCTGCAGCCCGGCGCGGCCGTGGGCCGCCTGCGCTTCCCGCTGGATCCTCTGGCCGATCACCTGGCGGCGGCGGAGCAGTTTGAGCGGCTGGAGGAAAAGGCGCTGGAGCCAGCGATCCTGGAGCCGGCGACGCGGGAGCAGGAACCGGCGGTTTGGGAGGCGTTCCTGGCGGCGCTGGAGCCCCGCCCGGAGGCGGAACGGGAGCGGATGCGGGGTTTCCTGCTGGCCCTGCGCGACGGGGCGATGGAGGCCCAAGGGAAGCGAGCCTTGGCAATGCCACCGGAGGTACCCGACCGGCTGGCCAAGCTGGGCTTCCTGGATCCGGAGGGCGAGCGCTACCGGC
>BJHE01000152.1 GCA_014191755.1 Cyanobium sp.
TCAAGACGACGGGCACGCTGGGATAGCGCGGCAGTTTCTTGGCCAGTTCCGGGGCAACATCGTTCAGTGGGATGCTGTGGGCCGAAAGCGTGTAGAAGCCCGCGACCTTGGCGGTGCTGCGCTCGATGAGGACATAGCAGGCGGCGTACTTGCGCTTGACGTCCTGCGAAACCGTCTCGCGGAAGTAAAGGTCAACACGGTCATTGCCGCTGAGGAAGGCAGCCCGTGCGTGCTTGGCGAGGGCTTCTGAAAAGAAGCGCGTCACCGAACCTCAACATTCTCCAGATGCAGACGCTTGGCGTGCTTCAGGGCAGCGTTCGGAGCCGGTGGCTGGATCATGGCTTCGGCAAAACGCCGTTGATCCTCAGCGGACAAGCGGAGGATGGATTGCTCCTCAATGACGCGCTGGGCGGCATCATGGGCGGCGCTTACGACAAAATCCGTGAGGCTGCGCCCTTGCAGTTCCGCCGCCCGCTTCAGCGTGGCATAGACGTTTGCAGGTAGGCGTGCTTCGAGGCGTGAGGTTTGTTCTGTGGCCATGAAGGCTCTCCCTAAGGAGATTTTACGGCAGACTGCCGTAATTGATCAAGGGGGCGTGGGCGGAATCTGGGCGGTGCTTGCGGCCCGTCAACCCCCTGCCCCGCTCCGTTCGCCCCACGACCAGAGACCCGTGTCGGTGGGCTTTCGGCACTGGGGTTCCTGCTGATGGTCCTTTTCTATGGAAAACCGAACAACAGCGCTTCGATATCCCGTGCACCCTGCAGGACGTGGATGATCTCGATCTGCTCCGGCTGCAGGCGGTAAAAAATCAGATAATTGCCATGGACGCAGCGGCGAATTCCGAAGCGCTCGTAGCGCGGCACCAATGGGTAAGCCCTGGGGGTGTCGGCCAGGGCCAGGCAGCGATCCAGTAGCTCCTCGACGAAGCTGAGCGCCCGAGTGGGGTTGTCGGCTCCGATGGTGCGGCGAATGGCAAGCAGATCGGCCTTCGCCGCCGCCGTGATCACCACCCTCATGCGGCAGGAGCGCTCTCAGCGGCTGCGCTGCGCAGCTCTCGGCGCACCGCCTCGATCTCCTGCACCCGCCCCGCCTCGGCGTCGGCCAGGCCCAGGGCGATGGCCCCGTCGAGCCGCTCCAGACGACGCTCCCGCTCCATCAGGCCGCGCATGGCCTCGCGGATGATCTCGCTGTTGGAGCCATAGAGGCCGGATTCCACCTTCTGGCGGATGAAGCTGGCCATTTCCGGCGGCAGGGTGATGGAGAGCTTTTCAGCCGATTGCATCACACGTTCTCCACTACTGGATTGCGTAGAAGCATATAGTAGCAGGAAATACTACTAAGCGCCACCGTCTTGGTTGGGGCCTGAGCTCGCCGCGCATCGTCTTTGCCCGCTCTACAGATGCGGAACCACGCCACGAAGAATCTGCATGCTCTGGGCCTTGCAGTTTGCGAGCAGATCATTCTTGTGCTCGGCGCTCCAAACCCGTTGCCACACCGGGGAGAGGCTGGCTGGCATCCTCCGGGGCGGAACCGGCAGGGTCGCTCCTGACGGTGCAGGCGGCGCTGCGAGGCGAGATCAGCCGGCACGACGGGCGCCCGATCGGGTGGGTCGGAAGCCAGAGCGGCTGGCCAAGGGCTGGGGCCCCTAGCGTTCGGGCCATGGCGCCACTCCTGCCCCTCGATCGCCACGGTCGCCCGCTGGGGGTTCTGCGCCTCTCGCTCACGGCCCGCTGCAACCTGGCCTGCCCCTATTGCCTGCCGGATGGGGTGGAGCCGCCGGGGCTGCTGAACCGGGCTCAACGCCTTGCGGTGGTGCGCGCCGCGGTGGCGCTGGGGGTCAGGAGCCTGCGGCTCACCGGCGGTGAACCCCTGCTGCACAGCGGCCTGGAGGAGCTGATCAGCGGCGCCGCGCCCCTGCGCCAGAGCGCCGCCAGCGGAGCCGCTGGCCTGGCTGAAATCGCCCTCACCAGCAACGGCAGCCTGCTCACAGCCGCTCGGGCCCGCTCCCTGCGGGAGGCCGGGCTGGACCGGATCACCCTGAGCCTCGACGGCGCCACAGGGGCCAGCGTGGCAGCAATGGCGGGCCTGCCGGGCGGAACGACGGCCGGCGACGACCTGCTCGCGAAGGTGTTGGCGGCGATCGACCACGCCCGGGAAGCGGGCTTCGATCCGGGGAAGGGAGCGCTGAAGCTCAATGCCGTGATCGCCCGCGGCCGCAACGACGACCAGCTGCTGCCGCTGGCGGACCTGGCGCGGCAGCGGCGGGTGGAGCTGCGGCTGATCGAATACATGGATGTGGGCAACCGCAACGGCTGGAAGCCCGACCAGGTGATCAGCGCCGCCGAGATGCTGGACCGCATTGCCACCAGCTGGCCGCTGGAACCGATCGGCCGCCCCGGCCATGGCACCGCCAACCGCTGGCGCTACCGCGATGGCGCTGGCCAGCTGGCCGTGGTGGCCTCGATCACGGCCCCCTTCTGCGGCGACTGCAACCGCCTGCGGCTCACCGCCGACGGTGTGGCCTACACCTGCCTTTTCGCCGCCGACGGTGTCGACCTCAAACCCTGGCTTCAGCCCAGCCTTGATCCTGAGGGTCTCGATCGGGCCATGCGCAACCTCTGGCGGCAACGCCGGGATCGCTACAGCGAGGAGCGCTCCATGGCCGCGGCCGCAGGCAGCGCAGCAAAAAACATCCGAGCCCACGCCGAGATGGCCTACCTGGGCGGCTGAGCCGTGCCTCAGCCTCAACCCTCGGGGCCGCGGCGATCCTGACGAGCCCGCACCAGCACCGGCACCCGTTTGAAGGCGGGCGTGCCGCTGCGGGAATCGATCACCGCACGGATGATGGCGTTCACCTCCGGGTAGAACATCAACGCCGCACCCTCGCGGATCTCGCCGGGGATGATCTCCACGTTCTCGAGGGCGCCGGCCTCCCCCTGCACCTTCACCCGTTGGTGGGCCGTGAAGCCAGCGCGGGCGATATCGGCCCGGTTGATCAAAATCGTGTTGCGGTGCGGCATGCCGCGATACATGTCTCCCTCCTTGTAGACAACGGTGTTGTGCTGGCCGTAGCTGCGGGCGGTGATCAGGGCCAGCACCACACCCGCTTCATCCGGCGCCAGGCCGCCGAAATGCTCCGGCTTCGGCAGCTCCAGCGCCGGCAGGGGGGTGATCTCCATCCGGGCCCGCCCACGAGGGGTTGGGAAGGTGGGCTCGTTGAACAGCCTGCCTTCAACACTGA
This sequence comes from Cyanobium sp., assembly GCA_014191755.1. GTDB lineage: Bacteria > Cyanobacteriota > Cyanobacteriia > PCC-6307 > Cyanobiaceae > Cyanobium. Next base: position 3,242 of record BJHE01000152.1, read on the forward strand.
ACTCCTGCCGGCTGGCGTCGATCTGGGCGATCGGGCCGTAACCCGGCACGGTGCGGCCGATCAGCTCGCGCACGTAGGCAGCGTCCTGCAGACGGCCCCAGTCGACCGGGTCCGTGCCCAGCAACCGCCGCGCCAGCTCGGCCAGGAAGGCCACCTCGCTGATCAGGTCGGCGGCTTTGAGATGGGTGCTGCCGGGTTCGTTGAGGCGCACGAAGTTGTTGCCCGATTCGGTGGTGGTGCGGTGTGGTGTCTCGAAGCGGTTGAACACCGGCAGCACCAGGGTGTTCCTTGCCGCCAGCCCGTGGAAGTGGCCCTGGTTGGGCTTGGTGGCCAGATACACGACCGTGTCGATGCGGGAGAGGGCCCGTTTCGCCTCGGCCGAATCCGGGTTGGCGCCCCAGAGGTTGCCACCGAGGCAGAGCAGGG
>BJHE01000153.1 GCA_014191755.1 Cyanobium sp.
TGAACTTCACCGCCTTCTACGAGGCCCTGCTGGAAGCCAAGGGCGTCAACTTCGGCGACGGCGGTGGCAGTGGCGGCAAGCGGCGTCCTGGCCGCAGCTTGAGCTTCAACACCAAGGTGCAGTTCAATGGCAACCTGCTCGTCGGCAAGGCTTACACCGCCCAGTTGGGCCTGCAGCCCGGCGATGAGTTTGAGATCAAGCTGGGCCGCAAGCAGATCAAGCTCATCCCCCTGGGCGCTGCCGAGGAGGAGTGAGGGCCTGCCCTCCCGCAGCACGGTTGATCGACGGTCCCGAGGCCGCAGCGGTCACCGTGCTGCTGGCCCATGGGGCCGGCGCCTCGATCGACAGCCCGTTCACGGCGGCGATGGCCAGCGGGCTGGCGAGGAACTCGGACACGGCTCCTGGCGAATCTTCACCTCGATGCTTTAGTTCACCGCTTGCGGTTGCGGCTGGATTCGAACAAGACCCAGCTCCACCGTCCGAACCAGCATCGCTGCCAGTTTCCTGAAGTTTCGTCTGATCGCCGCTCGCATACGCCCCCGTAACCACAGCCTGCTCCGCATTCGCCGGGTACTCCGGCATTACGATCCCGCCAACGGCCAGCGGTAGGTGAAAGGGCCTGGCTCAGCCAGCCGGGCGGTCGTCGAACCAGGCCTGCAGGTCGGCAGGCTCGGTGAAATCGAGCAGGTCTTCCGCCAGCTGCTCCAACTGCTGCAGGGGCAGGGAGGAGAGCCGCGTCCGGCTGCCCTCATCGAGGCTCCCGAAGCGGCGGCTGAGCTGGCGAATGGCCAGGGCAGCTTGAGTTCCGGCGCCGAGAAGCGGTACTGGCGATCGAGCTCAAGGGGCACCGCACCGAGGGAGACGTTGAGGTCTGGGGATGGCTCAGCCAGCCAACGGATCAGATCCGGCGGCGGCGCTTAGCCTTCCGCCATGTGCAGTCGCATCACCCACAACCCCCAGCAGTGCTGCGGCAGGCCCTGCATTCGCGGCATGCGAATCCGCGTCCAGGACATCCTTGAGCTCTATGCCGCCGGTCAGAGCAGCGAGCAGATCCTGGTCGACTTCCCGGATCTGGAAGCTGAAGACCTGCAGGCCGCCCTGGCCTATGCCGCACGGCAGATCGACCACCCCGTCCTGGTGGGATGAGGCTCTGGCTGGATGCCCAGCTGCCGCCGCTGCTGGCGGGCTGGATCAATGTGCAGGGGTGGGGAATCCAGGCGGTCGCGGTGCGTGATCTCGGGCAGCGCGAAGCCAGCGACCCCGCGATTTTTCAGGCAGCCCGAGAGGCTGGCGTTGTGGTGATGACCAAGGACCATGACTTCATCCGATTGCTGGATGAACAGGGCCCACCACCTCAGGAGATCTGGTTGCGGCTTGGCAACTGCAGCAACGCTGCTCTGCAGGAGGTTCTCTCGACCACCCTGCTGCGGGCGATGGATCATCTGCGTGACGGAGAGCCCTGGGTTGAGATCCGTCCGAGACAGGCAAGTGCGGCCTGATTCGCTGGGAACGATCACCACGACGCGCTTGGGCTGAAGCGAGGCCGTCACCCCTTAAGCAGCAGCGGTTGGGTGAATTCCTCAGCGCGCGCCTGCCACAAGCGTGATGCGGCTCCCCTTCCTCCGGCAGACTGCTGAGCCAAGCCACACCCCTCCAACTGCCTGCGGTGCCCAACTCCAAGGGACAGCCAACGGTCTACGTCTCTTCCACGTTCATCGACCTGGAGGGCCACCGCGCCGCGCTCAAGACCGCGCTGGAGAAGTCGCGTTACGACGTGGAGTGCATGGAGAAGTACACGGCGTTCGATGAGCCACCGCTGGATCGCTGCCTGGCGGATGTGGCGGCAATGGATGTGTATGTTCTGCTGATCGCCCACCGCTATGGCTTCCGGCCACCAGAAAACAATCCCCAGCGGCGCTCGATCACTCACCTGGAATACGAGCAGGCAAGCCGCCACAACAAACCCCGCCTGGTCTTCACGGTTGATCGCAAGCAACTGTGGCTACCGGATTGGATCGACGGCGGTGATGACGCTGCGGATCTGGCGGCATTTCGGGCTGAGGTGGAGACAACCCATGGGGTGAATCGATTCACCACGCCGGATCAGCTCGCCAGCTCGGTGCTGCAGGCACTGCAAGCGCTCAGGCCGCCTTCCATGGAGGCAGCTTCACCGCTAGCAACCACCTACACCCCCACCCAGCTCCAGTGCTGGGTGGAGCGCCACCAGCCCCAGCTCTCAGCCGCCTTCCGGGGTCTGCCCTCGGTGCAGGCCCGCCAGGTGCATGTGCCGCTGGATGTGTGCCTCATCCCGGCGGGCGCGGCGGCGACGGAAGGCCCACGGCTGCTGCAGCCGGAAGATATGCAGCCCCTGCTGGAGCTGTCGGGCAGCCATGTGCTGCTGCTCAGTGGCGATGGCGGCGCGGGCAAGACGAGCCTGGCCTTTGAGATCGCCCGCTGGTGGCTGGAGGGGAAACCAGGCGGAGTGGTGCGCCTGCCGGTGCTGATCGAAACGGCCCTCGGCCCGCAGGAGACGCTGGCCGATCGGGTGCGGAGCTGGCTGCGCAACCAGCTCGCCAACGCCACGGAGCAGGAGCTGGCGCCGGAGCTGGTGGAGGCCCTGCTGGCGGCCAAGCGGCTGATCCCAATCGTGGATCACCTCTCGGAGCTGACGCCCGCGGCTCGGGAGCAGCTGTTGGCGGCCCTGCCAGCGGGTCTGGTGCTCGTCACCAGCCGCAGCGATCACGACCGCTTTCCGGAGCGCCCCTTGAGCCGGATCGTGCCGCAACGGATCGCGGTGGAGCGCCTGCAGGCTTTTTTTCTCGATTACCTGCGCCGCAAGGGCCAGGACGAGGCCCTCAGCGACGACGACCTAATGCCGGCGCAGGCGCAGCTCAAGCGGATCGTGGGCGACAAGCCGATCACGGTGCTGCTGGCCCAGATGTTCATCGACGACGTGATCGCCAACCGCGAGCAGGGCCTGCTGGCGGGCTCGGTGCCGGAACTGATGCTCAGCTACGTGCGGCGGCTGGATACGCCGGCCGATCCGGCCCTGCGGCGCCGGGAGGGTCTGGTGATCAGCGAGAAACTGGTGCAGCGGGCGTTGCGAGTGGTGGCTCTGGCCAGCCACCGCCAGGGTCCCGGGGGTCAGCCCCTGTTTCAGCCGCTGGAGTTCAGCGACGCCCTGGCCCGCCGCGCCCTGTTGGCCCCGGAGCCTGTGGGCCCGGGGTTGACGCGGCAGCAGGCGGAAGCGCTGCTGGGGTATTTGATCGAGCTGCGGCTGCTGTTGCAACCCGGTGCGGCGCTGGACCGGCTGCGCTTTCCGCTCGATCCGCTGGCCGATCACCTGGCGGCGGCGGAGCAATTCGAGCGGCTGGAAGCGCAGGCGCTGGAGCCGGCGGAACCGGAGCAGGGAGTGGCGGGGTGGGAGGCGTTTCTGGCGGCGCTGGAGCCTCGCCCGGCAGCCGAACGCGAGCGGATGCGGGGCTTCCTGCTGGCCCTGCGCGACGGGGCGATGGAGGCCCAAGGGAAGCGAGCCTTGGCAATGCCACCGGAGGTACCCGACCGGCTGGCCAAGCTGGGCTTCCTGGATCCGGAGGGCGAGCGCTACCGGC
>BJHE01000154.1 GCA_014191755.1 Cyanobium sp.
AACGCCCCACCGCAGCGGACGGGCAAGGGCGCCGCAGGCGCTTGCGTCAGCCCTTGCGCGCGCCGAGGTGGATGGGGCAGTGCTGGTGTGGTGCTCGCCCCTGCCATGGCTCCGCCCCGTTCTGCTGACTCCGTTGTGCGTGAGTGGTGGTGTCCTTGGGGTTCCAGCGCCCCTCAGCGCCCGATGAGACCTGCACTTGGTTCTGGGGCCGGCTGGCGTCCTGACCCGGTGTGCCGTCTGAGCAGCGCCCGGTGCCCGCTACAGCTCGATCCGCCTTGGACGCTTGGCTGTGTCGATCAGCAGGTTCTGCAGAAGCTCCCGGCTGCACAGGAGCAGGTGGGCCAGGGCCGCAGCGGTGATCCGGGGGTTCGGCGACAAGGTCCCCGCGGCTGTTGGCCAGGGCTACGCGGAGTTCCTTGAGCTCCCGGCCGATGTTGGCCGCCATCACGGCGGTGCTTTCGCGGCGCAGCGGCCTGGATGGCTCCATGGGGGCATTCTGCAAAGGAGCCAGCTGTCGCTCGATCCCCGAGATCATCCAGGGCCTGATCAGCTGCTCGTTTCCGATGGATCCGGCCGAGACCGTCTTTGGGAAGGCGATCGGCTGAAGCCTCAGCCCGGAGCAGGGGCCCAAGCAGAGCGCTCCCGCCGCACCTCCAACCGGATGCGGAGCATGGTGGCGCCATCGCCAACCCTCCGCGCCTCGCGGTAGGCGCGATGCAGCGGCCAGCAGATCGAATTCAAGAAGGCCTGATCCACCGGGCAGCTCAGCGGCTCCAAGGGCAGGACATGGCGGCGGAGCACCCAGAGGGCATTCTGGGCCTCCCAGGGATCCAAGGCCCGCCAAGCGTGAGCCCCGCTGCCCCCGGGATCCTGGCCAGGGCGATTAGCGCTACCGGATCCGAACACCGGCCACACCGCCACCGCGGGCCCATGGATCACCGGCGCATCCAGGAAGGGCCAGCGCAGCGAATCAAGCGCCTCCAGCCGGGCCCAGGCACCGCCATGGGCCAAATGCACCGGCCCCACCCTGGAGAAGCGCAGCGCATCAACTGGGCAGCCGCAGAACCCGGCCAACTCAGCGATCGACAGCTGCCAGCGATGGACTTGCCTCGGCTCGATCCGGGTGCATTGGCCGCCATGCCACTGGTGGCGGTGAACCAGAAGGACGGAGGGAACCATGGCGCGAGCAAACGCAGGACCCCGGAGGGTTCCGCGCCGCCGATCAAGGGCTCGCCACCGAACTGTTCGGCGCATCGGCGCCGGACATCAAAGGGCGGCGAGCCTGGCCCCGACCCTTGGCGCGGCGCGGACCGTGGAGGGGCCTGCGGCAGCTGAGCCGATCGAGAGATCAGCAAGAGCGATGGCTCAGAGCATCCAGAGGGACTCCGCTCCGCACTGCTCCCGGAGCTCCAGCGCCCTTTGCTGGGCAGAGGAAACAGGCACCAGGCGGCAAGAGCGCACGGGAAGGGCAGCGGCATCGAGGAACCAGATCTGTGCCCAGGCCGGATCAAGCCCCGGCGGATGGTGCTCGATGCCGACCGAGCTGATGGAGAAGGGGGTGGGAATGGCCGCATTGGCAGAGGACAGCCAAACCAGGCCCCGGCCAGGGGCAACCCAAGGCAGGCTCTGCCAAAGGGCGCATCACCACCACCGAATAACCCGGTGGGCACCGAAATAGCACCCACCGGGGGGAGCCTCAAAGAGGCACCAACACCGCCGAGGCCTCAGGCCCCGCAGCCGCTATGGCCTCTCGCTCCAGCTCGACCTGGGCCTCCTGCTCCTCTTGAGCCTCCCTGAGCTGCTGATCGATCGCATCGATCCGCGCCAGGAAGCTCTCCATCGCAGGAAGGAGCTCATCCTCCAGCCGGGTGATCTCTTCTTCCCAATAGTGGTGATCGATCCAGCAGCGCTTCAGGGGCTCCCGCTGGTGGCTCTGCAGAAGCCAGAGCAAGGAACGCTGGCAAGACTCCACCAGGGCAACCGGATCGCGCTCAGAGGCGCGGCAACTTGAGGACATGAACGGCAGACGCCATCAGGCGCCGCGACGGGACGCCGCCATCGCCGCCGCGTCAGCTCGCGTTGAGCCCTTGCCCGCGGCGGAGCATGGAGAAGCCCGGCGCGCTTGGACCGGCGAGCCCACCAGGGAAGCCCGCCAGGAGCGCCGGACGCATCGATCCGTCATTGGCTTCCGGCACCAGGCCGCATGCGGTACGCTTTTACGTACGTTCCCCGAGGTCCCTGTGACCACTGTGTCGGCCACGGAAGCCCGGAGGCGCCTCTACGCCCTGATCGATGAGGTGGGGCAATCCCATCAACCGGTGCAGATCCACGGCAAACGCGGCAATGCGGTGCTGCTGTCCGAGGACGACTGGCGCTCGATTCAGGAAACGCTCCATCTGTTGGCCATCCCCGGGATGCGCGAATCGATCCTCGAGGGAATGGCCACCGAGGCCTCAGAGCTGAGCACTGAACCAGGCTGGTGAGCTGGACTGTTGTGTTCACCAAGCAGGCCCAGAAGGATGCCCGCAAACTTGCCTCCGCGTCGCCTGCGCTAAAGCAGAAGGCCCGGGCCTTGCTTGATCTGTTGGCTGCTGACCCTTACCAACAACCACCGCCCTACGAGGCCCTGGTGGGCGATCTGCGCGGAGCGTGCTCCAGACGCATCAACATCCAACACCGGCTGGTATATCAGGTGCTGGAGGACGTGCGGGTCGTTAAGGTGTTGCGGATGTGGACTCACTACGAGTAGGCGTGACTGGACAGATTCCGTGGCCGTTAACAGTGGCTGTGCTGAATCCTGGACTGCTCCAATGCTTTCCAAGGATTCAGCGGTGGCTGGGGGCAGCAGCCCCCACTGCCCTCAAAAAGGCAGCACCTCCAGGATCTCGTGATCCAGCGGCAACGGCGGCTGAGCCAACTGCCGCTCAAACAGGATCTGATCCACCAGCTCCTCCAGCCGGGGCAGGGAGCGGAAACAGCAGCTATCGCTGAGATCCACCAGGGCCAGCGAACCAAGCGACTGGAGATAGGCAACAACAGCTCCCGACACGATCACGACGCATAGGATGTACCAGTACATCCAGGTTGGCCATGACGACGACACGGCTCTTCCGCAACGGCAACTCCCAGGCCGTGCGTATCCCGGCCGAGCTCGCTTATGAGCGCAGCGATCTGGAGCTGGAGATCGAGCGCTGCGGCGATGAGTTGCGCATTCGCCCGGCCGGCCGCCCCATCACCGGTGCGCTGGTGGCGCTGGCAGCCTTCTCGCCCTCGTTCCTAGCGGAGGGTCGCGAACAGGACGAGCAGCAGGAACGGGAATCGTTGTGAGCCTCAGGACCCGCTACCTGCTCGACACCAACATCTGCATTTACTTGATGAAGCACCAGCCCCCGCAGGTGGCGGAGCGGTTCTCCGCTTGCAGGGTCGGAGAAGTGCTCATCTCGGCGATCACCGCCGCAGAGCTGGAGTACGGGGTCGTGGCCTCCGGGGTTGATGCAGAGCGCAACAGTGCTGCCCTGGCTCGCTTTCTGCTCGAGGTCCCCGTGGCGCCCTTCGATGGGACAGCCGCCAGGGTCTACGGCG
>BJHE01000155.1 GCA_014191755.1 Cyanobium sp.
CTGCTGGCGGCTACAGCCGCTTCCAGACCAGCGAGGAAAGTCTCGGCGGCGCTGACACGATCGATGCCGGCGACGGCGAGAACGTGGTGTTGGGCGGCTTTGGTGCTGATCTGATCGTGAGCGGAATCGGCGCCGACCTGATTTTGGGCGACAATGGTCTTGTTGATTACACCGGCTATGACAACAACTCCAACGATATCGACTGGATTGAATCGACGGCCACTGAAACTGGCGGTAATGATGCCATTGGCTCAGGTTCGGGCTCCGACATCGTGATCGGTGGCTCTGGTGCAGACCGCATCGATGGCGGCTCGGGCGACAACCTGGTGCTCGGCGATAACGCTCGCATTTTCTCAGTTCCATCCGATGGTCCACGCTTCTCGACGCTGTCGATCACGCTCGGCCGCATTGAATCGCTCGACCTCGGTCAGGGCGGCTCGGATTCGATCCGGACTGAAGATGGTCATGACTTAATCATCGCGGGACTTGGCAATGACACCATCAGCTCTGGCTCCGGAAATGACTTGATTTTTGGCGACCAAGCCTTGGTGTGGGCAGAGAGCCAGGCAGTGATTGATGTTTCGCGTTATTCAGTCAGAAGCGGGGGTGGGTTGCGCTTCGGCTCGTTGGTCGAGGGTGATCAATTCGTTCCAGCAAGCGATTACATCGATGCAGGCGCTGGCAATGATTTCATCTTTGGCCAGCAAGGCGCTGACACGATCGATGCTGGCGATGGAAATGACATTGTTTACGGAGGCCTGGGTGGCGATACGGTCGTCGGTGGCCATGGAGATGACTTAATCTTTGGTGATGCAGGCGATGATTCCCTCTATGGAAATGATGGCTCCGACACCATGTATGGCGGCATCGGAAATGATTCGATATATGGCGGAACTGGCAACGACTTCCTGATTGGCAACGATGGCAATGATCGTCTGTATGGAGAGGATGGCAACGACACCCTCTGGGGAGATGCTGGCAACGACTTGCTCAACGGAGGCAGGGGGCGTAACTCTGCCGATGGTGGCCGAGGTCGGGATTCGTACCGGCACATCAGTGTCATTTTTGGACGCGACCAGAAATTTGGCTTCTTCTTACGCAGCGGCACCCGTCGCAGGCTTCAGCGCCTGAGAAAGCTTTTCGATGATGCCTATATCCGTGGGATGTTTAATCGCTAGCTGCATCTAGCTTTGCTGCCCCTTATCTTGCCAGCTCTTCATGGAATCCCAGGGCGATGCCCGCTCAAGATCCGCTCTTGGGCGCAAAGATTTGGGAGAGGAAGATCAACAGTCCTGCTTCGGCCAGGGTGGGCAGGATCACCGGCAGTCCCTGGGGAGCGGTGGTGTAGGCGAACGTCAGCAAGTTCATGGCCATGCGGAAGAGAAGGCCACCCCCCCCAGCTCCTCACTCACCGTCCACAACCGCTGCCGCAGGCACGCCAGCCCGCAATCGCCTCGCCATTCCCACCGACCCGCTGCTGCCCCCCACCACGACAGCCGGCCCCACGGCTTCCTTGCTGGCGGCCCTCGGCCGGGCTGGCCTGGAGCGGGTGGGCTGGTTTGAATTCGGCCTGATGGCCCCGGCCGGCGCCCCCTGGCTGGTGGGCCGCGACGATCTGCTGCTGCGCGATGCCAGCGGCTCCAGCCTCTGGCAGGAGAGCCCGGGGCTGAACCGGGTGTGGCTCAATCCGATCCTGCCCGAGGTGCAGCAGCTGCTCGAAGACCTGGTGGTGGATGCCTGCACCCAGCTGCCGCTGGAGGCGATCCAGTTCGACGACCACCTGGGCTATCCGGTGCGCTTCGGCTACGACCCAGCCACCCTGGCGGCCTGGCGGGCCGAGCAGGTCACGGCTCTGCTGGAGCGGCTGCGCGCCGCCATGAACAGCGCCTGCCCGGCGGTGCGGATGTCGGTGTCGCCCAATCCCCAGGAGTTTTCCTACAGCAACTACCTGGCCGACTGGAGCAGCTGGGTGCGGCGGGGGCTGGTGGATGAGGTTGTGGTGCAGATCTACCGCGACAACCTGGCGGCCTTGGGGCGGGAGCTGGGCCATCCGAGCCTGGCGGCAGCGGCCCAGCGGGTGCCGGTGAGGATCGGTTTGCTGGCGGGCCTGAAGAGCCAGCCCAAGGATCCGGCCCAGCTGCGCAGGGAACTGGAGCTGGTGCAGGGTCGGGGTTACCGCGGCATTGATCTTTTCTTCTATGAATCAGCGCGGCGCCACTTCAGCGAGCCGGGCCGGTGAGCTGCCGAGCTGCCAGAGGCCGGCACCGCGGCTCCAAACGCAGCCAGCCGTTCAGCCGTTGATGCCTGCCATACCCCAGGTGTCGTAGCGATCGCCCATGACGCGAGCAGCCAGCGCATCCAGGGTGATCCGCTCAGCGTGGGACAGCTCCACATCGCAGGCGCCGAGATTTGCCTTGAGATGTTCAAGTTTCGTCGTCCCTGTAAGGGCCAGGATGTGTTCACCACGGCCGATGACCCAGGCGAGAGCGATCTGCGCCGGTGTGCATGATTGTGCCAAGGCCACCGCTTCGATCTCTTCAGCGAGCGCCAGGTTGGCGGCGTAGGCTTCACCCTGGAAGCGAGGTGTTGTCGATCGCCAGTCGCCTTCGCACAGCTTCTCTGCACGAAATCGCCCCGTCAGCATGCCTCTGCCGAGCGGCGAGTAGGCCACCAGCGATGCGCCGACCTCAAGGCAGGCAGGAATGACATCAACTTCGATATCCCGGCTGAAGATCGAGTACTCCGATTGCACGGCCGCGATCGGGTGAACCTTGGCTGCACGCCGGATCGTGTCGCCCGCCGCTTCAGACAAACCGATGGCGCCTACCTTGCCTTCGGCTACTAGCGTGGCCATCGCGGCTACCGTTTCCTCAATCGGAGTAGTCGGATCGACACGATGCAGGTAATACAGGTCGACATGATCGGTACGCAGACGCTGCAGTGAAGCTTCGATGGCGCGCCGGCAGTTCTCAGGCGACCCATCCAGGCCCGTGAATTCACCCGTTTGGAAATCCCGCGTCGGGCCGAACTTGGTGGCCATAAATACCCGGTCGCGGCGATCTGCAAACGCTTCGCCAAGGAGCGTTTCATTGGCACCGCCAATGCCATAGAGTTCTGCCGTATCGAAGTGTTCGACGCCCAGGTCTATTGCTTCGTGCAATAGATGGATGGCAGATCTTTTCTCCATCGGTGGACCGTAAAACTCTGACAAGCCCATGCAGCCAAGGCCTATCGTTGGGAGTTCCCATCGAGTAGTGCCAAGTGTTCTCTTCTGCATCGGTCTTGTCTCCAGTAAGGGGTTATGAATCAGTTGTCAGATTAAGGAGACACTGGAAAACCCAGCCCACCTGCGCGAAAATTGGCCTGTGATTACAGGTATGGACTGGGTTGATGGGCAGCAAGCAGCTTGGCTTCGGAGATTACGAGCAGACCACTGCAAAAAAACGCACCAGACGCGAGCGCTTCCTTGCGGAGATGGAGGTCGTTGTGCCATGGAAGGCGCTGATCGACCTGAT
>BJHE01000156.1 GCA_014191755.1 Cyanobium sp.
GGCAATGGCTGCCCTAGCCTCCTTGGCTTCCGTTTTGCGTTTCTCCTCGTGACGCTTGTCGTGCAGCTTGCGGCCCTTGCCAAGGCCGAGGGTCACCTTGAGCCAGGAACCCTTGAGGTGGAGATTCAGGGGGATGAGGGTGAGGCCCTTCTGCTCGAGGGCGGTGCGGAACTTATCGATCTCGCGGCGGTGGGCCAGCAGTTTGCGCACCCGCAGCGGTTCGTGGTTGAAGAAGCGGCCAGCATGGCTGTGGGGTGAGATATGCACGTTGTGCAGCTGCAGCTCACCGCTCCGGATCAGGCAGAAGCCATCGCGGAGGTTGCACTGACCCGCTCGGATCGATTTCACCTCGGTGCCGAGCAGCTCGATCCCGGTTTCGAGGGTTTCGAGAATCTCGTATTGGTGGCGTGCGAAACGGTTGTCGGCCAAGAGCCGGTTGGCGGGATCACCCTTGGCTTTGCCCCCCTGCCTGCCGGGCCCCTTTGCCATCGCCCTACCCCGGGATCTACCATCACTTTCCGACCTTAGACAGCGGCCGGCACTCCGTGACGGTGAGCCGACGATCGGATCGCGCCGGTGGGTTCCTCAGTGACTGTCGTGGCCTGAGCCACCGCTCCCGTGCGGGGCGGGTACCCTGCTGTCTATGGCGATCGTTTCCTCCCAGTCGAGCCCCGTTTCGCCTGGAGGCCGCGACCGACCCCTCTCCTCCGGCGAGAGCTCTTCCTCGCGCTCGGGGCTGACAGATCCCCAGATTCGGCCGGAGGACGTTCCGAATCCCGGCGAGGATCGCCCCCGCGACGATTCCCTCCGCCCCCGCCGTCTCGCCGACTACATCGGCCAAAGCGAACTCAAGCAGGTGCTGGGGATTGCGGTGGAGGCCACCCGGGGTCGCGGTGAGGCCCTCGATCATGTGTTGCTGCACGGACCGCCCGGCCTGGGCAAGACCACCATGGCCCTGGTGCTGGCCGAGGAGCTCGGGGTGCGCTGCCGCATCACTAGTGCCCCGGCCCTGGAGCGCCCCCGCGACATCGTGGGTTTGCTGGTGAACCTGCAGCCCCAGGAGGTGCTGTTCATCGACGAGATCCACCGGCTCAACCGCGTGGCCGAGGAGCTCCTCTATCCCGCCATGGAAGACTTCCGCCTCGATCTCACCGTGGGCAAGGGCACCACGGCCCGCACCCGCAGCTTGCCGTTGGCCCCCTTCACCCTGGTGGGCGCCACCACCAGGGCCGGGGCCCTCAGCTCACCCCTGCGGGACCGCTTCGGCCTGATCCAGCGGCTCGAGTTCTATGAGCTGCACGATCTCCAGGCCATCGTGCAGCGCACCGCCAGCCTGCTGGCCATGGAACTGGATACAGGCGCCTCCCTGGAGGTGGCCCGCCGCTGCCGCGGCACCCCCCGCATCGCCAATCGGCTGCTGCGCCGGGTGCGGGATGTAGCCGTGGTGGGAGGGCATGGCCGCATCAGCGCGGATCTGGTGGATGGGGCCCTGCGCCTTCACCGGGTTGACGCCCGCGGCCTCGATGCCAGTGACCGGCGGCTGCTCCGACTCCTCCTCGAGGGCTACGGGGGCGGTCCGGTGGGCTTGGACACCCTGGCGGCTGGTCTGGGGGAGGATCCGGTCACCCTCGAAGGGGTTGTAGAGCCCTACCTTCTTCAGCTCGGTTTCCTGCAGCGCACCCCCCGGGGCCGCATCGTCACCGAGGCCGGCAAGGCTCATCTGGCCGCCGGGGCGGATGCGGCGGCAGCATGAGCGGTGCTCCTCTCCGTCAGGGACCCTGGCCCACTCCCGGCTGGATCTGGCGAAGGCTTTTGGTGGTTCTGGTGATGGTCGTGCTGCTGGCGCGACCCCCCGCGGCCGCCGCCCAGGTCCGTTCTGCGGCAGCCGCTGGTGGCCCGGGCGTTGGTGCCGCTGTGTTGAGCCCCCCCTCGCGAGCCGCTGAGCCGGCAAGCCCTCAATCTCCCGACGCCAGCGCTCTCCCCAGGTTGTTCGCCCAGGCCCTCGAGGCCAGCCGGTCCGGTCGTTTCGGCGAGGCCCTGCCCCTCTGGAACCGCGTGCTCGAACTGGCGCCGGAGGACGCGGCCGCCTGGAGCAACCGTGGCAATGTGCGGCTGGCCCTGGGGGATGCCGAGGCGGCGATCCGCGACCAGGAGCGCTCCATGCAGCTTGACTCCGCCAATCCCGATCCCCACCTCAACCGCGGCACCGCCGAGGAGGCCCTGGGCCGCTGGGACGCCGCCGCCGCCGACTACGCCTGGATCCTCGAGCGCGATCCCGCGGATGCCTCAGCCCTCTACAACCTGGGCAACGTGGAGGGTTCCCGTGGCGACTGGCAAGCCGCCCGCGATCGCTTCGAGGCCGCGTCGGCGGCCCGGCCCGGCTTCGCCATGGCCCGCTCCAGCGCCGCCTTGGCGGCTTTCCAGTTGGGCGATCTGAGCGAGGCCGAACGGGAGCTGCGCTCCCTGATCCGCCGTTATCCGTTCTTCGCCGATGCCCGCGCCGGCCTCACGGCCCTGCTTTGGCAGCGGGGCGCTGCCGGTGAAGCGGAAAGCCACTGGGCCGCGGCTTCGGGTCTCGATCCCCGTTACCGGCAGAGTGAATGGCTTCTGGAGGTCCGTCGCTGGCCGCCGGAGCCGGTGGCTGCTCTGGCGCGCTTTCTCGCTCTGCAGCGGCAAGCCTGATCCAACCCTCTCTCAATTGGGCGGCCTTTGGTGAGCCTTCAGCCTTCATTTAAAGTGGGAATGAATAGCCATATCATCGAGGAAATAGAGCTGCCAGAGAATGGTGCCGATTCCACAGAGCCAGGCCAGTTGTGCATAGCGGCGATTCTGCCGACTCAGTTCAAGGCTTCCCGCCAGTGCAATTATGATCAGAGGCGCGGCGATTTTCACGGCATAACGCAATCTTAGATAGATCACCAGCCAGGCTGGGGCGATGACGAAGGCGGCTGCGATCAGCGATCCCCATAGGAGGAAGCGGTGCTGGGTGATTTTCTTCTGCTGTAGAAAAACAATCGCGATCGGCAGCAGCATGAATTTGAATACGTTCCAGATGTTGGGAATGCTGCGTGCTGCTGAGAGGCCTAAAAAATCAAAGTACAGGGAGGGGTACTTTGTAACAATGGCAGGGAATGAATCAGCTCCCCCAAACGTCTTCAGCCTGATGCTCTCCATGCTGGTGCTCAGGTCCTGAGTGACAGCACCCGAAAACTGATGGTATCCAAAGAATTCAGCGTAGGCACTGAGGAAGGCAATCAGACTTCTCGAGCCTGCCAAGGGACTGGTGCCTTGCAGGATGAACCCCGGGAATAGAAGGAGAACCAACCATCCCAGGGTGTAAACGCAGGTCATGCCGGCATGGCGCTGACCGCTGCGCTGCTCCCACCAAAACCAAAGACCGGCCAGCGCAGCGGCAGCCAGGATCATGTCCACCTTGCAAAGACCAAAGGCTGCGAGAAAGAAGGCGGTGAAGATTTTTGGCCATCGGTAGCTGACACCTAGAAAAAAGAGAT
>BJHE01000157.1 GCA_014191755.1 Cyanobium sp.
GTGGGGCCGTGAGCTGAACGTGGAACACGTGCAGGACGCGGTGGGGCTCTTGGTGGCTGAACCAGAGGCTCACCTCGCCGGCCACCCAGTTGATCTCCTCCTCCACCTCCCGCCTTAGGGCCTGCTCCGGCGTTTCGCCCGGATCCAGGTGGCCGCCGAACAGCCCCCAGGTGCCTGGATGCACAATTCCCTCAATGTCGTCGCGCAGTTGCAGCAGCCACTCCCCCTGCCGCTCGATCATCGCCACGGCGATTTGCAGGGACATGGAGGCGATCGGGTGGAGGCAGATGCAGTGGGTCAGATTAAGCAGAAGGGGCGGACCTCCCTTGCCCATTAGGTCCGGTTTCCAGGCGTGGCTCGGTGGTCTGATCAAGGGGTGTCCAGCCAAGCTGATCCTGCCCTTCAGCGCAGTTCGAACACCAGGAGATCGGCCCCGCCAGCGCCCGCCGTGATCGTCCCCGGCATCCCGGGCTCCATACCGAGGCCATCGCCGCTCTGAAGGTGTCCCTGCAGGGGGCCTTGGGCGGCAGGTTCCAGGCTGATCTCCAGATCACCATCGATCAGCTGGATCCAGCCGTGGGCATCGGCCGCACCGGGCAGTGCCAGCCGTTCCCCGGCCTGGGGCCGGGCCCGCCAGACCCGCACCGGCCGATCGATGGCCATGGCCCCAGCGCTCTGCACGGGATCGATCAGCAGGGTCCAGCCGCTGCTGAGTTCAAAGGGCTTCTGGCTGTAGCTGGGGGGAAGCCCCTGCCTGCTGGGGACGATCCAGATCTGCAGCAGCCGGCAGCTCTGGGACCCCTCGTTCATTTCGCTGTGCACGATGCCGCTACCGGCGCTCATCCGCTGCACCTCGCCGGCCCGAAGCGCTTCGCTATGGCCCATCGAGTCACGGTGGTGCAGCACCCCCTCCACCATCACCGTGATGATCTCCATGTCTCGGTGGGGGTGCATGCCGAAGCCCCTGCCGGCCGCCACCCGGTCGTCGTTGATCACCAGCAGCGGACCGAAGCCCCGCCAGGCGGGGTGATCGTGGCCGGCGAAGCTGAAGCTGTGCCAGCTCTCCAGCCAGTCGTGGCTGCTGTGGAAGCGCTCGGCGGCCGGGCGTAGCACCAGGCCGGGCTGCTCGACCAGGGTTGCCTGGTCGGCGGCGAGGCCGGCTCTGGAGGGGGTGGTGGGGGAGCCGGGGAAGACGCTCGTCATGGGCGGAGACCGGAGGGGAAGCGATGGGCGCGGCGGGGACGGAAGCCAAGGCCCATAGCCTTCAAGCTAGTGGGCCGCAGAAGTCAGCCGGCCTCAGGAATGTGGTGCGTGCCCCAGGCCAGCCTGCCCAGCAAGGCCGCGATCGACGCCAACGGGCCGGGGCGGGATCGGGCGCCTCAGCCGGCCTGAGCCATTCCTATCTCCTGCATCCGCTTCCAGAAGCTGCTCTTGCGGGCATGGTTCTGGCGGATCGCGGCGAGGTAGGCGCCATGGCTGGGGATCTCCCCCCAGTCGGCGATGCGCTGGCTGAGCCGCTCACAGCTCCGCAGGTGGTGGGCGGCTTGGCTGTAGCGGCTGTATCGAGCGTTGGCCAGGGTGAAATCCACCATCGATCGCAGGGCAATGGTGGCCGCCAGGGGATGGGCCGGGCTCAGTTTCTCGGCGGCGGCCCCTAGCAGGCCGTCGTGGTCGCCATCGAGCTGGCTGCGGCGTTTCAGCAAGAGCTCTGAGGCCCGGGCGAGGCTGGAGGGCCAATGGATCAGGAAGCACAGCGCCTGAACCACCGAAGGGTGGGCCAGGGCCTGCTCGATCGCCCGTTGCTCCGCCGGACCATCCTCAAAGGCCGGCAGGCGATCGAGGTAATCCCGCAGAACATCCGAGCGAAGGCAACGGGAAAACAGGCTCCAGCGGGCGGACTGGGCCTCGTCCTGCCGGGCCAGGGCCTCCAGGGTGTCGATCTGGGTGTCCTCCCACTCCATCTCCGGCCAGCGGCTGCGATCCGGCGCGGCTCGGGAAAGGAAGGCCAGCGCGTCCTCCGGCCGCCCAACCGCCAGCAGTCGCCGGGCGATGCCGGTGGCGATGCGGGGGAAGCGCAGTTGCTCGGGCGTGTACTGGGCGATGTAGGCATCGACATCGCCCATCGCCGTGGCCACCTCCTGAAGGCCCAGCTTCACGGTCCACTGGCGGGAGCTTTCCTCGCGCTCATGGGCGTAGGTGGGTCCGCCGGAGCCCCAGCCCACTTGCTGCCATTCCTGCCGCGGCGGCACGGGAACCGGCTGCTCGGCCAGTTGCTCGAACAGCGACTTCAGCAAGGTCAGACCCTCCGGCCCGAACGCGGGTTTCAACTGCGCGATCACCCCGTCGAAGACCCCATAACCGTTGTCACAGAGGGCCTCGAACACCATCTCCGCCAACGTGGCGGGGTCGGGCGGTGCCGCCTCGGTGAGCCGGCCCAGCTGGGCCATCGCCTGGCGAAACAGATCGCCAAGCACCCCACTGCTGTCATCGCAGCGGCCCAGCACGTTGTTGCCCAGCTCCAGGAACTGCCACAACAGCTCCCGCGCGGCCGCGGGCTCGGCCTGGGCGATCGGGCCGGTGATGGCCTCAAGTTGCAGGGTCATCTCCTGCTGCACCGCCCGGCGTTGCTCACGCTCCAGAAAGCTCCGCGAGCGGGCGATGGTGCTCAGGCGCTGGCGCACCTGGGCAACGGCATCCTGGGGACTGGTGGCGTTGGCCACGGCCAGGCGGATGCGGCGCTTGATCGCCGGGTCGCTGCCAGCCAGCTCCAGCAACAGCTCCGCCAGGCGCTCGGGGCCCAGGCCGATCAGCGCCTGGCTGGTCAGGGCGGCGGAACGGGGCACCAAGGGAGCCAAGAAACGACACCCAGCCTGGCCGATCTGGACGATTCATGGAATCGAGGGGCCCCAGGCCAGACCACTGTCCACGCCACAGGGCAGGGAGGGAGCCCAAGGGTGTCTGCCTCGATTGCCTGGGCCTGCGGATCCCCTTGTGCTCGGCTCCAGCGGCGGTACAACGCTTCCACGGTTGGGGTTGGCATGGAGCGCCAAGGCATGGCACGGCGGGGAATCATGACGTGGCCAGGACTTTCGCGCTTTAGCGCCTCCAGGGCCTTGGTGCTTCTGGGTGGTCGCTGCCCCCTCCTCCGCTTGATCGGGGTTGGGAGTGGCTTGGGGGGGTCTGGCTGTCGCTGCCAGCGGCTCGAACCAACGGAGCCGAACAGGGCTACCCGGTTCGACCCGCCCCTCCTGCCACCTCGGTGGTGGCCAACCTGGCCCCTGCCACCCTCCGTGGCGTGCCGGAGCCAGGCCGATGCCCGACCGCAACGATGGCCCAGGGACGGCGCAGCGTGGCGGGGGCCAGCTTGCGCTATCCCTTGACCCGCTGGGCCGAGGAAATCTCTCCCTTTGGCTGGCGTTATTCCAG
>BJHE01000158.1 GCA_014191755.1 Cyanobium sp.
TTCACACACCACCCGGGCGCTGGCCGGCTGGGCCCAGGCCGGCAGGCCGATCCGCTGCGCTTGCATCCAGCTGGCCAGGTGGCGGCGGGAGTGGGCCAGCTCATGCCGCACCGCCACCAGTTCAAAGTAGGCCTCGGTGGCCGGTTTGCCGAGGTCGGCGGCGAGGGCGGCCATCACCTCATCCTCGTGCTCGCTGAGCAGGCGGCCGAGGCGGTTGAGTTGGTCGTTGCGCCAGGAGCGGGGCCGGGTGTCGCCGCAGCTCACCGCTGCCCGCATGGTGCTGATCGGCACCGCCAGAGCCGCGCTGGGGCCGGCGCCGTTGGCCCTGGTGACGCCGGCGCTGACATCGACGGGCGCGAGGGCGCTGGCGGAGGTGCCGGGGCTCATGGGTGGGATGAAATTGCTTATCACGCTGACAGACCTCAGGCCCTGCTGAGGCTCGGGGCAACCGGGAAGCCACCTGGCCGATCGCGGTTGCCGCCGGGGCTCAGCGCGGTGGGCCATCCGCCGGCTGACAGCTGCGGCGGATCACAGTGAGCCGCAGGGCATCGAGATCCGCTGCGCCGGGCCCCTCGAAGGCGAACAGCAGGGCTGAGGCCAGGGGCAGATCACCTCGCTCCATCGCCGCCTCCACCGCCAGGCGCCAGCGGTGCGGATCGCGGCCGAGGCTGGCCAGCAGGGCGTCGCCCCGGTTGAGCTGCCCGGTGGGGGAGCCAATCAGGCGCACCACGGCGTAGGCGGTGGCACCGCCTTCCAGCGGCCGTAGCCGCAGGGTGAGGGCCTGCCCGGGGCGGATCGGCTCCAGGGGCCAGGGAACCGGACCCTCAATCGTCCCGGCAGGGAGCCATCCGAAGGGAGCACCCGCCGCTGGCCGCGTGCTGCCGGCCGTCGTGCCCTGACGCCACAGCAGGCGGTTTCCTTCGAGGATCTGCAGCTCGCTCAGGGGTTCCACCACGAAAAGGGTGGGCCGGCTTACGGCCACCAGAGCTGCCGGTAGGGGGTCGCCGGGGTCGGTGATCCGGGGCGTGATCACGCAGAGGGAGAGGGCGGCGCCGGCGGGATCTGGCCGGCCGGCCAGGGCGGGAGAGCCCAGTGGCAGGAGGATCGCAAGCCAGGCTAGGGCCAGGGACCGGTGCGGGCTCCAGCTTCGCCAGACCCACTTGCACCGACCCAGCGAGGGCCTGCGCTCGGGCCCGGGGCCATGGTCCGACACGCTGTTCCAGCCTCCTGGAGAGTTCCATCTTGATGGTGGCGGCGGCGCGGTGGAGCCCTCGGGGCTGGCGGGTGAGGAATCGCGGGCTTCGGGCCCGTCCGGCGGAAGCTCCCCGCCGATTTCCCGGTGGTGCCCCGCTGGAGCGGGGATGAGGCCAACCGGCTGCTCCCGGCCACGACCCAGCCCTGAGGGGGCCAGCGGCGATCAGGGTTCGCGGCTGCAGGGGAACTCCTCGATGGCGCCCCGGCGCAGCCGGAAGATTGGCTGGTCGGGATTTTCGAGGCTCCACCACCAGCGGCCATCGGTGTAGCTCGGGGCGCCGGCGTTGTTGGTGCGGGGCAGCTGCAGGCTGATGCCTCGCCACTCCAGCACCACGAAGGCGCCGGGTGGGGTGCCGGCGCTGATGTTGGGGATCGCCACCGCATCCACCGCGCCGTTCTCGCTTCGGGCCAGCAGGAGATCGCCGCCGCAGCGATAGCGCACCGCAGCGGCGGTGGGCGGCTGGCCCGCGCTGTCAGGGCTGGATCCGGCGGCCTGGGCCAGGGCGGGGGCTGCTGTGAGGCAGCAGAGCAGCAGGGCGAGGGAGAGGAGCGGCTGGAGGCCCCGGCCCCACTCCTGGGCCCATTCCCGGCCCAACCCCCGGGCGAGCTTCTGGGCCAATCCTCGGGCCAGCTTCCAGGCCATGGCGGGGGGGGATCGCAGCGGGGAGCTGCTCGGATTCCCTCCGCTTGGGGCTCCGGGGAAGGGGCCGGACCCGCGGCAGCCGGGCAGGCCGCGCCAGAGTGGTAATTCCAAGCCCATTCGAACGCAGTGGTGCCGGTCCATTCTCCGCTGAGCCCCGATGCCGCTCCGCTGCTGGTGTTCGATGGCGGCTGTCCTTTTTGCCGCCATTTCGCCGCCCTCAGCGAGTTGCGGGGCGGCATTCCCGGCCTGCGGCTGTGCGATGGCCGCCGCGATCATGCCCTGCGGCGGGATCTGGCGGATCGGGGCTTTCCGCTGAGTCGCGGCGCGATCGTGCTCGAGGGGGGGCGCATCCACCACGGGGCCGCCGCGATCGAGTGGATCTGCGCCCGGATGGCCCCGAGTGGCCCCCTGCTGGCGCTGCTCACGCCCCTGTTTGCCGATCCGGTGCGGGCCCGACGCCTCTACCCCCTGCTGTTGGGGGCCCGCCGGCTGGCCCTGGGCCTGCGGGGGCTGCCGGAGGATCCGGACCGATCGGATGTGGCGCCGGATTCGATAGTGTCGGTTTCAGGATAGGAACCACCAGGATGCGGATCACGGCAAATTTTTTCTGAGGATTCGCCTTCAAGATTTCTTCTGCATTCTTTGGGCCCATCAGATTTCTCAGCCAGCTGATTCAACCCAATCCGCACTCCAGGGCTGATTTGCCCGGCTGATTGCTTTAGCTGCCTTGGGCGTTGGCGTGACTTCTCTGGCCATCAGTTCTGCTCCCGCCAACCCTTTACAGACCTCGGTGCCATTGACCACCGCGCCATGAGTTTCGCGGCCGGTGCCCGGCGCCCCAGCAGTCGCCCGCAAACGGGCCTTCAAGGAATGGCAGGAACGGGAACGTAAGCACAAGCAGAGCCTCGCCAAGTGGGGCAACCAGCGCAAACGGTTGTGAGCTGAGGGGCGATGGCCCGGCGTCAGAGCCTTCGCGCTTCAGTTGAGGCTGGGCCGCCGTTTTCTACCTCCTCTCTCTCGACCTTGACCCCGAAGGCACTGACAGCGCCAACCCATCCGTGACGATTGGGTGAACCAAGCTGGTGATACTGGTGCCGCCGACGATTCGATGGGCACCGCTCTGTTGGCCATGGCTACCCTCGCTGCGGTGTGCTATCTCCCTGAACCAGGGCCACCACCATCGGCACAATTGAATACTGACGAATACTGAATACTGAATATTGATGAATACTGAAATAACGACCCCGAACCCCTGGGGTCATAGTTTTCCAGGAAGCCCTTGACGAGACTTGAACTCGTGACCTCTCCCTTACCAAGGGAGTGCTCTACCGCTGAGCTACAAGGGCATGTGGAAGGTGGGCCGGGTTGGATTTGAACCAACGTAGGCAGAGCCAGCGGA
>BJHE01000159.1 GCA_014191755.1 Cyanobium sp.
GAGTTGTGGTCGAGGTCGGGCACCAGAACCAGCTCTGCCACGCCGGGCTGGAAGGCGCGGTGCAGGGCCACGGCGTGGCGTGTGGGCACCACCCGATCAACGGCCGCCGCCACGATCGTGGTGGGGGCGCGCACCAGGGGCGCCTCGGCGGCCGCATCCCAGCGATCGAGCAGCAGCAGATCCACCGGCAGCCACGGCATGGTGCCGCGGGCCACCGCCAGCAGGCTGTCGAACGGCACCAACAGCACTAGCCGCTGCACCGGCTGCGTAGCAGCCAGATGCACCGCCGGCCCGGTGCCAAGGCTCCGGCCCACCACCGTCACCGCGCTGTGGCGCTCGGCCACGTCGGCATACAGGGCCTGGGCGTCGGCGCGCAGGGCCGCTTCGCTTGGACTGCCCTCGCTGCCGCCGAAGCCGCGGTAGTGGAGCAGATAGAGGGCGGTATCCGGCAGCAGGGCGGCCAGCTCGGCGCGGGTGAGAGACACGTCCTCGGCATTGCCCCCGAAGTAGATCAGCGCCCGGGGACCGGGGTGGGGCCGATGGGCCACCAGCACCCGCTTTCCCTCCACCTGCAGCTCCAGCCGACCGGATGAATCGGCGGCGGGCTGGGGGAAATAGATGAACGAGCGCTGGTTCAGGAACACCAGCAGGGAGACAACGGCGTAGCCGAGCGCCAGCAAGCCGGTCGAGCCCAGCAACCTACCCACAGTCATCGGTGCTTTGCCCAGCGCCCTTCACCAGCTCGGGATGAACGGCTCCAGAGCGAGATCGACGCTCAACTTCATGGCCAGACATCCCGAACGAGCTCAAACGTGCAGCCAGCAACCTTCACTCCTCCTCAGCAGCCCCCAGGGGGATGAGCTGGATCTGCTTGCGGCCGAGCTTGATCTCAAACTCATCGCCAGGCTCCAGGCCCAGCTGGGCGGTGTAGGCCTTGCCCACCATCAGGTTGCCGTTAAACTGAATTTTGGTGGCATAGCTGAGGCTGCGGCCTGGCTTCCCCTTGCCGCCGTTGCTGCTGGCACCGAAGTGCATGCCCTTGGCTTCCAGAAGAGCCTCATAGAAGGCGGTGAAGTTGAGACGCTCGCTGCCGTCCTTCTTGGTGCTGACATAGCCGGCGGAGCGAACCAGATCAGACTTGGAGACATCGCCGAGTTCCTTGACCTTGGCGAGCAGTTCGATTCCGGTGAGCATGGTGAATGGCCTGGGTTGATTGACTAACTCTAATGCACAACTGTCCTGGCGAAGCCAACCATGACAACATCTTCGCCGGAGCTGATCACAGCGTTGCCGGCAAGAAGGAGACCGCTGCTGTTATGGCGTCCGCCGGCAGCAGCCATTCCGCCAGCTTGGTGTAGCGCCGGCGGCCCAGGTGGTTCTTCACGGCCATCGCAAGGGCTTTCTTCTGGCCCACCAGCACCACCAGCTGCTTACCGCGGGTGAGACCGGTGTAGACGAGATTGCGTTGCAGCATCGCGTAGTGCTGGATGAGCAGGGGGATCACCACGGCGGGATATTCACTGCCCTGGCTCTTGTGGATCGTGCAGGCGTAGGCCGGCACCAGGTGATCGAGCTCGCCCCAGCCGTAGACCACCAGCCGGCTGCCCTGAACCCCGGCCTCACTGGTGGGGAACAGCACGCCCAGCTCACTGCTATCGGCGTCGATGGCGTCGATTGTGCCGACATCACCGTTGAACACCTCCTTCTCGTAATCATTGGCGATCTGCATCACCTTGTCGCCGGGGGCAAATCGCCAACCGAAACGTTCCACCTGCTCAACGGGGTCGGGATTGAGCAGCTGCTGCAACTCGATGTTGAGCGAGCGGGAGCCACAACCACCTCGGGCCATCGGGCAGAGCACCTGCACCTGGCCGATCGGATCAAAGCCAAAGCGGGCCGGGATTCGCTCACCCACCACCTTGAGGATCAGGGCCACCGCCTGCTCGGGCGTCTCGGCCGGCAGGAAATAAAAATCAGTGGTGGCCCCCTCGCTGGGCGGGCGGAGATCAGGGATCGTGCCGGCGTTGATGGCGTGGGCGGTGGTGATGATCCGGCTGGAGGCCGCCTGGCGGAACACCTCGGTGAGCCGCGCTACCGCCACGGAACCGCTGGCGATCACGTCCGCGAGCACCTGGCCCGGGCCCACCGAGGGCAGCTGATCCACATCGCCCACCAGCAGCAGAGCGGCTTCGGGGGGGATGGCGGCCAGCAAGGAGGACATCAGCGGCACATCCACCATCGAGGTCTCATCCACCACCAGCAGGTCGCACTCCAGCGGCAGCTCGGGGCCGCGACGGAAGCCATAGGCGGCGGGGTCGAACTCCAGCAGCCGGTGGATGGTTTTCGCCTCCAGGCCGGTGGCCTCCGCCATGCGTTTGGCGGCCCGGCCGGTGGGGGCGCAGAGCTGGATGCGGAGCTTCTTGGCCGCCAGGATCCGCAGGATCGCGTTGATCAAGGTGGTCTTGCCCACCCCCGGCCCACCGGTGATCACCAGCAGCTTGCTGGCCAGGGCCAGCTCCACCGCGGCTTTCTGGCTGGTGGCCAGCTCCAGGCCCAGGCGCTGCTCCACCCAGCTGATGGCCCGCTCCGCATTGATCGTTCCCCACGGGGGTGCCCCCTGCGCCAGCTCCTGCAGCGCTTCTGCAATGCGCCGTTCATCACGGTGCAGGTGGGCCAGGAAGATCGCGCCCTCGCCCGCCAGGGTGTCGGCCACCACCGAGCCCTCGCTGAGTTCCAGATCGAGGGCGGCCTGAATCACGGCGGGCCCGAGGGGCTCGCGTCGGGTGGCGCCGGTTTCATCTGGTCGTTCCACCGCCAGCAGTTCGCCCGCCAGCTTGAGCAGCTCAGCGGTGGGCAGGCCGCAGTGCCCCTCGCCGCTGGCCTCCAGCAGGGCGTAATTGATACCGGCCCGCAGGCGGATCATCGCCGTGGCTTCGATGCCGAGGCGGGCGGCGATCGCATCGGCGGTGCGGAAGCCGATGCCGCGGATATCGCGGGCCAGGCGGTAGGGGTTCTCCGCCATCACCTGCACGGCGTCGTTGCCGTAGGTCTTGAAGATCCGCACCGCCCGCGCCGTGCCGACGCCATGGCTGTGCAGGAACACCATGATTTCGCGCACCACCTTCTGATCGGCCCAGGCCTGGGCGATGCGGCCGGCCCGCACC
>BJHE01000160.1 GCA_014191755.1 Cyanobium sp.
AGGGCCATCAGTTCACCCCGTCCTCGATGTAGAGGGTGAGGGCCCCGCCGCTGGTGTCCCACCACTGGTAGCGGGAGGCGCCGGCCAGCTGTTCGGCGCTGGGCGGGCTGGCCTGGATGAACAGGGGATCAGCGGCGGGTGTTGTGACCCATTCGCTGTCGTGGTCCGCGGCGCTGCGCTTGCGCAGGAGCTGGCCGGTGCTGCCCCCGGCCGGCACGCCTGCGCCCTGGGGTCCCTGCGCTCCCGGCGGTCCGACCTGGCCTGGGGGACCCAGCAGAGAGGCCAGTTGCGTCCAGAACAGGGTCACGGCAGCGAGAAGCGGCGATCACTGACTCTTGCCATGGCCAGCGCCTCCTGGCTGTCCGGCGACAATGAAGTTGGCCGGTCGGCGACAAACTCGTTGGCCGGTTGGGTGAGTGCTGGAGTTCCTGGCGCCGATGCGCAAGGCCCCGGGGATGCCGGCACCACTGACGAGTCACCAACGCAACCTGTTCATGGCGAAACGACGAGGTGGCAGCAGCCAGGAGGCTGCTGCCGCAGCGGCGGGCATTTCAGTGCGCAGTGCCCGCCGGATTGAAAGCAACCAGCTCCAGCCCCAGGCGAACCAGCCCCGTGGCCGCACTCGAGCGGACCCGTTGGCGGGGGTGTGGCAGGAGGAGCTGGTGCCGCTGCTGCAGCGAGCACCGGCGTTGACGCCGATCACGCTGTTGGAGCACCTGCAGCAGCAGAAGCCTGATGTGGACTGGATTCCTTTGCAGCGGACCCTGCAAAGGCGAGTGCGGGTATGGAAGGCGCTGCATGGCCCAGCTCCGGAGGTGATCTTCCCCTTGAGCTACGAGCCCGGTGAGATCGCCTTCTGCGATTTCACCCAGCTCAAGGGGGTGGAGGTCACGATCGCCGGCCAGGTGTTCCCCCATCTGCTGTTCCACTACCGCCTGGCATGGAGCGGTTGGAGCTACACGCAGGTGGTGCAGGGCGGAGAGAGTTTTGTGGCTCTATCCGAGGGGTTGCAGAACGCCCTGGCTGCCTGTGGTGGAGTGCCGGCAGAACTGCGGACCGACCGATTGTCGGCGGCGTGCCGCAATCGGAACGGCAGTTTCAGCGCCGACATCACCCGCCGCTATCACGCCCTATGCAGCCATTACGGACTGTCCTACAGCCGCAACAACCTGGGAGTGGCCCATGAGAACGGCCGTGTGGAGAGTCCCCATGGCCATCTCAAGCGGCGGATCGAGCAGGCGCTGCTGTTGCGGGACAGCACGGAGTTCGAGACCCTGGAGGCGTATCAGGCCTTCCTGGTCGAGGTAGCCGCTGGCTACAACCGGCCCCGGCAATGCCGACTGGAGCAGGAGAAAGAAGCGCTGCGGGCATTGCCGCAGTTTCGCTTTGCCGACTACGACATCGAGCAACTCACGGTGCGGCGCACCAGCACGATCGAGGTGCGCAGAGTCGTGTATTCGGTGCCGCCACGGCTGATCGGCCAGCGGCTGACGGTACGGATCTTCCACGACCGGTTGCAGCTCTTACTGGGCCGGCAGCTCAGCTGCGAACTGGTACGGCTCCACGGCGGAGAGGAGCGCCATGGGCGGGCGTGGTGCATCGATCTGGAGCACCTGATCGATGCGCTCAGGCGCAAGCCGCGGGCGTTGCTGCACTGCCGTTACCAGCGAGAGTTGTTCCCCGATGAGCGCTGGTGGCAGCTGTGGCAGCAGCTGCGCAATAGCGGTGATCGCGACGCCGCAGCTCGGCTGATGGTCGAGGCGCTGCATGTGGGCTGCCGGGTGGCGGGCTACGACCCAGTGCTGGCCTGGCTTGAGAAAGCCCACCAACGGCAGGGGCTGTCGCTGGCGGCACTGCAGCAACGCTTCCGGCTGCCGCCCCATCGCCCCCATCCGCCCCAACGCATTCCTCAACACAACCTGCAGAGCTATGACGACCTCCATGTCTTCCGTGCCCAGGCCCCAGGCGGCGGAAGCCGCCCTGCCGATCCTGTTGCGGTTGCTGCGGATGGCGCGGATGCGCTCCCACTGGCAGAGCATCGCC
This sequence comes from Cyanobium sp., assembly GCA_014191755.1. Classification (GTDB taxonomy): domain Bacteria; phylum Cyanobacteriota; class Cyanobacteriia; order PCC-6307; family Cyanobiaceae; genus Cyanobium. The sequence goes on from BJHE01000160.1 coordinate 2,044, forward strand.
TCGCAGGCTGAGGCCGAGGGCTGGAGCCATAGCCAGTTTCTCTATGCCCTGTGCGAGCAGGAGGTGGAACAGCGCCAGCAGGCCCGCCAGCAACGGTTGCTGCGAGCGGCCCAGCTGCCGTGGAGCAAGGCGCTGGCGGACTACGACCACAGCGGCCGGATCGAGGCCGGCCCATGGCAGGAGCTGGAGGGGCTGACCCACCAGAGCGACTGGCTGCAGCGGGGTGAGAACGTGCTGTTGTTCGGCCCCAGCGGCGTAGGCAAGACCCATCTGGCGATCGGCATCGTCCTGGCGCAGATCGGCCTGGATCAGCCCTGCCGCTTCTACCCGGCCACGGCGCTGGTGCAGGAGCTGCAGAAGGCCCGCGCCGACTACAACCTGCCGCAAGCGCTGGAGCGGCTGGATCGCTATCCATTGCTGCTGATCGATGACATCGGCTATGTGCGGCGCGATGAGCAAGAGAGCAGCGTGCTGTTTGAACTGATCTGCCACCGCTATGAGCGCCGATCGCTGCTGATCACCGCCAATCAGCCGTTCACGGCCTGGGATGAGATCTTCCCCAGCAGTTCGATGACCGTCGCGGCGGTGGACCGGCTGGTGCATCACTGCCACATCGTCGAGATCAGCGGCGACAGCCATCGCCGCGCCGATGCCGACCGCCGTGCCGGGAGGCGGCGCAAGGAACCGAGGTAGGGCGAGGAGACATTGACGCGAGGCGCCAACCTGGCGCCGATGAATGCAGCCCCCGGTGGGGAGCTCCGCGCTGCCGGCGGACTGTGGGGTCCGCCGGCTCGTGCGCTCCGCGAAATGTTGGGGCGGAGGTTCCCCAAACGGCACCGGCCAACCTGGTTGTCGCCTGGTGCCGATCAAGAAAACTCAGTGCTGATCAGACTTCTGGTAGCGGGGTGGCTCACTTTTCGTGTCGCCGCCCCCAGGTTGTCGCCGGCGACAACCTGGGGGCCATCACCGGCCAACTTGGTTGTCGCCAACCGGCCAAGGGGGTTGACGCGGGACA
>BJHE01000161.1 GCA_014191755.1 Cyanobium sp.
GTTGAGAAGGTGCCATGGTTCAAGTGATATCGTCATAGTCGATATAAGATCTTCTTGCTATGCCGCCTGATTGGCGGCTTTTCATGTCCGCAGAAGCACTGGAAAGCGCTTATTTTTCGAGGTGCCCTTATGATGTCGCTTCGCACTCTCGTCCAACATTGCAAGTCACCAACAACTTTACTGGCCGCACCGGCTGCGATGCTACTGAGCCAGGGGGAGGCCAAAGCCTTATTAGTCTTCGAAATACTTCAGACTGGTTCGGATGTAACGATCAATGCTAACGGATCCATCTCTCAAGTCAGCACATATGTGTTTCAAGCGGGAAGTCCGGGTGGCGTTATCACAGCTTTAGATGCAGACATTGCGGCGGGTGTTCGCCCACCTGTATTTGGAATTTTTATGCTGTAACTGGACCTTCTAACTTCGGCACAGGTGGCCTCTTCAACGCAGACACTTCATCCGGTGATTGCGTGCGCGCACACAAAACTTCGCTTGGCCTACCTGTTGCTTATGTCGTAGGCACTCCTCTTTCAGCATCTATGATTTTTACAAATAAGACCTTGGCGGACCTTGGCTTATCCAGTACATCTGGACTACTTGGCGAATGGGAGTTAACTGGAACGTCCGTAAACGGAGCGACCGAAAAATTCCAAGTCTGGGCGGGATCAGCTCCCACATCAAAAGTGCCTGGGCCTGTTCCCTTGATGGGCGCCGCTGCCGCCCTCGGCTGGAGCCGCCGCCTGCGCAAGCGCATCGCCGCTCCTCTGAGCACGCCGCCCCAGGCCTGATTGCAATTCAGATTTATCTCCCGGCCCTGCCTTCGGCGGGGCTTTTTCTGTGGCCGCCGGGAGCGGTGAGTCCTTTTCCCTAAGTTCTGCCCCCTGAGTTCCGCCATGCCCCCCAGTGCCGATTCCTTCCGCTCCGGCGCTCCCGTGCTCCTCACGGCTCCGGGCCTTAGTTTGATGGCCCTGGTGCTCTTCTTACTGTTCTCCTCGCTGGTGGCCGCTGCCTTGTTCCCGTTGCAGCTGCTCGATCCCGCCTGGCAGTTACGCCTCGCTGGCACCTTGATCAACAGCGCCGCCTTCCCCCTGCTCGGCCTGGCCCTGCTCCAGATCGCCGCCGAGCTGGGGCCCCACGATCCGCTGCTGAAAAGCCGCGCCCACCTCTGCAGCCAGCTGGCGGTGGCCGCCGCCCTGGGCTTGCTGCTGCTCCTCCCCCTGCAGACCATCGCCGGCCTGCGGACCAGCCGCACGGTCAACAACGCCCAGGCCGTCCGCATCCAGGGCGCAGAGGCCAAACTCAAGACCCTCCGCCAGGCCGTGGCCGGCGCCGCCAGCAACGCCGATCTCAACCAGCAACTCCAGAAATTCCAGGGGCCCGTGCTCGGCCCCGCCGATATCGCCCAGCCCCTGACCTTGCTCAAAGCCCAAGTGGCTGCCGTGCTCGATCAGGCCGCTCTGCAGATCAGCCGCGAGCGCGAGGCCAGCCAGCCCCGCATGCCCCTGCTGCTGCGGCCCGAGCTGCTCCGCAACGCCCTCGCCAGCCTGGCGCTGGCTCTGGGCTTTGCCGCCCTGGCCCGGCGGCCGGGCAAACCACGCACCCTGCTGCAGTAGCTGCAGAGCAGTAGGCGGCGTTCCCGGTTCGGCGGCTCCGGCCGACGACATCCAGGCTCCTGCGGCTAGCTGCGCGAGCTGGAGCGTGGGGATCGGGAGCCCTGACGGCAGGGCCCTCACAAGGGGGCATGGCTCAAACAGGCGACACCACAGCAACGGTATTACACTAAGGCCAATCGTCGTACAAGTTTGGGGGCTGGGGGCCATGCCACTCACCGTGAGGCTGGACAGCGACACCGAACGCTGCCTCCAAGAGCTTCTGGCCGCAACAGGCCAGGACAAGAGCACCCTCATCCGCCAGCTCATCCGCGATCGCTGGCAACAGCGCCTGCCCTCCCCCTCGATCACCGAGCAGCTGGGCGGCCACCCCAATCACTTCCTCGACACCCTGCCAGCGGGCAGCGCTGAACGCCAGGAACGGCGCCGGCTGCTCACCGAGCAGCTCCAGTTTCGCCGGCTGGAGCGCCGCTGATGCGGCGGATCCTGATCGATTCGGGAATCCTGCTCAGCTACTACCAGCAACAGGAGCCCCTGCATCAGGCGGTGGTGGCCTTCTTTGATCAAAACGCCGCCCAACTGATCACCTCGCCGATCTACATCGCGGAAGTGCTCTGGCTGCTCGGCGATCCCGGGGATCCCCGCGTTCTTGCCGCTCAGAACCACCTGCTTGGTGCCGTCAGCCGCGGAGGGATTGAGGCAATCAACCTGCTTCCAGAGGATTACGCCCGGATCGCTGAACTCAACCAGCGCGATGCCGATTTGCCCGCTGATTTCGCCGATCTCACCTTGGTGACCCTCTCAGAGCGGCTGGACATCGCCGAGATCCTCTCCCTCGACAGCGACTTTGCTGTCTATCGGCGCTTTCGGCGTGAACCGTTCCGCCGGGTTCCTCTGCCCTGATCCAAGGGGAACAGCGGCTGAGAGCCTGCCAGCGATCGAGGGCCACCAGGGAAGCATCGGGGCTGAGCACCGAGTTGTCCGGCAGGCGGGAGCCGGTGGAGTTGTCGAACGCCCTCCAGCCGCCGGTGACACGGGCCCAGCGGCCCAGGGCAGGCCCGGGTGGAGAAAGGCGGCGCTTCTGGACTGGCTGGGGCCCGCCTCACGGCGGTCCGATCGATGCGAACCGCTCACCGCACCCAGATCACGCTGCAGCCCATGCCGCCATCGCCCTGCTCGGCGTCGCTCACCCGCTCCACGTAGGGCACGCCGGCCAGCCATTCGCGCAGGCCCCGCTTCAGCTTGCCGGTGCCAATGCCATGGATCACCCACACCGGCCCGTTGGCGCCGCGCAGGCGCTCCTCCACCGCCGCCTCGGCCTCGTGCACCCGCAGACCGCGCACATCCACGGTGTTCGCCTCGGTGCGCACCTGGGGACCACGGCTGCCGGGGGCGCGGCGGCTGCGCACCGTCACCGGTG
>BJHE01000162.1 GCA_014191755.1 Cyanobium sp.
ACCCCAAAACCACCCCGGCCATCAGCTCGTTGCCAAAATCCAGTCGCTGCAGGGTTTTTTAGCGATGGGGGCAGGGGGACTTGAACCCCCACAGTCTTGCGACCTGCGGATTTTAAGTCCGCTGCGTCTACCATTCCGCCATGCCCCCTTACTCACCGCAACGCTTTTCGGGTATTCGTGGCGCCCGTGTCTGCCGTAAAGAGACAGACAGGGGCAAACCCCAAACCACAATCTGCGAAACGGTCTCTGCATCCTATGGGTTTTGGCGCAGGGTCTTGGAGCCAGGCCAGCCGCACCGCCAGGCCCCCCCCTGGCTGGAGTCCGCTGCTGGCCTCCAGCATCAAATCGGCGGCTCACCCGCTAGGTAACGAGGAGCAGCTCAGGCCCAGCTGCCGATCCCACCAGCTCAACGCCACGCCGTTGGATCTCGCGGGCGTACTCGGTCCAGGTGCCCTGGCCCCAGTAGCGGAAGCAACTGGTTTCGAGCAGCAACAGGTGAAGCAGGGCCTGCTGATAGGGCTCGGTTCTGGTCACCGCAGGATCGGCCGCCACCTGAGGATCAAACACCTGGTGGAACTGGGCACTGAGTTGGTTCATCGGCTCCAGCACATTGGTGTAGCCCTCCACCCAGCTGAGGTTGTTGGTCCAGGAGGCACCGGCCATCGAGAAGCCGGGGTCGGCGGCCTGGAGTGCGGCAATCGTTGCCTCCACAGCTTCCGGGCTACTCGCAGCGCCAACCTGCTGCCAGAGCCTGTGCTGCCCCACCGCCTGAATCGGTGCAAAATCGGCTGCGCTAAGACCGCTGACTTCCAGCAGCTCCAGATATTCCGTGCCGTTGATCGCCACCGTGCCACCACCGGCGCCACCGCCCCCTTCGCCAGCGATGCGTTGGTTGGCCTGTAGAAAGGCGGAGGGGAACTCATTCATCATCACGCCGCCGTTCTCGCCATCGGCGATCTGAGCCACAATCGCCGGCACGCTGGTGTTGCCCAGCGGCTGCCGGCCCAGCCCCATGGCCTCGTAGCAGGGCTGCATCTGACCCACCAGCTTGGTATCCGAGCCCTGGGTCTTGATCAGGGCGGTGATGCTCACCTCCTCGCCGCGGGAGTTGCGTGCCACCAGCTGATTGGGCACGACCTTCTGCTCCTGGCGCAGGCTGGAGCCATCCGGGTTCTCCACGCTGTGCTCCTGCACCAGCAGCCAGCGGTAGCCGCACTCCCGCAGGGCCTTCACCAGTTCATAAAGGGTGTCGGGATGGTTGGGCAGGGCCATCTCCGGCGGTGAGAAGCCCTTCACCCGCTGCAGGGCCGCATCGCCGAACAGGGCGGCGAAATGGTGCTGCCAGGCCAGGATCTGTAGCTTCAGATCGGGGATCGGCGTGGAGGGCGCCACCGCATGGCTCCAAAAGGTGCCGAGCCATTCCACATGGGGCTGAACCGAGGGATCGGTGGCCAGGAACCTGAGGGCATCGAGGATGTCGCGGCGGCCCATCTGCTCGAAACCCCAGAGCAAATTGCCGGAGTAATCCAGCATGATGCGTGGATCGCAACCCTCAGCGATCAGCTGGGGAATGAGATCAGCGAGGCGCCGGTAGCAGTGGGCGAAGGGTTCGGCGTTGTGGTTATCGCCTTCGCCAGGGTGATCCAGCATGTACTGGAGATGGGAGATCAACTCGCCATCAACGCCGGCCGGAATCGTGGGCTGGTGCATGTGGAGCGCGCAGGCAAAGCCCGAGCGCAGCTGCTCCAGCTTCGAGTTGGTGCGCCGCGTAACCATCGGCCGCTGCTGCTGCACCAGCTCCAGGATCGCGGCTTCGCGGCCGGCAATCGGCGGCAGGGGGTGGGGGGGCATCGGCGGATCTCCTGGGGGGGCCTACGCCGGCGATGCCTGCCTGGCGAGTTGGCTCCGGTCTAATCAGTCCTGGGGCGGCGCCTGACTCCGTGGGTCCCGGCGTCAGTAGACGGCGACGTGGCATCGTCAGAGCTCCTCGGGCGGCCGGGCGGCGGCGGGCTCCTGCTCAAGGCGCTTCAGGCTGGTGGAAGAGCTCCGCATCAGCTCCGGCCTCCAGGCGCGGGAGCTGAAATCGGCCTCCAGGGCTATCAAGAACTCCACAATCAACTGTAGTGGTTGGGCACGAAAAACTGTTCGTTGAGGAGGGGGCGTTGGTAATCGCCACTGCCCTTGCGGGGAGGCAGCTCGATCGCCTCCGGGGTCATGTCCTCATAGGGGACCTTGCTGAGCAGATGGCGGATGCAGTTCAGGCGCGCACGGCGCTTGTCGTTGGCCTCCACGGTGAACCATGGCGCTTCAGGGATGTTGGTATGGGCGAACATCTCATCCTTCGCGCGGGAGAAGTCGACCCAGCGATCGCGGGATTCAAGATCCATGGGGCTGAGCTTCCAACGCCGGGCGGGATCCTGGAGGCGTGAGCGGAAGCGGGCCTCCTGCTCATCGTCGCTCACAGAGAACCAATACTTGAGCAGCGCGATGCCGCTGCGCACCACCATCCGCTCAAACTCCGGCGCCGAGAGCATGAACTCCTCCACCTGGGCGGGGGTGCAGAAACCCATCACCTTTTCGACGCCGGCACGGTTGTACCAGCTGCGATCAAAGAGCACGATCTCGCCAGCTGAGGGGAAATTCTCCACATAGCGCTGGAAGAACCACTGCGTCTTCTGCTGATCGGAAGGGGTACCGAGGGCAACCACATTGCAGCCCCTGGGGTTGAGAGGCTCGGTGATGCGCTTGATCGTGCCCCCCTTGCCGGCCGCATCGCGTCCCTCGAAAAGAATAATCAGCCGGTAGCCCGCATGCTTGATCCAGTACTGCATCTTCACCAGCTCAACCTGCAGTTCCTTGAGCTCGCTTTCATAAAACTTACGATCAAGCTTGATGCTCGCCCCCTCTGGATGCGCTGCGAAATCATCGAGGATCGGAGCGGGGCGGTAGGCGTCGCCGGGATCCAGCCCACCACTGCTTTTGGATGAGAGATCCCCGTCCTTGCCGGCATGCTTGGCTTT
>BJHE01000163.1 GCA_014191755.1 Cyanobium sp.
CATTCATGGGAACATCCTCCTGTGGGAGCAATCGGGACATGAGCTGCAATCAGGCTTTTCGCTGAATGCACTTGCTTCAGTGTCTTGATTGACCCAACCGCCCAACTGTTCAGCCAGGCCTAGTCAGCGAAAACTTCTGCTTGTATTAAGGCGTGTTGCCCAGGTCCCTGTCAGCAGTTGGCAGTTGTCTATGCTTACTTCTTGAAATCTGCCGCGCAGCGGCTTGGTCCAACTTCTATTTGGGCGGACCCGCCTATGTCGCTCTGAATCCCGCTGCTGTCCGCCTAAGACGCAGCTGTTGAACGGGGGGCAGACTTCAAAAGCCCTGCGCTGCAATGCATCTCAGGCCTCAAAGGGCAAAATTGATGCGATTTAGGCGGATCCGCCCAAGATGTGTTCACAGTGTTACAAAGAGGCGCTGGGGGTTGCTGAAGTTGCAATGATAAAGTCTAGCAAAACTGATCCGCCTTGCCCAACAAATCGGGCAACGATTGGCTGGATCGCTGCCGGCTTCTCATGAAGTTGGTTCTCTAGATGCCGATCAAAGTGGCATGGCTGTGAACCTGCAACCATTCGCATTCAATGGCCGGCCATGGCAAAGGCCAGGCTGATTCCCTCACCGGCCAGCATCAGGCCGCAGAGCAGGGCCAGCAGCCGGTAGGTCCAGGGTGGACTGATCCGGGCCACCATTGAGGTGTCCAGGCCGGAACGCAAAGCGAAGTCTTCGAGAAAGGCCTCGAAGCGTTCCACCCGCTGGGGCAGCAGGAACGCCCCACCCCCTTGATCTCGCACGTAATACACCCTGCCGCCCTGGCTGGTGCCCACCGGGGTGAGCGACTGAATCGTGCTCCAGGGAAGCTGCCAGCCGCGGCGCAACAGCCAGGCGCACCAGGGGGGATGGCCCACCCGAATCCCGCTGCCATCGAGTTCAACCCGTTCACTGGTGATCGCCACCACCAGCACCAGCCCCAGGGGCACTGCCGCCAGCAGCAGGGGCCGCAGCGCCTCGGGGGCCATCAGCGGCAGGGGGAACACCAGAGCCAGATAGAGGGCCAGCAGGGTGTAGCGGATCAGTGGGGCCATGGCGTGGATGCCCTTCTCCGCTGAAGGGGCTCCGGCGGCTCGGGACAGGCTGGGGGTAGGAGATTCGGGCACGGCCGATCAACGGTCTTCCGGGGAACCGGGCATGGGTTCGATCACGCTGGAGGGGCGGTAACGACCGCCAAATACCTCCTCCTCGCGGCCCTTCCAAAACTCCCCGAGCCGCATCAGGTCGGCGTGGGCCTCCTGGACGCGCTCTAGGTACTCCTGGGAGTCCATGGTGTCCTTGGCTTCGCGGATCTTGGCCAGCCGCAACAGGTGCCAGGTCCAGGGCTTGACCATCTCGCCGCGCGCCTCAAAGAAGCGTGCCAGGTCCTCGGAAGCGGGCAGGGGAGGGGTGGCCATCGCCGGGCTAAACCGCCGTAAGGCATCCACCCTATGGACAGGATGCGGGTTGTTGTGGGCGGGGGCCAGCCCCATCCAGGGTTGGTGCCTAGCTCCTTCGCTCCCAGCTGTAGAGCTCGGGCCGTAGATCCTCGTGGTAGCGGGTGCCGGCCGGATGGGAGGGGCCGTAGTCGGCCGGGATGCAGTCGGCCAGCAGCAGGGTGGATTCGGGGCGGGCCGCCACCAAGACATCGCCGTGGGGCCCGCAGATGATGCTGTTGCCCAGGTAGGCCGCCATCACGGTGCCGTTCACCGTTTCCTCGCCGCAGCGGTTCGCATAGGCCACGAAGCAGTCGTTCCCGAAGGCGTGGGCGGGGATCAAGCTGCGGGAGACATCGGGGTAGGGGCGGTCGGTGCGCTGGCCATTGCTGAGCAGCGCCCAGGTGTCGGCGGCGGTGGGGATGAGCACGAGCTTCGCGCCGCGCAGGGCCAGGTTTCGCGTGAGTTCGGGGAACTCCGCCTCGTAGCAATTGAGCAGGCCCACGCCGATCCCGTTCACCGCCTGCACCGTGAACGCCTCGCCTTCCTCGGGTTGGAGATAGCCCGGGCTCCAGCAGAGCTTCTCATCGGGGCCCCAGAGGTGGGTCTTGCGGTAGTTGCGCAGCAGGGCGCCATCGGCGCCGAACAATGCGATGGCGTCGTAGAAGCGCTCCTCGCCGCCCACCCGGGCGCGCTCGGGGTAGGGGCAGGCCACCGCCAGGCCATGGCGGCGGGCGGCGGCGGCGACCCGCTGCAGGCTGGGGCCATCCACCGGCTCGGCCAGGCGCCGGGCCAGCTCCGGGGTCACGATGTAGCCGCTGAGGTAGAGCTCCGGGAAGGCCAGCAGCTGCACGCCCTGGGCGGCGGCGAGGCCGCAGACGGTTTCGAGGCGTTCGAGGTTCTCGGCCACGGCCTCGGGCGTGGCCGCCGTGCCGGTGCCCTGCCAGATCCCCAGCCGCAGGCCCTCTCCAGGCGCCGGTGGCGTGGGTCTCAGGAAGCTGTGAAGGCGGTAGGCGAGGTCCATCGGGATCGGGGTCGGCGATGGGGCCGTGGCGGTGTGCCTGATCCTCCGACAGCTCCCGGCCGGGTTGCCGGTTCCGTCCTGGTTTCCCGGCAGGGGTGCTTGCCACGCCTGAGGGCTGCCGTCCTTCCAGCGGATGCAGCACGCCATCTCGGGCTGCCGCAGGACGAGGCGATTCTTGCCGCCGGGTTGCTTGCCTGCCTTGTTGCCCTGTGCTCCTGGGCCAGGCCGGCCGCCCGGTCATGCCCCTTGAATGTGCTGATGGTTGGGGCCCAGTCCAGCTCGACCAGCTCATCGGCCCAGCCCCAACCACCTCCCCGGGACCGCCCGGCCCTCGATTCCGTTCCTCTCCGCCGGCCCCCCCGATCCGTTTCCCACCATGACCGCGAGCTCACAGCCGCCGAAACGCCGCGCCAGCAACCTCGGGATCAGCGCCGGCCTCAGCGCCCGCCTGGCCGCCGCCAAC
>BJHE01000164.1 GCA_014191755.1 Cyanobium sp.
GTTGGCGGCGGCCAGGCGGGCGCTGAGGCCGGCGCTGATCCCGAGGTTGCTGGCGCGGCGTTTCGGCGGCTGTGAGCTCGCGGTCATGGTGGGAAACGGATCGGGGGGGCCGGCGGAGAGGAACGGACGGGCGAGCTGGGTGGGGCCAATCAGCTGGTCGAGCTGGACTGGGCCCCAACCATCAGCACATTCAAGGGGCATGACCGGGCGGCCGGCCTGGCCCAGGAGCACAGGGCAACAAGGCAGGCAAGGAACGAGGCAGGCAAGCAACCCGGCGGCAAGAATCGCCTCGTCCTGCGGCAGCCCGAGATGGCGTGCTGCATCCGCTGGAAGGACGGCAGCCCTCAGGCGTGGCCAGCACCCCTGCCGGGAAACCAGGACGGAACCGGCAACCCGACCAGGAGCTGTCGGAGGATCGGGCACACCGCCACGGCCCCATCGCCGACCCCGATCCCGATGGACCTCGCCTACCGCCTTCACAGCTTCCTGAGGCCCACGCCACCGGCGCCTGGCGAGGGCCTGCGGCTGGGGATCTGGCAGGGAAGCGGCACGGCGGCCACGCCCGAGGCCGTGACCGAGAACCTCGAACGCCTCGAAACCGTCTGCGGCCTCGCCGCCGCCCAGGGCGTGCAGTTGCTGGCCTTCCCGGAGCTGTACCTCAGCGGCTACATCGTGACCCCGGAGCTGGCCCGGCGCCTGGCCGAGCCGGTGGATGGCCCCAGCCTGCAGCGGGTCGCCGCCGCCGCCCGCCGCCATGGCCTGGCGTTGGCCTGCCCCTACCCCGAGCGGGCCCGGGTGGCCGGCGAGGAGCGCTTCTACGACGCCATCGCCTTGTTCGGAGCCGATGGCGCCCTGCTGCGCAACTACCGCAAGACCCACCTCTGGGGCCCCGATGAGAAGCTCTGCTGGAGCCCGGGCTATCTCCATCCACAGGAAGGCGAGGCGTTCACGGTGCAGGCGGTGAACGGGATCGGCGTGGGCCTGCTCAATTGCTACGAGGCGGAGTTCCCCGAACTCACGCGAAACCTGGCCCTGCGCGGCGCGAAGCTCGTGCTGATCCCCACCGCCGCCGACACCTGGGCGCTGCTCAGCAATGGCCAGCGCACAGACCGCCCCTACCCCGATGTCTCCCGCACCCTGATTCCCGCCCACGCCTTCGGGAACGACTGCTTCGTGGCCTATGCCAACCGCTGCGGCGAGGAAACGGTGAACGGCACCGTGATGGCCGCCTACCTGGGCAACAGCATCATCTGCGGGCCCCACGGCGATGTCTTGGTGGCGGCCCGCCCCGAATCCACCCTGCTGCTGGCCGACTGCATCCCCTCCGACTACGGCCCCTCCCATCCGGCCGGCACCCGCTACCACGAGGATCTACGGCCCGAGCTCTACAGCTGGGAGCGAAGGAGCTAGGCACCAACCCTGGATTGGGCTGGCCCCCGCCCACAACAACCCGCATCCTGTCCATAGGGTGGATGCCTTACGGCGGTTTAGCCCGGCGATGGCCACCCCTCCCCTGCCCGCTTCCGAGGACCTGGCCCGCTTCTTTGAGGCGCGCGGCGAGATGGTCAAGCCCTGGACCTGGCACCTGTTGCGGCTGGCCAAGATCCGCGAAGCCAAGGACACCATGGACTCCCAGGAGTACCTAGAGCGCGTCCAGGAGGCCCACGCCGACCTGATGCGGCTCGGGGAGTTTTGGAAGGGCCGCGAGGAGGAGGTATTTGGCGGTCGTTACCGCCCCTCCAGCGTGATCGAACCCATGCCCGGTTCCCCGGAAGACCGTTGATCGGCCGTGCCCGAATCTCCTACCCCCAGCCTGTCCCGAGCCGCCGGAGCCCCTTCAGCGGAGAAGGGCATCCACGCCATGGCCCCACTGATCCGCTACACCCTGCTGGCCCTCTATCTGGCTCTGGTGTTCCCCCTGCCGCTGATGGCCCCCGAGGCGCTGCGGCCCCTGCTGCTGGCGGCGGTGCCCCTGGGGCTGGTGCTGGTGGTGGCGATCACCAGTGAACGGGTTGAACTCGATGGCAGCGGGATCCGGGTGGGCCATCCCCCCTGGTGCGCCTGGCTGCTGCGCCGCGGCTGGCAGCTTCCCTGGAGCACGATTCAGTCGCTCACCCCGGTGGGCACCAGCCAGGGCGGCAGGGTGTATTACGTGCGAGATCAAGGGGGTGGGGCGTTCCTGCTGCCTCAGCGGGTGGAACGCTTCGAGACCTTCCTCGAAGACTTCGCTTTGCGTTCCGGCCTCGACACCTCAATGGTGGCCAGAATCAGTCCACCCTGGACCTACAAGCTGCTGGCCCTGCTTTGCGGCCTGATGCTGGCCGGTGAGGCCGTGAGCCTGGGCTTGGCCATGGCCGGTCATTGAATGCGAATGGTTGCAGGTTCGCATCCATGCCAATCTGATCGGCATCAAGAGAACCATCTTCAAGACAAGTCAGCAGCGATCCAGCCAATCGTTGCCCGATTTGTTGGGTAAAGCAGATCAGTTTTGCTAGGCTTTGTGATTGGAACTTCAGCAGCCCTCAGCGCCTCTTTGTAACATTATGAACACATCTTGGGCGGATCCGCCTAAATCGCATCAATTTTGGCCTTTGAGGCCTGAGATGCCTTGCAGCGCATGACTTCTGCCGTCTGTCCCCCGTTCAACAGCTGCGACTTAGGCGGACAGCCAGGAGCACTCGGGGCGACTTGGGCGGATCCGCCCAAATAGAAGTTGGACCAAGCCGCTGCGCGGCAGATTTCAAGAAGTAAGCATAGACAACTGCCAACTGCTGACAGGGACCTGGGCAACACGCCTTAATACAAGCAGAAGTTTTCGCTGACTAGGCCTGGCTGAACAGTTGGGCGGTTGGGTCAATCAAGACACTGAAGCAAGTGCATTCAGCGAAAAGCCTGATTGCAGCTCATGTCCCGATTGCTCCCACAGGAGGATGTTCCCATGAATG
>BJHE01000165.1 GCA_014191755.1 Cyanobium sp.
AATGAGATCGCCCTCACGGTGCTGCTGGCGGTGCTCACCCAGGTGTTTCTGATCGGCGTGGCCACCTTCTCGCCGCTGGCTGGTTTTCTCAATCAGGACCCCTCGGCCGTGACCCTGGTGGCCCTGCTGGTGGCGTTGATTCCCACCACGATCGGCGGCCTGCTGAGCGCCATCGGCATTGCTGGCATGGACCGGGTGGCCCAGTTCAACGTGATCGCCACCTCCGGGCGTGCCGTGGAAGCCTGCGGCGATGTGAACACGCTCATCCTCGACAAAACCGGCACGATCACCCTGGGCAACCGCCTGGCGGAGGAATTCCTGCCGGTGGGCGGCCACAGCAACGCCGAACTGGCGGAGGCGGCCCTGGCGTCGAGTTGCTTCGACCAGACGCCGGAGGGGCGCTCGATCGTGCGGCTGGCTGAGAAACAGGGAGCGGCGTTGCCCTTCGATGCCGCCAGCGCCAGCGGCATTGAATTCTCGGCCCGCACCCGCATGAGCGGCACCGACAGCCCCGAGGGCATCGAGTTCCGCAAGGGGGCGGTGGATGCGGTCAAGGGATTCGTGCGCTCGCGGGGCGGCACGGTTCCCGAACAACTCGATGGCTGCTTTGAGCAGGTGTCCAAGCTGGGGGGCACGCCACTGGCGGTCTGCCGGGGCGGCGAGGTGCTCGGGGTGATCTACCTCAAAGACATCATCAAGCCGGGCATCCGCGAGCGGTTCGATCAGTTGCGCCGCATGGGCATCCGCACCGTGATGCTCACCGGCGACAACCCGATCACCGCCGGAGTGATCGCCCGCGAGGCCGGTGTGGATGACTTCATCGCCGAGGCCACCCCGGAAGACAAGATCGCCGTGATTGAGCAGGAGCAGAAGCTCGGCAAGATGGTGGCGATGACCGGCGATGGCTCTAACGACGCGCCGGCCTTGGCCCAGGCCAATGTGGGCGTGGCGATGAACTCCGGCACCCAGGCCGCCAAGGAGGCGGCCAACATGGTGGATCTCGACAGCGATCCCACCAAGCTGATCGACATCGTGACGATTGGCAAACAGCTGCTGATCACCCGCGGGGCGCTCACCACCTTCTCAATCGCCAACGACATCGCCAAGTACTTCGCTATCTTGCCGGCCCTGTTCGCCGGGGCGGGCCTAGAGGCACTGAATGTGATGAAGCTGGCCTCACCAAAATCGGCGATTCTTTCGGCGATGGTGTTCAACGCCCTGATCATTCCGGCCCTGGTGCCACTGGCTCTGAAGGGGGTTCAGTTCCGGCCGCTGAGCGCCGAACAGTTGCTGAGGCGCAATCTCCTGGTGTTCGGCCTCGGGGGCGTGGTCGCTCCTTTTGTGGGCATCAAGCTGATCGATCTTGCCCTCGGTGCCCTGCGGCTGGTTTAACGCCTTCTGGTAAACGCCCTCTGGCTTTTCCGTTACCCATTCTCAGCGATTCTCGATTTCAGCTATGCCCGCTCCAAACAATCCCAAGCCCCCCATTCTGCCCATCCGCTTCTGGCTACCACTGCTGCTCGTGGCCGGCACCCTGATCGTCGCTCCGCAGCTGCGCCAAAGCCAACCACCGCTCCAGAGCCACACCCTGGCGCTGCTGCTCTGCGGCACCGTCGCCCTGTCGGGTTACCTGTTCGCCGTAATCGCCCAACCGGAGAAGTTCTGATGTCAGCCGTTGCCCAACTCTGGCGTGGGGTTCGCCTCGCCCTGCTCCTCTGGTTTCTGACCGTGGTGGTGATCACCCTGCCGCTGCTGGGCCTAGCCCGGCTGGTGGCCCCCGATGCGGCCAGCGGCAACCTGATCCGCCGCGATGGCCAGGTGGTGGGATCGCGTCTGATCGGTCAGGGCTTCAGCTCGGCGCGCTACTTGCAGGGCCGCCCTGCCGGTGCCCCTAACCTGGCCGCCAGCAACCCTGAGCTGGGCAGGCGCGTAGCCGCTGCCGCCGGCCGCTGGCAGCGGGCCGGAATCCCCCAACCCGCTGCCGATCTGCTACAGGATTCGGCTTCTGGCGTGGATCCCCACATCAGCCTGGCGGCCGCTCGCCAGCAGCTACCCCGCCTGGCCAGCGAACGCCAGTTGTCCCTGGCGGAGCTAGAGCGCCTGTTGCGCCAGCACCAAGAAGGCCCCCTTGGACTGCAGGCAATCGAGCCCGTGGTGAACGTCCCCAGGCTCAATTTGGCCCTCGACCAACTGGCGACTGCATCCACCACGCCAGGCACGCCAGTCCCCGCGAGGCCATGATTCGCTCCACCCACCGGCGCGGCCGCCACAAGGTGTTCATCGGCATGGCGCCTGGCGTCGGCAAGACCTGCCGCATGCTCCAGGAGGGTAGGGAGGCGCTGCGGGAGGGCACCGATATGGTGATCGGCCTGCTGGAGACCCACGGCCGCCAGGACACCATCCGAGAGGCGAATGGGCTGGAGCAGATTCCCCGCAAACGCATCCACTACCAGGGGGTGGACCTTGAGGAGATGGATGTGGCCGCCGTGATGGCCCGTCATCCGCAGCTGGTGCTCGTCGATGAACTCGCCCACACCAACGTGCCGGGAAGTGAACGGGAGAAACGCTGGCAGGACGTTGAGATGTTGCTGCTCTCTGGACTGGATGTTTATTCCACGCTGAACATTCAGCACCTGGAGAGTCTCAACGACCTGGTAGCCCAGCTCACCGGCGTAGTGGTACGGGAGCGCATACCCAACCGCGTGCTGGAGCTCGCCGATGAGGTCGTGCTGGTGGATGTGACTCCAGAGACGCTGCAGGAGCGGCTCAAGGAGGGGAAGGTCTACG
>BJHE01000166.1 GCA_014191755.1 Cyanobium sp.
CCCAGGCCTACGTGATCGCCCATGAGATCGGGCACCACGTGCAGCACCAACTCGGGATCGATCAGCAGGTGCAGAAGATGCAGCGGCGCCTGCCCCAGGCTCAGGCCAACCAGCTCTCGGTGCGCCTAGAACTCCAAGCCGATTGTTTCGCCGGTGTGTGGGCCAACCGCACCGCCACCCAGCGCCAGACCTTGGAGGAGGGAGACATCGAGGAGGCCATCAACGCGGCCGGGCGCATCGGCGACGACACCCTGCAGCGCCAAAGCACCGGCAGGGTGCGGCCAGATAGCTTCACCCATGGCAGCTCGGCCCAGCGGCAGCGCTGGTTCACCAAGGGCCTGCAAAGTGGTGACATGAACCAGTGCGATACCTTCAACACCAATCAGGTGTGAGGCTCTCGATGTCATGGATGGGCCGATCCGGCCAATCGATCAATCGAAACCGAGCAGATCGAAGATATCGCGATCTTTGAGCGATTCGGCCTCGAGGGGCTTCACATCTTCGAGCATGGTGCGGGCTAGATGGAGATATTCCTGCTGCACCTGCTCCACCTCAGGGCTGGCTTCCATTTCGAAGATGGTGCACTTCTTGAGGCGGGAGCGGCGGATGGCGTCGACGTCGCGAAAGTGGGCCATGGTGCGCAGGCCGGTGCGCTCGTTGAACTTGTCGATTTGGTCGGTGTCTTTGGAGCGGTTGGCGATCACGCCGCCCAGACGCACCTTGTAGTTCTTGGCCTTGGCGTTGATCGCCTGCATGATTCGATTCATGGCGAAGATCGAATCGAAATCGTTGGCGGTCACGATCAGGCAGTAATGGGCGTGCTGCAGGGGAGCAGCGAAGCCGCCGCACACCACATCACCCAGCACATCGAAGATCACCACGTCGGTGTCTTCGAGCAGGTGGTGCTCCTTGAGCAGTTTCACCGTTTGGCCGGTGACGTAGCCGCCGCAGCCAGTGCCGGCCGGCGGGCCGCCCGATTCGACGCACATGACGCCGTTGTAGCCCTCGAACACAAAATCTTCGGGGCGCAGCTCTTCGGTGTGGAAGTCCACGGTTTCGAGGATATCGATCACCGTGGGCACCATCTTCTTGGTGAGGGTGAAGGTGGAATCGTGCTTGGGATCACAGCCGATCTGCAGCACCCGCTTGCCCAGCTTCGAGAAGGCAGCCGAGAGGTTGGAGGAGGTGGTGGACTTGCCGATGCCGCCCTTGCCGTAGACGGCGATCACCAGGGCGCCCTCCTCGATGGCCATGGCCGCGTCTTGATGCACCTGCAGGCTGCCCTCGCCGTCCTCGCCGCGCGCGACGCTACCGGTGGTGGAGGGAGGGGTGAGTGTGGAGGTCATGGGGTAAGGCGGGCCGCAGCAACGGCGATCCTTCCATCTAAGGGCAAGCGACCGGGGGCTGCAGGGGGTCCGTGCAAAGCGAAACATGCCTGGGCGGCTGGCTCAGGGCCCGGGCAGGCGCAACCAGTGCAATCGGCCGCTGGCATCGCCGGCTACCAGGGTTGAAGTGGCGTGCAGGAAGGCCAGGGCGGTGATGGCGGCATCGGCTACGAAGAGCAGCTGGCTGGATTCAGGTTCGCCGCTGGCCGGGTCCCAGAGCTTGATGGTGCGATCGCTTGCCCCCGAAGCGAGCTGCCCGCCTGGGAGCACCGCCAGGGCCCTCACCGAGCCGGAATGGCCTTCCAGGGTGGCTTGGAGCTGGCCGCCGGCCGGATCCCAGAGCTTGATGGTGCGATCGTCTGCCCCCGAAGCGAGCTGCCCGCCTGGGAGCACCGCCAGGGCCCTCACCGAGCCGGAATGGCCTTCCAGGGTGGCTTGGAGCTGGCCGCCGGCCGGATCCCAGAGCTTGATGGTGCGATCGCCAGCCCCCGAAGCGAGCTGCCCGCCTGGGAGCACCGCCAGGGCCAACACCGAGGCGGAATGGCCTTCCAGGGTGGCTTGGAGCTGGCCGCTGGCCGGATCCCAGAGCTTGATGGTGCGATCGTCTGCCCCCGAAGCGAGCTGCCCGCCTGGGAGCACCGCCAGGGCCATCACCCAGCCGGAATGGCCTTCCAGGGTGGCTTGGAGCTGGCCGCTGGCCGGATCCCAGAGCTTGATGGTGCGATCGCCAGCCCCCGAAGCGAGCTGCCCGCCTGGGAGCACCGCCAGGGCCATCACCCAGTCGGAATGGCCTTCCAGGGTGGCTTGGAGCTGGCCGCTAGCCGGATCCCAGAGCTTGATGGTGCGATCGCTTGCCCCCGAAGCGAGCTGCCCGCCTGGGAGCACCGCCAGGGCCATCACCCAGCCGGAATGGCCTTCCAGGGTGGCTTGGAGCTGGCCGCTAGCCGGATCCCAGAGCTTGATGGTGCGATCGCTTGCCCCCGAAGCGAGCTGCCCGCCTGGGAGCACCGCCAGGGCCCACACCGAGCCGGAATGGCCTTCCAGGGTGGCTTGGAGCTGGCCGCCGGCCGGATCCCAGATCTTAATGGTGCGATCGCCAGCCCCCGAAGCGAGCCGCCCGCCTGGGAGCACCGCCAGGGCCCACACCGAGCCGGAATGGCCTTCCAGGGTGGCTTGGAGCTGGCCGCTGGCCGGATCCCAGATCTTAATGGTGCGATCGTCTGCCCCCGAAGCGAGCTGCCCGCCTGGGAGCACCGCCAGGGCCAACACCGAGCCGGAATGGCCTTCCAGGGTGGCTTGGAGCTGGCCGCTGGCCGGATCCCAGAGCTTGATGGTGCGATCGTCTGCCCCCGAAGCGAGCTGCCCGCCTGGGAGCACCGCCAGGGCCATCACCCAGCCGGA
>BJHE01000167.1 GCA_014191755.1 Cyanobium sp.
CCACCATCGGCAGCGCCGGCAGCGCTTCCCCCGGTGCCGGGGTGCGATCCAGCACCTTGAGCAGGCGGCCATACCAGGCCTCCAGCTCCTCCAGGGAGAAGGCGTTGTCGAGGCTGAGCAGGCCGATCCGGTGCTCCACGCTGGCGAAGCCTTCGGCCGGTTGCCCCCCCACCCGCTGGGTCGGACTGTCGGGGCTGAGCAGCTCGGGGAAGCTGCCCTCCAGCTCCAGCAGTTCGCGGTAGAGCCGGTCGTAGACCGGATCTTCCATGACGGGCGCATCGAGCACGTAATAGGCGTGGGCGGCCTCTTGAAGCAGCTGATGCAGTTCGGCCGCCCGCCGGCGCTGGGCGTCGCTGGGACCCGGGTTCGGGGCCGGCAAGGCGGCCGGATCAGGAGACGCTGGGCTGGGCAGCTCAGATGGCAGCTCAGACGGAAGTGCGGATGGCGGTTCAGATGGTGCTGGGGACGGCACTTCGGATGGTGCTAGGGACGGTGCTTGGCGGCTGCCCATTGCCAGGGCGGCGATCGCGACCACCTTGCCTGCAGGGCTCTCCATGCTGCAGGGCTGGCACCCCAGTCGACCGTGCAGGCGTTCACAAACCCCCTAGCGCTTATGCAGGATCCCAACGGCTCTGCGCCGACGTTCCCGGTTTGGCCGTTTTACGCCACTCCGCAGGGTGCGCACCTCGGCTTCGCTCCGCAATGTGCGCCTCCTCGAGTGATCGCCAGCACCCCAGAACATGGCCCACGGCACGACCCTGTAGCGGCATGCCATGTGGCTATCAAGCTACCCATGAGCCGTTTAGGCTGACATCAAGCCACCTCGTCCGCCGGCCTTGCCCCAGCTCAGCCCCATCGTCCAGCACCCCCCGGCGGCCCTGGAGCAGGCCCTGCAGCGGCTGGGCCGCAACATCCGCACCGCCCGGCTGCGGCGCCGCTGGCGCCTGGAGGACGTGGCCGAACGGATGGGCGTGAGCCGCTTCACCGTGGCCGATGTGGAGCGCGGCAAGCCCGGCACCTCGATCGCCGCCTTCCTCGGTGCCCTCTGGGCTCTGGGGCTGCTCGATCAGCTGGAGCTTGTGGCCGATCCCGACCGGGATGCGGAAGGCAAGGCACTGGAGGCGGCCCGCCAGCCCGGCCAGGCCCCTCGCCGTCAACGTTTCGACGACGACTTCTGATCCTCCTCGACCAGCCGTCTCGCGCTCCGTCTCGCCCAGCCCTGGCGCTCGCCTGTCATGCCATCGGATCTTGAGTACTACGTCTATGTGGTGCCGCCGGGCAGCACGGAGTTCGTCACGGCGGGCCGGTTTTCGCAAAGCCGCGATCGGCAGGACCAACCCGTGGGCACGTTCGTCTATGGGCGCCGCTACCGCGAGCGGCCAGATGCGGTGGAGCTCGATCCGGTGCAGCTGAGGCTGCGCCAGGGCCCCTTCGAGACGGCCCGCCTAGGGGGCTTCTTCGGGGCACTGCGCGATGCCCTGCCGGATCACTGGGGACGGCGGGTGATCGCTCGCCATGGCGGCCTGGGGGAGCCCAGCGATTTCGATCTGCTGCTGCTCGGACCGGATGACCGCTGCGGTGCGATTGGCTTTGGCCGCGGCGTTGATCCACCGGCGCCGCAGCGTCGCTTCCACCGCACTCTCGATCTGGAGCGCATCAAGCTGGCGGCCGATGCGATCCTCCGCGAGGAACCTCTACGAGCAGGCTCAGCCCTGGAGCAGGTGGAGGAGCTGATCGGCCAGGCCGGCACGTCGATGGGCGGCGCCCGCCCCAAGACCACCGTGGAGGCCGACAACGCCCTCTGGCTGGCCAAGTTCCCAGCCCCTTCCGACACCTGGAACCAGCCGCGCGTGGAGCACGGCCTGCTGCTGCTGGCCCGCCGCTGCGGGCTGCAGGTGGCGGAGAGTCGCCTCACCAGAGTGGGCGATGCCGATGTGCTGCTGGTCAAGCGCTTCGATCGCGACTGGAGCGAGGCGGGATACCGGCGCCATCGGATGATCAGCGCCCTCACCCTGCTGCAGGCCGAAGACAGCCCCACCGATCGCGGCAGGTGGTCGTACCTGCTGCTCGCCGATGAGCTGCGCCGCGTCAGTGCTCAGCCGGCGGCGGATCTGCGCGAGCTTTTCGGCCGGATCTGCTTCAACGCCGCGGTCTCGAACACCGACGACCACCCCCGCAACCATGCGTTGCTGGCCAGGTCAACAAGCTGGCAGCTCAGCCCCGCTTACGACCTCACGCCCGCACCGCTACAAGCCGAGACCCGCCGCGACCTGGCCATGGCCTGCGGCCTGGTGGACCGCAGCCCCAGCCGCTGGGCCAACCGCCGGGCAATCCTGGCCGCGGCCGGCCGCTTTCTGCTCAAGCCGGCGGAAGCCGAAGCGATCGCCACGCGGATCGTCGACGCCGTGGCCAGCAGCTGGGAGGCCACCCTGCGCGAAGCCTCGGTGAGCCCTGGCGACTGCCAGCGGATCAGCCGCGCCTTCCTCTACCCGGGCTTGGAGCTGGATCCGGAGGTGGCGGAGTGATGGCAGGGCCAATGGTCGCCGCCCAGCACGGGCACAATCCACCCAGTCGGAGCCCCCAGCGCGCACCCCTGATGTCCCCCACCATCGACTGGAGTAGCCGGTAGGGATCAGGCGGCGGTCTTCTGGATCCGGTCCACCCGCCAGGCCTCATCCACCTTCACGAAGGTGAAGTCGAGCGGCAGCTCCTCCTTGCCGTCGGATTTGAGTTTCACCGTGAGCATCACCTGGTCGTCTTGGAGGCGGGGGCGGCCGG
>BJHE01000168.1 GCA_014191755.1 Cyanobium sp.
AGCGTGCGCCAGAACGTGGAACTCGCTGTCAAGGCAGCACGGCCCGAGCTAGACCCAGCGGCACGCCGCCGGGTGGTGGACCATCACTTGGAGATGGTGCACCTGAGCGACGCCGCCGATCAGCGACCCGGCCAGATCTCCGGAGGCATGAAGCAACGGGTGGCGATTGCCCGTGCGCTGGCCGTGAATCCAGCGGTGCTGGTGCTCGATGAACCGTTCGGCGCCCTCGATGCGATCACCAAGGAGGAGCTGCAGGAGGAACTCCTGGCGATCTGGAGGGAACAGAAACCCACCGTGTTGATGATCACGCACGACATCGACGAGGCCCTGTTCCTCGCCGACCGCATCGTGATGATGACCAACGGACCCGCCGCCACGATCGGCGAAATCCTCAGCGTTCCCTTCGATCGCCCCCGTAGCTACGAACAGATCCAGTCCGATCCCCGCTACGGCCGCCTGCGCAACCACGCCCTCGATTTCCTCTACCGGCGCCATGCCCACCAGGAGGCCTGACGCCACCATGGCCACGTCTGCAAAAGGAGTCCCAGCTTGATCAGGCCAGGCTTTCCACCCATACGGCGGCAGCCTTGAGTTCAGGCTGGAGGGAATGGGGACAAGCCTGCTCGTGGGTGAGCAGGTTGGCTTCGCAGGCCAGGACCTGACTGGCTCCCCAGTGCATTGGCAGAAAGAGGGTGCCGGGCCGGATGCGCGGCGTGACCTGAACCCGCACGGACACACTGCCGCGGCGGGAGTGAACCCGGGCCATGCCGCCATCGGCCAACCCGTGGGCCAGCGCGTCGTTGGGATGGATCTCCAGGAGGGGTTCCGGATGCTGGGCCGAGAGGCGGGCCACCTGAGCGGTGCGGGTCATGGTGTGCCAGTGGCCAAGGTATCGGCCGACCGTGAGCACCAGCGGAAATCGCTCGCAGGGTGGCTCGGCCAGGCCTAAAGGCACATCGCACAAAAAACGGGCCCGGCCGCTGGGGGTGGGGAAGTGGCGGTCGCCGTAGAGGCGCCGAGCTTCCCCGCCGGGCGGGGTGCCAGGAGGAAATGGCCACTGCTGCGGGCCGGCCTCGGCCAGGAGGCGATGGCTGAGACCGGAGAGGTCGCAGAGACGGCCGGCGGTGAGGGCCACGAATTCGGCGTGCACATCGGCCGCGGTGGCTGCGGCGGGGAAGAGGTTCCCATGGCCGAGGCGGCGGCCCAGTTCGGCGAACACCTGCCAGTCGGGCCGGGACTCACCCGGTGGTGGCCGGAAGGCCGGACAGAAGGTGACCCGCCGCTCGGAGTTGGTCATCGTGCCCTCCTTCTCACTCCACTGGGCCGCGGGCAACACCAGATGGGCGGCGGCGGCGGTCTCACTGCCGGCATAGGCCTCGCTCAGCACCACAAGGGGACAACGCGCCAGGGCGGCACGCACCCGGGCCAGATCAGGCAGGCTGACCAGGGGATTGGTGGCTGCCACCCACCAGAGGTCGAGGGCGCCGGCCTCCATCGCCTCGATCTGCTGCCATACCGCCAAGCCCGGGCTGGAATCGATCGCCCCCGGCGGCAGCCCCCAGGCCTGCTCCACTTCGGCCCGGTGGCCGGCATCGCCCACCGAGCGGTAGCCGGGCAGGAGCTGGGCCAGCCCACCGGCCTCCCGACCGCCCATGGCATTCGGCTGGCCGGTGAGGGAGAAGGGCCCGGCACCGGGCCGGCAGATCTGACCGCTGAGCAGGTGAAGGTTGATCAGCCCGCCGATCGTGGCGGTGCCTTCAGCGCGCTGATTCAGCCCCATCGACCAGAGGCTGAGCATCGCCGCCGAGCCCGCCCAGATCTCGGCAAAGGCATGCAGCTGCTGCTCGGGGATCCCGCAGATCGAGGCGGTGCGCTCCGGGGTCCAGGGCTGCACATGGGCCGCGAAGGCCTCAAACCCCTCGGTGGCCGCCTCGATGAAGGGCCGATCGATGGCACCGGCGCGCAGCAGCAGATGCGCCACACCGTGCAGCAGGGCCAGATCCGTGCCGGAGGCGATCGCCAGGTGGAGGTCGGCGGCGGCGGTGGTCGCGGTGGCGCGGGGATCGACCACCACGATGCGCACGGAGCCGGGATTCCGCTTGCGGCGCTTCAGCAGCCGCTGGAAGAGCACTGGATGGCAGTCGGCGGTATTGGTGCCGATCAAGAGCACGCCATCGGCCAGGTCGAGGTCGTCGTAGCAGCAGGGAGGACCATCGGAACCGAAGCTGCGGCGATAGGCGGCGACGGCAGAACTCATGCACAGCCTGGAATTGGCATCGAAGTTGTTGGTGCCCAGGGCGCCCTTGAACAGCTTCTGGGCGATGTAGTAATCCTCCGTGAGAAATTGACCGCTGCCGTACATGGCGATCGCCCCGGGGCCCTTGCTGGCCAGGGTTGTCTGGATCCGCTCCACCAGCAGGTCGAAGGCCTGGTCCCAACTGATCCGCTGGAAGGGTTGATCGCGGCTGGTGCGATAAAGGGGATGGGTGAGGCGGCCCGGATCGAGGCTTTCACCCACCGTGGCGCCCTTGACGCACACCTGACCGAGGCTGGAGGGATGGAGGCGATCGCCGCGGGCCTGCCAGGGGCCGGCAGGGGCGGGTTGGCCGCTGGCACCAGGGGCTGCAGCAGCTGCGCTGGGGCGGGGCGGCAGCATCTCCAGCCCACAACCCACGCCGCAGTAGGGGCACTGGCTGCGAACCGGCCGGGGGCTGGGGGAAGGGTCGGGGGCCATGGCGGCGGCGGGCTCGGGAGCGATCAGGAGCGGA
>BJHE01000169.1 GCA_014191755.1 Cyanobium sp.
CCGCGCGATGGGCTTCTTCATTCAGCTCACCGACGCCATCGCCGAGCGCCAGTCGCTGCTGGTGACCGGTCTCGACCCCAATCCCGAAATGCTGCAGAGCTGGGCGCACCGCCGCGGCATGGGCGGGCGCTCCTTCCTGTCGCAGGCGCGCCACTGGATCAAGGCGGTGATCGAGGCCACCGCCGACCACGTCTGCGCCTACAAACCCAGCCTGGGCTTCTACCAATCGCTCGGGCCGGTGGGCCTGGAGCTGCTGCGGGAGGTGCGGGAGCTGGTGCCGCTGGACATCCCCCTGATCGTGGATGCCAAGCACGGCGATCTGAACAGCTCCTCGGCCCTGGCCTCCTATCTCTTCCGCGACCTCGGCGCCGACGCCGTGACCCTCTCGCCGCTGGCGGGTCAGGACATCGCCGCGCCGTTTCTGCTCTACCCCGACAAGGCGGTGGTGGTCACCTGCCACAGCTCCAACCCCGCCGCCCGGATCCTGCAGCACCACCCCAACGAGAGCGACCCCCTCTACATCCGCATCGTGCAGGAGTGCCAGCGCTGGGGCACGCCGGATCAACTGCTGCTCGAGGTGGGCACCAGTGACCCGGCGGTGCTGGCCCGGGTGCGCCAGGAGGCGCCGGAACGCTTTCTGATCCTGCGCAGCCTCTGGGGGGAGGAGGACCGGCTCGATGCCCTGCTGGAAGCGGGCCTCAGCCCGGCGGCCGATGGGTTGCTGCTGCCCCTGCCCCAGAACCTGCTGGTGGAGGACGACATGGCGGAGCGAGCCGAGCGGCTCAAGCGCCGCATCGGCGAGCGGAGGGATCGCTGGCTCGAGCAGCGCCCGCGGGAAGGGGAGGCCTGCAGCCTGTGGCTGCCGGAACCCCGCGGCGGTGCGGTCGGAGCGGCCAGCCCACCAGCAACGAATCCGGGAGCAGGGCCCGGCCAGGCCACGGCCGAAGCCAACGCCATGGATCAGTTGATCCTCGATCTCTTCGACATCGGCTGTCTGTTATTCGGCGACTATGTGCAGGCCTCAGGCGCCGTGTTCAATTACTACATCGATCTGCGCCAGATCATCTCCGATCCGAATCTGTTCCACCGCGTGCTGCATGCCTATGCAATCCTGCTGGAGAAGCTGCATTTCGATCGAATCGCCGGCATTCCCTATGGCGCCCTTCCCACGGCAACCGGGCTGTCGCTGCAGCTCCACAAGCCGCTCATCTATCCCCGCAAAGAGGTGAAGGCCCATGGGGCACGCCGCCTGATCGAGGGTGATTTTGTTGAGGGGGATCGGGTGGTGGTGGTCGATGACATCCTGATCACCGGGGGAAGTGTGCTGGAAGGTATCGGCAAGCTGGAAAGTTCAGGGCTGGTGGTGGAGAACGTGGTGGTGTTCATCGACCATGGCGGCGCTGCCGACCGCAGCGCCCGCCAGCGCCTGGAGCAGGCGGGCTACCGCTGCCATGCCGTGCTCGACATCCGCAGGATCACGGCTGTGCTGCACCGGGCCGGCCGGCTCAGCAATGCCCAGGCAGCCATGCTGGGGGAGGGGGTGCTGGCCACCTCGTAGACTGGTTGCCGTGCCCCCGCATCCCCCGGGCACTCTCCCTCCCATGACGGCATCCCCTGCCGACCCCCCCACAATCGGGGAGCTTGAGGCCAAATATTCCCTCTACTGCAAGGCCATGCGCCTGCTGCTCAAGGAGGGCCGCAGCATGGACGCCATCCGCCGCACGGTGTGTTGGAGTCGTCTGGAGCAGCTCCACATCTGCCTGCCAAGTCGTTACAAATCCCCCGACTATCTCTATGTGGTTCTGAAGCGGGATCTCAGCTGATTCAGGCTGCGGCCATCCAGCCCCCGCCCGCGCGGACGCTCTGGGGGATCGACTGGAACCCGCAGAAATCGTTGCGGCTCAGCACCGGCGCCGCCGATCTGCTCGCCCGGACTCAGCACCGGCGCCTCAGATCCGCTCGCTCCGGCCCGGACCGCCCGCCGAAAGCCCAATCAGCATGGAAGACATGGGGCCCGGAGGAATGCGATGCAGCCAAAGCCGCCCCTTTGGAGAGATCGCACGGCGGCGGGCCGCGAGCTCGCCGAGCGCTGGGCCGACCTCAAGGGCCGGAACGACACCCTGCTGATCGCGCTGCCCCGTGGCGGGGTGGCGGTGGGGGCGGCGATGGCGGATGGGCTGGGGCTGCCCCTGGCCACCTGGGCGGTGCGCAAGATCACCGATCCCAGCTGGCCGGAGGTGGCGATCGAGGCGGTGGCCCCCGGGGGCGTGGTGCTGTGGGGGCCCCCCGAGCAGGCCACCGGCCTCAGTCGCCAGCAGCGCAGCCAGCTGGTGCGCCAGCAACAGGCCGAACTGCTGCGCCGACAGAACTGCTACGGCGACCCCGATCCCCGCAGCCTGGCCGGACTCCATCTGGTGGTGGTAGACGACGGCATCGCCACCGGCCTCACGGCCAGGGCCGCGCTGGTGTCGCTGCGCCGCCTTGGTCCGGCCTCCCTGGGCCTGGCGGTGCCGGTGGTCGATCGAAGGCTGGTAGCGGAGCTTGAGGCCTTGGTGGAGCGGCTGGAGATGCTGGCGGTGGTGCCGCATCTGCGGGCGGTAGGGCCGTGGTACGAGCGCTTTGAGCAGCTGGATGACAACGCCGTGATCAAGCTGCTGGCCAGGGCCGGGCAGCTCAGCGGAGCGGGCCG
>BJHE01000170.1 GCA_014191755.1 Cyanobium sp.
GGCGCCAGCCGGGCGCCGCTGCAGGAGGTGTCGGCCAGGCTGGTGGTGAAGCAGGGGCTGCTGTCACCGGTGCGCAGCGGCAGCGGCGAGCTCTGCGCTTCCATCAGCACCGCCGTGGTGTTCTGCACGGCTAGGCCGTCCCACACGATGGTCTGGTCCGGGAAGCCCAGGCCCATCACCCGGGTGCCATCGCCGCCGCCCATGGCGATCCCGAACAAATCGGTGACCTGGTTGGTGAGGCTCACGCCGCGCTCGAACGGGGCTGTGTAGCTGTAGAAACGCCGGGTCATCAGTTCCGGCACGGTCTGGACGCGGCCGCAGCGGGTCATCTCCACCGGGGCGGCATTGGCTACAGGCGCTTCCAAGGTGGTGGTGCAGACCACCGGACCCGCCAGGGCCGGTGTGGCGGGGGCTAGGGCCGCGATCAGTCCGGCGCCGGCCAGAAGCAGACGGAGCAGCGGTGCACCAGCTGTGGCGGGATCGGCCTGGGAGCAGGTGCTGGCGGCGTTATGGAGGATTCCGGTGTGGGGCATGGCGTGGCTCCGCGGCGGGTCTGAATGGATCAAGTCTTGAATCCAAGGCTAGCTCCACTAACCGTGGGCACCATGGAGTAGCTCGCTTGCTCCGTTCATCTCCCGGCATGTCCTCCCTTCCCGAAAGCCCCTCCGCCCGGCGGGACCAGCTGCTCCAGCTGCTGGCGCAGCGTGCCTACCGCCACGGCAGCTTCACCCTGGCCTCCGGGCGCCAGAGCGATCACTACGTGAACTGCAAGCCGGTGAGCCTCAGTGGGGTGGGCCTGGCGCTGCTGGGGAGCGACCTGCTGGCTTTGGTCGAGCCCGAGGCGGTGGCGGTGGCCGGCCTCACCCTCGGGGCCGATCCCCTGGTGAGTGCCGTGGCCCTGCAGGCCGCCCTGGCCGGGCGTTGCCTCGATGCCCTGATCGTGCGCAAGGAGGCCAAGGGCCATGGCACCGGGGCCTGGCTGGAGGGACCGCTGCCGCAGCCTGGTGATCGCATCACCGTGCTGGAGGATGTGGTGACCAGCGGCGGGTCGGCGCTCAAGGCGGTGATCCAGCTGCGGGAGGCGGGCTACCGGGTGGAGCGGGTGGTGGCGATCGTGGATCGCCAGGAGGGGGGCGCTGAAGCCTTAGCAGCGGCTGGCCTGGAGCTGCGCAGCCTCTTTCTGCTGGAGGAGGTGGCCCGCGCCGCCGCCCGTCCAGCCATGGCCTCCTGATCGCTCGCCGCAGCTCACTCGCCGCTGAATCACCCCGCTGATGACCCTGTCCCCCTCCCCCCTGCAGCTCCACCCCTGGAGCTGGTCGGATGCCCTGCCCGCCGGGCCGCGCCGCCTGGAGCAATCCGTGAGCCTGCTGCGCCTGGAGGGCCCCGATACCCGGCGCTTTCTGCACGGCCAGAGCAGCCAGGATCTGGTGCTGGCTCCAGCCGGCGCCTGGCGCCGCACCTGCTGCATCAGTCCTACGGGGCGGCTGCGGGCCCTGGCGGAGGTGCTCGTGGATGGCAGCGGCGCCTGGCTGCTGATCACCGCCGGCGATGCTGCAGCGGTGCGCACCGCCCTGGATCGGGTGCTCTTCCCCGCCGATGCCGTGAAGCTCGGACCCCTCCAGGAGGCCCTCTGGCTGGAGCCGGTGGGGCCGGAGCGGCCGGAGGCCGCCTCTCCGCAGGCCACCTGGGAGCCCCTGGAGGCCGGCGAGGGCTGGCGCCTGGGGCCGGCCACGGTGGTGCCGGCGGGCTCTGCAGTGCCGGCGGATCTGGCCGCCCTGGCGCCGCTGCCGGAGCCGGAGCGCCAGATGCGCCGCATCGCCCTGGGCCTGCCGGCCGCCGCTGCGGAGATCAATGAGGAAACCAATCCCTTCGAACTCGGTCTCGCCGATCGGGTGAGCCTCGCCAAGGGTTGCTATGTGGGCCAGGAGACCCTGGCCCGGCTGGCCACCTACGACGGCGTGAAGCAGCAGCTGCGGCGCTGGTTCACGCCGGCCTCCCCTGGCCCTGGGGCAGGGGCACCGGAGCCGGGCAGCACCCTGCGGGACGCCGAGGGCCAGCGGGCCGGCCAGGTGACCAGCGCCCTGGCCCTGCCGGGGGGGGAAGGCTGGATCGGCCTTGCCCTGGTGCGGCGCGCCGCCCTGGAGCAGGAGCAGCTCCTCTGTGCGACGGATAGCGCTGATGCAGCTGGTGCTGACGCAGATAGCGCTGACGCAACTGGCGCTGAAGCAACTGGTGGGGCGGAAGCGCCGGCAGCCGGGGCCCTGCAACTGCAGCTGTCCCGGCCAGAGCTCTTCGTGGCGCCGCCGGTGGGAGCCGGGGGCGGCTGAGGGCAGCGCCGCTGCCGGCTTCGTTCACTGCACGCTGTGGCAAAGGCTGCTGAGCCAACTGCAGCCGAGCCACCTGCCAGCAGGCCGAACGGGGCGCCTGGGCTGAGCGGGGCGCCTGGGCTGCGCGGTGGGGCCGCCGGAAGCATTGCGCCGCGGGGTCAGGGTCGCGTCGTCGGATCTGGCGTGGTGCTCGGATCTGGCGTCGTGCTCGCGGATGGTCGTGGTGACGGTCCCGGCGTCGGAGCGTCCGCCAGACCGGTCCATGCCGGCTCCGGCGCCTCCAGCAGCCAGCGCGCCACCGCCCAGGTGGCCAGGCTGTCGTCGCGGTTGTAGCGGAAGATT
>BJHE01000171.1 GCA_014191755.1 Cyanobium sp.
TGTCAGCCGACATCGAAAACTGGACCAGCGCCGACACCAAAAGTGAGCCACCCAGAAGCGATGCGGGAGCCGTTGCCGGCCGCGTTAGCGGCGGGACATGGCTCTCCCTTGCAAGGGTCATCGGCGGCGGAGAAACGATCGACAGCGGGTGTGGGCTTTGGGCTGGCCAAGACGGCCAATGCCCATACAGCAGGGGGGCTGGTCGCGCTGGAGGGCGTGATGGAAACCCCAGAGGAGGTGGCGGTGATGCGCCAGCTGCTGGAGCGGGGCTGGAGCCGACGGCGGATCGCGACGGAGCTGGGCATCTCTCGTCAAACGGTGTGCCGATACCTGGCCCTCGGGGAATGGCAGCCGTACAGCACGGCCCATCGCGCCGGCCAGCTCGACGGCCACCGCGAGTGGCTGCAGCAACAGTTCGAGCAGCACCACGGCAACGCCGAGGTGGTGCGGCAGGAGCTGTTGAAACAGAAGGGGATCAGTGTGAGCCAGCGGACGGTGGAACGTGCAGTGCAGCCCTGGCGGGAGGCGCTGCGGCAGAGCGCTCAGGCGACGGTGCGCTACGAGACGCGGCCCGGAAAGCAGTTGCAGGCCGACTTTGGTGAGCTTTGGGTGCCGATCGGTGGGGTGCAGACCAAGGTGCACTTCTGCCTGCTGACCCTGGGGTACTCCAGGCGGCAGTTGATCCGGGTGTACCGGCAACAGCAGCAGCGCCACTGGCTGCAGGCGCTGGAGGAGGCCTTCCGCTTCTGGGGTGGGATTCCCGAGGAGGTTCTGGTCGATAACGCCAAGGCGCTGATCACTCTCAACAACCCCAGAACTGGTGAGCTGGTGGTCAATCCCACCTTTGCCGCCTTTGCCCGCCACTGGGGTTTCACAGCCAAGGCTTGCTGGCCGCACCGGCCGCAGACCAAGGGGAAGGATGAGCGCGGCGTGGGATACGTGAAACGCAGTGGCCTTGCCGGACACCGCTTTGACACCTGGGGGCAGATGGAGAGCCATCTGGAATGGTGGAACCGGGAGATCGCCGATGTGCGCATCCACGGCACCACGGGCGAGCAGCCGCTGGTGCGGTTTCAGCGGGACGAGGCGGCGGCGCTGATGGGGCTTAACGGCAAGCCGTCATATCTGGTGGAGCAGGAGTTCAGCCGTCGTGTCGCCAAGGATTGCTGCGTCCAGGTGGAGGGCAACTGGTACAGCGTGCCGGTGGCCTTGGTGGGCCAGAACGTGACGGTGCAGGTCCGCGATCAGCAGGTGGTGATCCGCCAGGCTGGCCGAATCGTGGCGCGCCATAGCCGCCAGGCGGCGAACCATCGGATCCGCCAGGTGATCGCTGGCCACTGGGCCGGTCTGGTGCCGCAGCGGGTGATCGAGGCCGCCCAGGCTGATGGTCTGGCGGAGGTGGTGACGCTGGATGCGGTGCGCCGCTCGTCGCTGGCGCGGCCCCTGAGCGACTACGCGGCGGCAGCAGCGGAGGTGGGCTGATGGCGCGGACCAGCCAACAGACGCCAGCACCTTCCCCGGCTGGCCTCGTTGCTGCCGAGCCGGCCGATATCCAGCGGCTGGTGGAGGGCCTCGACGGGATGCTCAACCGGCTGCGGTTGGGGGCGATCCGCGAGCAGCTGGACGGACTGCTGGAGGAGGCCGCCAGGCGGCAGTTGAATCTGCGCGAGGCCCTTGCCTGGCTCTGCGCTGCCGAGGTGGCGAGCAAGGAGCAGCGTCGGTTGTCGATGGCGATGACGATCGCCCACTTCCCGTTCGTGCGGACGCTGGAGGGCTTTGAGTTCGAGGCGCAACCCTCGATCGATCCAGGCAAGATCCGTGATCTGGCCACCTGCCGCTGGGTCGCCAACGGCGACAACATGGTGCTGCTCGGTCCACCAGGTGTGGGCAAGACGCACCTGGAGGTGGCGCTGGGCAGGGAGGCGGTGGCCCGTGGCTACACGGTGCAGTTCACCACGGCGATGGAACTGCTGGGGGCCCTGGTCAAGGCGCAGCAGCAGGGGGCGCTGGAGATGCGTCTGGCGCAGTACGCCAAGCCGAAACTGCTGATCATCGATGAGCTGGGCTACCTGCCGCTCGAACCCCAGGCGGGGCACCTGTTCTTCCAGCTGATCTCCCGCCGCTACGAGCAGGGCAGTGTGCTGATCAGCTCCAACCGCCCAGTGGAGGAATGGGACGAGGTGTTCGGCGATCAGGTGGTGGCAGCGGCGATCCTCGATCGATTGATGCACCACAGCCATGTGGTGACGATCCGGGGCGACAGCTACCGGCTCAGGGAGAAACGCAGAGCCGGCCTATTTCGCCCGCCGGCGGGCGGCTCCTCCTTGGCTGGCATCGGCGGCGTACCGCCACCGATGCCAGCCAAGGAGGCCTGAGGGGAAAACAACCGCAACAGCCCCACCGGCATCAATGACAGACGACAACCAACGCAACCAATCAGAAAACCATGAGCAAGCAGAGGCACCGCCGGCGCAGCCAAGGCGGAACCACTCCGGAAACGACGCCTCAGACCGGTTCGGGGGTGGCTCAGTTTTCAGTGTCGGAAGTGGCTCAGTTTTCG
>BJHE01000172.1 GCA_014191755.1 Cyanobium sp.
ATGCAACCCTCCCTGCTTCCCCGCACCCTGCACCATCCGCGCTCCAGAACGGCTCAGGTGCTGAGGCCGCGCCTGAGCGGTCCGCGCCCTGCCCGCCCCCTCCACCCTGCCCCTCCAAGGGGCCAACCCCGCAGAAGGTTCCTGGTGGAAGGGCTGGTGGCGGGTCTGGCCACGGTCCTGATGACAGGGGTTGCCCTGGCCTCACCGGCGCTCTTGCGGCAGGACCCTCTCACCAGCCTGCGCGACCTGGCGGGAACCGTGGTGCCGGCTCTGGGCCAGCCCAGCTCGCCCGGGCTCTACGAATGCCCCTGAAGCCGGCCAAGCGCCGTTGATTGTCTCCCGGAGTTTCCTGGCCCCAGGATTGTTGGCGGTCAGCTTCGCCAGCAGCTTCAGTGCCGCTCTGGCGGCGCCGCAACCCCAGCCAGCCGTCCGGGAGGCGGGCATCCGCCAGCTGGAGCGCTACAGGGCCCAGCTCGAGCAATGCATCCAGCTGTTGGACCAGCTGCTGACACCCACGCCGCCTGGGGCGCCATTCCTGGGAACCTCTGCCGCCATCGGGCCTGCCCTTCGCAAAGCCAACGCACCACCCCGGGGTCCACAGGCCCTGGACGCAACGGACATCAGCCCCCCGGCCCCGGCCCTGCCTACAGCCAGAGCCCGAACTTCAGGAGCAGCGCCTGGGCGTGGCCCGGGCCCTAGCTGATCTGCAGGCCCGCCTCGGTCTGTACTTGCCCCGGCTGGAGGCGCTGCAGAGCTTCGGTCTCGATGGCGAGCTTCACCTGCTGGTAAGCGTTGAGCACCTTCTTCTGCTCAATCCGCACCTGGTCGAGGTTCACGCCGGCCGTGGTGAGGCCCTGTTCGGTTCTCACCACTTCGCTGGAGAGCGGCGCCACCACCTCGCGGTGGGTCAACCAATCAAGCAGGCGCAGCTTGCTGGCGTCGGTGTCGCGCAGGCTGCCCTAGCTCCCGATCGGACTGGAGCTTGGCCAGGGAGGTGTCCACACTGACCTGCTCACTCTGAAGGCGCAGACGATCGCGCTCGTCGAGGGCCCGGTTCTGACGCTCCAGTTCACGCAGGTTGGCGCGCTGCTGCTCCAGCTCCTTCTCCAGCACCGGCAGATAAAGCTCCACCATCACCTGGCCCCGTTGCACCCGATCGCCCACCCGGATCGGCAGGCGGCGCACCTGGCCGACGGCGCGGGCATCGAGCAGTCCGGCATTGTCCAGCAGCAGCACCCCCTTGCCCACCACCTCGGTGGGCACCAGCCAAAATGCCGCCCAGGCCTCCACAGCACCGCCCATCAGGACCAGGGCTGCCCCCAGCTGTTGACGGGGGGTGGCCAGCTTTGGGCCGGGGGAGTCCATCGGGCCAGCTTGCAGGGAGTCGATCCCGTTGTCAGCCCAGCAGGCTGGTCGACAGGCCGCTGGTCGCGCCGACGAGGAGCCGCCCTAACGTCGCCCCATGCGCCTGCTCCACACCTCCGACTGGCACCTCGGGCGGAGCTTCCACGGGGCCTCCCTGCTCGATGAGCAGGCCGAGGCGCTCGATCGCATCGTGGAGCTGGCCCGCGAGGCGGCGGTGGATCTGGTGGTGATCGCCGGCGACCTCTACGACCGCGCCATCCCACCAGCCGAGGCGGTGTCGCTGTTCACCGACACCCTGGCGCGGCTGCGCAGCGCCGGTAT
The DNA here is from genome assembly GCA_014191755.1 of Cyanobium sp. GTDB lineage: Bacteria > Cyanobacteriota > Cyanobacteriia > PCC-6307 > Cyanobiaceae > Cyanobium. The sequence goes on from BJHE01000172.1 coordinate 1,687, forward strand.
CGCGGTGGTGGCGATCGCCGGCAACCACGACTCCCACGTGCGCGTTTCGGTCTACGACCCCCTGCTCAGCGCCCTGGGGGTGACGATCCGGGGCGCCGTGACCCGGGCCGCCGAGCCGGTGCTTGTGCAACCCGCCGCCGGGGGCGCCGCGGTGGCGGTGTACCCCCTCCCCTACCTCGAGCCCGTGGTGGACGGTCCGCGGCTGCTGGCAGCGCCAGACCCTGGCGGATGCAGCCCCGCCGAGGAGGTGGCCCTGGAGCTTCCAGCCGGCGCCCCGGCCCGCTTCAGCCATGAAGTCACCACCCGCCTGGCCCTGCAGGGCATCCGCCGCGACCTTGAGCGCCGGCCGCGAACCCGCTCGGTGCTGGTGGCCCACACCTTCGTGGCCGGCGGGCAGGGTTCCGATTCCGAGCGGGAGCTGAGCGTGGGCCAGGTGGACCGGGTGAGCGTGGAGACCTTCGCCGGCTTCGATTACGTGGCCCTGGGCCACCTACATGGCTCCCAGCAGCTGGATGGCCCGCGGCTGGCCTACAGCGGCACGCCCCTGCCCTATTCCTTCTCTGAGGAGCGGCACCGCAAGTCGGTGCGGATCGTGGAATTGGCCGCCGATGGCACGCCGGCGGTGGAGGTGGTGCCCCTGGGTGTGGGGCGGAGCCTGCAGACGATCGAGGGCACCCTGGCGATGCTCTGCAGCGATCCGACCTTCGAGCGGGCCCGGGAAGCCCGGGTGCGGGCGATCCTCACCGATGAGGCCCTGCCCCTTCAGGCCATGGCCCGGCTGCGGGAGCGCTTTCCCCATGCGGTGGAGCTGCGTCACCAACCGCCGGCGGTGGAACGCTCCAGCGGCGA
>BJHE01000173.1:0-556 GCA_014191755.1 Cyanobium sp.
GGCTTGACATTGAGCGATCAAAGACTCCTGCAGAAAGAAAAAGGGGGAGGGATCAAGTCTCACAGAACCAACATTAGCAATCTCAGCCCCAGGGCATGAAGATTGCAAGCATCACAACTTCAAGGCAGCCTTGCCCGGCTGAGGATGGCCAGGAGATAGCTAAATCGCAGCGACACTCATGTCGCCCAGACGAAAATCCCCTTGTTCCGCTTCAGAAGGGTAGAAAGCGAATCCGCCACATGTAGAAGGCGAATCGTCGACATCTTAAGGGGAATCTTGCCAAAACCCATCGGACGATTACGACACATCTCCTGAACATCCACGCAACATGATGCAAGGAGGCTTCGTATCTCCGGTGCTCCCTCCTCGTTCACCCTCCCCTTCCTGCAGCCATTGATCAAGCAGCAGCCAGGCCCGGGGCAACGCGAGACGCAGACCCGCTGAAAAGCACGCAGCCCCACCGTCTGGATCGGTGGCCGCGAACGCGGGGGCCGGGATCAGCAAGCTCTCGGCGGCCGGGGCTCTGCCGTATAGGCATTCGGTGAGCTGCAGCAGG
>BJHE01000173.1:566-2530 GCA_014191755.1 Cyanobium sp.
GATCAGCAAGCTCTGGGCCGCTGGGGCCCTGCCATACAGGCCTTCGGTGAGCTGCAGCAGCAGGGCCGGTGCCAGCTGATGGCCGGGGGTCCAGCCGGGGGTGCCCCACCCCGCGCCCCCTTCGGCCCGCCGCTCCGCCGCGGCGATGGGCAGAAGCCGGGGCCCGCCTCCTTGCTGCCCAATGGCTTGGGGGCCTCCTCCCGAGGGTCGGGCATCCTCTGATCCGGCTTGTGAGGGCCTCCCTCCCGGAGCCCCCGCCTGCGGATCCCCACGCCAGGCATCCACGAACAGCACCCGCCGCACGGCCGCGAGTTCCGCGGCCAGCTCCGGCACCAGCTGATCAACCACCCTCACCTGGAGGCGCGCCAGCAGGTCGCCCCCCTCGCCGCGCTGCGCACCGCGCACCTCGCCGCGCCAAGCCCGGCGGCATCCCCAGGTCTCCACCAGCCAGGGACCGACGCCGTCATCGCCGCGCAGCGGGTTGCCAATGCCGATCAGCAGGGCGGAGGCAGGTGCCCTGTCTGACCCCATCACCAAGCCGCCAGCGATCCCCATGACTCAGTTCCTCACCTGCTCCGCCAACAAGCGGCCATCGGCCGCCCGCAGCTCCAGCCGGATCGGCATGGCGCCGGCGGCATGGGTGGAGCAGGAGAGGCAGGGATCGAAGCAGCGGATGCCCGCCTCGATCCGGTTGAGCAGGGCCTCGGGGATGGAGGCCGGCACCGGATCGGGCAAGACCTCCCGCGCGATCTGCAGCACGGTGCGGTTCATCGCCAGGTTGTTCTGGCCTGTGGCGATGACCAGGTTCACGCGGGTGATCAGGCCCTGCTCATCCACCCGGTAGTGGTGGAACAGGGTGCCCCGCGGCGCCTCGCCCACCCCCACCGCCTCCAGGGCATTGAGGGAGGCGCGGGCCCGCACGTGGGGGTCCTGCAGCTCGGGGTCGTGCAGCAGCGCCTCGATGCCCTCCAGGCAGGCCACGATCTCCACCAGCCGGGCCTGGTGGTAAGCGAAGGAGGAGAGGGCGACCCGGCCGCAGCGCTGGCGCAGGTCGGCCAGCTCGGCATCGGCCCAGGGGGTGCCGATCCGCTCGCACACGTTGAGGCGGGCCAGGGGGCCCACCCGGTAGATCCCCTCCGGGTAGCCGAGGGGGCGGTAGTAGGGGAACTTGAGGTAGCTCCAGGGCTCCACCGCTTCGGCCAGGAAGGTGGGGTAGTCGTCCCCCCTCAGGCCCTCGGCCAGGACGCGGCCATCGGCGGCCACGATGCGTAGGCCACCGGGCGTGGGGGCGGGCTGGGAGTCGGGAGCGCTGCGTGGCGCGGATCTATCGCCGGAAGGCGGCTCCTCCCGGGCATCGTCGCTGCCATCGAGGTGCTCCCAGCGCCCCCCGGGGCCCACCAGGGCCATGAACAGGCTGGGGAAGTTGCCAAAGCTGTTCATTTCGGGCTGCAGCGGTCCGTTGAGGAGTCGCTGGAACCGCTCCAGCGCCAGGGCGGTGGCGGCCATGGCCTCCGGCAGGTCCTTGAGGATCTGGTCCCGGTGCTCCAGGCTGAGGTGGCTGCGCACCCCACCCGGCACCGCCCAGGCGCTGTGGATCCGGCGCCCGGCCAAGCGCTCGATAATCCCCTGGCCGAACTGCCGCAGGCGGATGCCGGCGCGGGCCAGCTCGGGCTCGGCCGCCATCAGGCCGAACACATTGCGCCGCGCTGGATCGCTGTCCCAGCCGAGCAGGAAGTCGGGGCTGCTCAGGTGGAAGAAGGAGAGGGCATGGCTCTGGCTGATCTGGGCCAGGTTGAGCAGGCGCCGGAGCTTGGTCGCCGCCGGCGGGATCCGCACCGCCAGCAGCCGGTCGCCGGTGCGGGCCGCCGCCAGCAGGTGGCTCACCGGGCAGATGCCGCAGATCCGCGAGGTGATCGCCGCCATCTCCTGGAAGGGACGGCCCTCGCAGAACCGCCCGAAGCCGC
>BJHE01000174.1 GCA_014191755.1 Cyanobium sp.
ATTTCCGCCGGCTGATGCAGGCGGCCTGCCTGCGCCTCGGGCAGCTCCTCAATCAGACCGAGCTGGGGCGCGATGTGGCGCTGCCGCAACCCACGGTTCACCGCTGGCTCAACCTGCTGGAAACCTCTTGCCTGCTGGTGCGCCTGTCGGCCCTCAGCCCGGGCCAGGCCCAGGCCTTTGTTGTGAATATGGGCGGTAATGCGTTCGACGTGAACACGTTCACCGGGAGCCACAACACAACCCAAAATCGTTCAAAATTCGCCCTGCCCAGTGAGGGGGGAGTGATGCCTTGGTGGGGCTCTGAATCCCTTGCCAATATGTTCGCTCAGGCATATCTTCAGGATCTTGCTGCAAAGCCTATTTGCCAAACCCAAGGGTGTAATCCTAACGGCCTTTTTGTTTTGCAGGGCGCTGGCCCTTTGTTCGCCTGGGGATCGATAGGTCAATCGCTTATTCAAGCAGAACTTCCCCGCACCTCAGTGGGAGCGGGGGGAGCGGTGTCGTACTCCGTCAGTACGCGTCTCGTTTCTCAGTCCGCTCCTTTCGCGTGGGCCCAAGCAAGTCAGCCCGCCCCGCCGACTCCCGCCCCCGGCCCCCTGCCGCTGTTCGGTGCGGCTGCTGCCTTCGGCTTCAGCCGCAAGCTGAGGAAGCGCATCAAGCTGGCGCCGGCTGCCCTGGGCTCCGCCCTGCCCCTGGCCTGAGGCCAGCTGGTGGAAGGTTCCCTCCCTAAAGGTGAGCGCCAGCGGCTGGCGGCGCTCGCCGCCGCCACGGCCAATGGGCTGCTGCTGCACATGGCGGCGGCTTTGGAGCCCCAGTCGGTGTGGCATCAGTCCCGCCGGCTGTTGGTGCGCCGCTGCTCCAGGGCGGTGATGGTGGCCTTTCTGCTGCTCCTTCCCCTCCAGGGTCTGGCCGCCTAGCGGGGTCTGGAGGCAGCGCAATCGCTCGCTTATCGCGCTGGGCGGGTGCAGCAGGCCCGCCTGGCCCAGTTCCGCCAGGCGGTGGAGCGCTCCGCCACCATCGCCGAGCTCCAGAACCAGCTCGCCGCCATCCAGGCGCCGCCCCTCTCGGCGGCGGATCAGCGCCAGGGCCTGCCGGCCCTGAAGGCCGATCTGCTCAGCCAGATCAAAGCCCAGGAAACCAGCCTACTCTAGCAGGCCGGCCCGCGGGTGCCCACCGATGTGCTGATCAAAGTCAGCCTGCGGGTGCTGCTGCTGGCGCCGCTGTTGGCGATGGGGTTTGGGGAGAGCGCTCGGCGCAGCACACCGCCGCCCCTGCAGGCACCGGTGGTGCCGTAAGGGGGGGCTGGCTGCCACGGCAGGTTGGCTGCATCCCGCCTGGTCAGCTAAGTCAACCCAGGAAGAACCAATGATGGGTCAACATCTGGACTAAGCATGCTTGATGCTTGGGGCCCTCCATGCGCACCGTCAACGCTCACGCGGCCAAAACCCAGTTCTCCAGGCTGATCGATGCTGCCCATGCCGGCGAAACGATCCTGGTGGCCAAGGATGGCAAGCCCTGGGCGCGGCTGGTGCCATTGGAAACGGATCGACCCCGGCGGCAGCCCGGGCTACCGCGGGGTCAGCTGCAGCTTCCCCCCATCGATGTGCTGCTCGCTCCTCTACCGCCTGAGGAGCTCGAAGCCCCGTTGCCCTCTTGATGGCCCCCTCGCTCCTGCTGGACACCCATACCCTGCTCTGGTGGTTGGTGGAACCCGAGAAGCTCTCCTCCCTCGCCCTTGCGGCCATCAACGATCCAGCGGCCACGATCTTTGTGAGCGCCGCCTCTGGCTGGGAGCTCGCCACCAAAAGTCGCCTTGGCAAACTTCCCGGCGCCGAAGGGCTGCTTCAGGATCTGCCTTCCCTGTTGCATCAACAGGGTTTCCAGCCGCTGGTGAGCCTCGATCCTGCGCTGGCGACCTTACCCTGCCGACTGCTCTGGTGAAGGGATCAGGCCCATTGTCCTGCTCCGCGATCTCTCTTTCAGGCCTCGCCCGGCTGGCCTGCCGGCATGGGCTCGCGCAGCTCGCCTCAGGAGCAGATCACGGCTTTGTTCAAGGGAAGGATGGGCAAACGCGCCCCCTTGGATCGAGGTGCTGGTGGGCTGCCGAGAGGGCGAAAGCGGGCGTGTGCAGGCCTGGCTGGATACCTTTCCCCGCCTGCCCCTCGACGACGCCATCGCCCTGGAATCGGTGCGGCTCCGCCAACGCCATGGCCTGAAGATTCCAGACGCGATCATCCTGGCCACCGCCCGCTGCGCTGATCTCAGCCTCGCCACCCGCAACAGCCGCGATTTCCCGCTCACTCTCGGTGGTGTGCTGCATCCCTACGGGCTCTGAGGGCCCCACGGGACCGTTCACGACTCCAGGGCCGGGGCAACGTCTGTGGCCGCGAAGTCGTCGCCTTTGAACAGTAGGGGGGCGTTCAGGGCCCGGGCCAGGCCATAGCTGAAGCAGTCGCCCAGGTTGAGCCCCGCCGGGTG
>BJHE01000175.1 GCA_014191755.1 Cyanobium sp.
AAGAATCGCTGCAAGGTGAATGTGTTGTCTGCCCTTACGAACCTATTCATGGCCAGGCATCAGCTGCTATGCAGGACATGAAAAAGGGATTGGTGTGCCCATTGGGAGCCAGATAGGCCTAAATAGGAGGGTAAATTCGCCAAAAATCAGTAGAATCAGGCCAACTCTTCCTCAATCTGCACCAAGAACGTTCATTAGGAACAAATCGGAGCGCAAACTGCGTTTCACGACCTTGTTGCCCAGAGCTTCCTTAGCTTGCTGGGGAAAGTCATTCAGGGTGCTCATGGTTACGAAAGCTCGCGGCTTTGGGTGGGCTACACAGCACACTTGCAATTTATCCGATGGAACCCGCAAATGATAATGCAGTTACCGGTATCAAGCTCTGAGAGCGGCTCGGCGCCCTCGCTTGGGTTCTTCGGGTAGGCGTCGTAGGCGAACAGCCAATTGCGCCGTCCGCCTATGAATTCCTGGGCGATGCCCACCGCCTCCATGGTTTCGATCACCCTGCTGGCGGTGGGGAAGCTGAGGCCGCTCAACTCCATGAGCTGCTTGGTGCTGGTGAGCGGCCGCTTGCTCAAGGCCCCACGCGAGCCAGGCTTCCCAGTCTTCCTGCGGGCGTACGTGATCCAGCAGCTCGTAGTAGCGGCTGCGGTTCTGCATGAAGAACAGGCTGATGTAAAGCCACGGCTGCTGGCGCACGCCGGCCTCGATCAGCATCAGCACGATCAGCCGCCGGCCCAGGCGGCCGCCATGGATGAACGGCTCCAGCTGCGTCATGCAGTCCTGAAGGTGCCCCGGCGGCGGCGGCACGAAGTGCGCATTGCCCGCTCTGGTGGCGCCGATCCAGTTCTGGCTGCGCCGGAACTCCACCTGACGTGGGCCCCGGCAGCCGATCGGCACCGCGACCTCGGGCCAGCAGCTGGTCGTGGATTTCGCGAAGCAGACGGGAGGAGAGCGGCAAGCCATCGTTCAGGTTCGCCAGACCATGCTCCAGGCCGGCCAATTCGATCGCGTCCCGCTCCGCCCTCAGAGGCTGCTTGCGCGACTGGCCTGTTCCTTCCCGCTGTTGAGAAGTCTTCTGAGGAATAAAATCTGGGTGCTTCATGGCTCAGCCTTCCAAGCTGATGATGCGGGTTCGATTCCCGCCGCCCGCTTTCTTGTCCCCGATTCCCTTGTCGTTCCCCTCCCGTCGATTGCTCGGCCTTGCGGCGGCCCTGATCCTGCTGCTGGGCACCGCCCTGCCCGCCTGGGCTGATTTCGCCCTGCCGCCGCTGCCCTACGCCGCCGAGGCCCTGGAGCCGGCCATTGATGCCGCCACGATGACGATCCACCACGACCGCCACCACGGCGCCTACGTGGCCAATCTCAATGCCCAGATCAAGGCCAACCCGGAGCTGGCCGACCTCAGCCTGGAGGCCTTGCAGGGCCGGATCTCCCGCTTTCCTGAGGCGGTGCGCAACAACGGCGGCGGCCACTGGAACCACAGCCAGTTCTGGGCGGTGATGGCACCGTTGGGCCAGGGTGGCACCCCTTCCCCCGAGCTGCTGGCGGCGATCAACGCCAGCTTCGGCTCCCTGGAGGCACTGCAACAGCAGTTCAGCCAGACGGCGGCGGCCCGCTTTGGCTCTGGCTGGGCCTGGCTGATCCGCCGGCCCGATGGCAGCCTGGCGATCACCAGCACCGCCAACCAGGACAACCCGCTGATGGATCTGGCCGGCCTCGAGCGGGGGACGCCGCTGCTTGGCCTCGACGTTTGGGAGCACGCCTACTACCTCAAGTACCAGAATCGCCGGCCCGATTACATCCAGGCCTGGTGGCCCCTGCTGAACTGGAACGAGGTGAACCGCCGCTTCCAGGCGGCTGGCACAACAGCCTGATCACCCTTCGCAGCCCCGGTCAATGACCGGCAAGCTGCAGGCGATCCTGAAGACCTACCCGCGGAACCTACATCATTGGAGCACCTGTTCCCCTGGCTCGCCTCCTCCACACGCTCGCGAACCCCTTCCTGCCGCTGGGGGACCAGCCCATGGGAAGCAGGCCACTCACTGCTGCGCGGATGCTGCTGATCTGCCCATTTTCTCCCATCCCACGGTCCCTGGTATCCAGGGTGACAATCGTTGATCCGTCACAAGAGCAAAATCATTGTCCAAGCTGTTCCAGTGATGGCACCCCTTAGTGGCCCACGGCTTCAGTCTCGCCACCAGGCGAATCGGGCCTACCGGCTGATTGATGCAGTCTTCCAGCCCCATCCCCACCTCGATGGTCGCTACGAATCGATCGAGGAGGCCATCGGCGAGGCCATCGGCTGGCTGGATGGTCTCGAGCCTGAGGCCGGTCAGGCTTCCATCGGTCTTGAGGTGAGCACCAGCAACGGCGACTGGCGCACCATCCGCCAACCGATGCAGCTGCTATGCCCGCTGCCGACGGTTTGATCCGGTGGCCCTG
>BJHE01000176.1 GCA_014191755.1 Cyanobium sp.
CGGATTTGAGGGTCGTGCGGTAGATCACGGCCAAGCCGTTACCCCAGCGCACCATCAGCGGAGCATCCAAACGATTGATCACATCGGTCTTCACCTCCAGCAACTGCGTCGACAAGCCAAGTGATTCGGCCACCGCACCAGCTAGGGGCAGGGAGGCTTCGCCATGGCGTTTGACGTGGTCGGAGAAGACGCGGCGCAGCAATTCGCGCCGGAAGGGCAGGCCGAGATGCTCACTCACCATCCGGAAGGCTGCGATCGGCGAGTCGAGGGGGCCCACGCCGCGGAACCAGGGATAGCTGTTGGCCTGGCGTCGCCCTTCCGCGGGGATCTCCTCCTCGCTGTCGTCCATCTCCGGCAGGTCGGGACTGAGGGGAATCGCATCGACGCCACCCAGGAGGCGCAACTGCTCCTGACAACGCCCGACCAACAGCTGCTCACCGCCCTCCTCCTCCGCTGCCTGGGGCGGGTCCAACAGCCTGGACAGGCCGGCCCGGTCCACACCCAGCACCCGCACCGGTTCCTGCCCGGGGGGAGGCTTGGAAGGGGGCAACACCGTGCCGAGCGGCCGCGATCCGGTGGCCGCCAACCAGATGCGTTCCGCGGGGAAGGAGGTGGCCATGATCTGGGCGGGGGTCATCGCCACCGCCCGTGTGCCATCCGCCAGCTCAAGCGCGGCCTGCAGCACTTCGTCGCTCAGCACGCGGGGGTAGTCGCGCAGATGGGCGTCCAGCACGGCGAACAGCTCCGCCGGGGCCACGCTTCCCTGCACCCGCTCGGCCAGGGGAGGATGGCTGGCCATGGCCTGCCGCAGGGCGCCGTGGGGGATGGCCAAGGTCACCAGATCCGAGGAGGCCAGCAGGATTTCCCGGTTCGTGCCGCAACTGAGCTGCGACCAGCCCATCACGGCGCCGGCTTCCAGGCGCTGCAGGGTGGCCACCCCTTTGGCGAAACGCGGCGCCATCACCACCGAGCGGGCCGTCCCCTGCATCAGGAAGAAGGTCTGCGGCGGCGCCTGCTCCAGGCGGCTGATCGGTTGGCCAAGGGCGAAACGCAGCAGCTGGCCCTTAGCGGCCAGGGCCTTGAGCAGGGGCTCCGGCTGGTCGGCCAGAAAGGGAAAGGAGCGAAGCAGATCGAATATCTGATCCGGATTGGCCATGGTCAGGTGGCCAGGATGGAGGATTCGGGGGCCGCCACCAAGGTGGGATAAAAGGCGGCGAGGACAGCATCGAGGGTTTCATCCAGATCTTGCTGCAGGAGTTCCTGCTGGAGCTGAATGCGGGTGGCGTCGTTGAGGCTGGCCGGCTGACGATGTTCCATCAGCACCAACAGCACCCAGGAATCCACCCGGAAAGGAGCATGCACTTCCCCCACTTTGAGTGATGCGAGCACGGCGCGGATCGTGGGGTGGGGCTGGCTGATCAACATCGGACCCACAAGGCCATGGCTGAAGCGTTCCTCACCGAGGGAATGGCGGCGGGCGAGTTCGGTGAAATCGGCCTTGTCATCAATCAAGCGGAGGTAGAGCTCCTCCGCGGCCCCCTGATTGTGCAGACGGATCAGGCCATAGACCACCTGCTCAAGATCCTTGCGGCGCTCAAGGAAATAGGGCTCCAGGCGGTCGACATAGCGGGTTTCCATCAACTTCTGCAGCCGCACCTGATCCCAACGCTGCCCCATCCCGAGTTTCAACGGTTCGGGGAGCTCGGCGATCCAGTCGCCCGCCAGGCTGTGCGGCGGCGGCACGTCGACCCCTTCCCAAAGGCGCTCGATGATCACCGGCTCCTCCTCGGCGGTGAAGCTCACCCCCTCCCGCAGCTGCCGCAGCAGAATCTCCTGGGCCATGTTGCGCAGGATGCCGTTCTGAAGCAGCAGCTCAGCGAGGGGCCTGCTGGCGAGGGCTTCGACACCGCCCAGCAGTTCAGATTCGAGGCCTGGGCATTCGAACATCAGGCATTGGCAGAACCAGACACACTTTCGGCCCTATTCAGCAGATCGGTGACGGCCTCAACCCGCACCTGGCCGGTGGCGCCAAGGTTGACCAGCACCGAGTCGATGGCCACGCTGCTGCCGCTGAGGCTGCTGCTGGCCTGGCCGGCAACGGAGGTGGCGGAGGCCACGGATTTCTGGTTGGCCAGGACCGCGATCTGCCCCTGGTCGGCCAAGGTGATGCCAACTTGCGAGCCAGTATCGCTGAGGATGCCGTAGCTGCTGCTGGCAGCGGTGATCGTGGCATCACCCGCCACCGCCAGGGAGCTGAGCCTGGCAGAGCCCGTTGCGGTGGCGTCGATCTGGGCCAGATCAGCACCGACGTTGAGGGCCGTGTTGCGCATGCCGGTGATGGTGGCGATGCCGCCGCCACTGGTGCT
>BJHE01000177.1 GCA_014191755.1 Cyanobium sp.
TGCCGCAGCGCCGCCGGCTCAGGGCGGTCATCGCCTCACTGTGGGCATAGGGGCCGGGACACCGCTGCATGGCCAACACCTGCTCCGGCCGGGATCCGGATAGCCACAGCATCAGATCAAGATCGTGGATCAGGGTTTCGTAGACCGTGGGCACCCGGTTGAGGTGGAGGGAAGCCCAGGGGCGTGAGCAGTTGCGCTTCACGCGGATGCTCACAAGCTCACCGAAGCGGCCGCTGGCGATCTCCTGCCGCAGCAGGCTGTGGCTCGCCTCATAACGGAGCACCAGTCCGATCTGCAGAAGCACCCCAGCAGCCTCTGCTGCCTGCTGCAGCTCCTGGGCCTCAGCAGACGTTGTGGCCATGGGCTTCTCCAGGAACACCGACCGACCGGTGGCCAGGGCGGCGAGGGCGTGCTGATGGTGCAACGGCTCCGGGGTCGCGATCACGATGGCGTCAAGATCGGGATCGGCGATCAGGGCCTCGAATCGGTCGTAGCGCCGCCCCGCAAAGCCGAGACCCTGGAGCTGGGCTCCGAGCGCCACGGGGTCCGGATCGCAGAGGGCCGCGAGTTCCACCCCCTCAAGGTCGGCGAGGACGGCGGCATGCTGGCGCCCGAAATGACCAAGCCCGGCAAGCCCGATGCGGATGGGCGACCTCAGGGTCCTTCGGGGAGCGATTGCTGGCGGAACAGCGGAGGAGGCTTGGGGGTTGTCGAGGGCCATGGGCTCAGGAGGTCGCCGTGGCGCTGGCGCCGAGATCGATCTGGAGCCGGATCACGTTGTAGCCATCCTCCAGGGCGTAGCCGAAACGGGAGCTGAGGCTGCGCACTAGGTGGATGCCCAGTCCACCGATGGCACGGTCGTCGAGGTCACCGCCCAGATCGGGCGGGGCGGCCTCCAGGGGGTTGAAGGGGGGGGTGCCGTTGTCACGGCATTCCAGGTGGAGTTCGTTGCCGATGAGACTCAGATCCAGGCTGATGCGGGCCCGTTCCCCGAGGTGGGCGCACCCATGGCGGATCGTGTTGTTCAGCAGTTCGTCGATCACCACCATCAGGCGACGCTGCAGGGAGCGCGCGAATGCTTGATCGCCACAGAACGTCTCAACCCGTTCTTTCACCCCCGGAAGGGCAGCGAGGTCATTGGCGACCTCCAGGTGAAGGGAGGACGGACTGGGTGAATCCGGGGTTGGTAGGAGGTGGCCTGCGACCACGCGAGGGAGGGGCGTCAGGGGAGAAGCGACCGCATCGTGGCGGAGGTTGCCGTTGGTGGCATCATCCGCATCCAATCCGGTGCTCTGGATCGGGAGGGCGTCTCCCTGAAGCCGCACCAACAACATGGTGATGTCGTCGCGCTGAACCTCCCCGGCGGCGAATGTCCGCAGTTCGCGCATCAGCAGGCGCACTTGACGGCGGCTGCTCTGGGTGGGCTGCTCGCCCAGCCGATCCAACAGACGTGGCAGCCCGAAGCGCCCCCCCTCTCGATTAAAGGTCTCGTTCACCCCGTCGGTGTAAAGCAGCAGGGCATCGCCCTGGCGGAGGTTGGTGCGGGATTCTCCGTAGTCGCAGCCATCCACGACGCCGAGGGCAGGCCCATGCACAGGGCGCTGCAGTTCCGGCGCGGCACCGGAGCGCAGTAGGAGCAGTGGCGTGTGCCCGCCATTGCACCAGCGGAGTTCGCCACTGCGCAGTTCGAGCGTGGCCAGCAGCAGGGTGGTGAAGGCGCAATCCTCGTTGTTGTGACAGAGGCGCCGGTTGAGGCGGCGCATGATCGCGGCCGGGGAGTCAAGCACCTCGGCATAGGAGCGCAGCAGGCTGAGGCAGGTGCTCATCAGCAGGGCTGCGGGCATTCCCTTGCCGGCCACGTCGCCGATGCAGAGCAGGAAGCGATCGCGGCCCAGGGCGATGCAGTCGTAAAGGTCGCCCCCCACTTCCTTGCTCGGCACCATCAAGGCGCCGGCATCGAGCCCCGGGGTGAGGTGCTGTAGCTCCCGCTCGCTCAGAAGCAGATCCCGCTGGATGCGGCTGGCCAGCATCACCTCCTCCTGAAGGCGGCGGTGGGCGGTTTCCAGCGCCGCGGTGCGCTCCTGAACCTGAATCTCAAGGTCGCGGTTGCGTGCCTCCAGCAACTGCTGCTGGCTGCGCCGGTGCTGGGTCTCCCGCAGGGCGATCGCCACGGCCGAGGCCATCACGATGCCGAGCACTAACGCTTCTGCCAATTGCAGCCCGGTGATCTCCTCCCGCAGGCTGCGGCGGATCCAGTCCCCCTGCACTTGATACAGGGCCCGTGCCTTGAGTTTCGGAATCGGCGCCACCAGGAGGAAGTTGGGGCCATCCGGATACACACCGATGCGGAACGATCTCCCC
>BJHE01000178.1 GCA_014191755.1 Cyanobium sp.
ACCACCGGGTAAAGCAGTGCCTGGCGGCCGGCATTGGGTTGGTATTTCTGGCCCTTGAGGGTCAGGTAGCGCCGGCCAGGAGCCTCCAGGCTGGAATGCACATCACCGCCGGCCGAGACAAACTGGTGCAGGCGGAAGGCAAAGAAGCGGCGGTTTGGTCCCACCTCCACCTGATAGGCCGCCAGCAGAAACTGGCGTAGGCAGGTGAGCACTATCTCCCGCACGCGCTGCCCGTCTTCCGAATCGGGGTCTGCATCTGCAGCCAGACGCCCACTGGCCGTAGCGAGCTCCAGGGCGGCGTCCTGCAAGGTGCGGGGCCGGCAGCGCACCCACTTGCCGTCCGCGCGGCCATCCTCCCGTTCCAGACCGAGCCGCAATTCCACCCAGCGGGCCAGGGGGTGGTGGCGCAGATCATCCGGCGACCATTCAGCGGTGGTTTCCGGTGAATAATCCGCATCGAGAGCAGAACTCAGTTCAGCGGCATCAGGCAGATCGCCAATGGTGAGGCGTTCCAGCGTCTCGGTGACGATGTTCTCCACCGGGATGCTGGTGCCGAACAACTTGCTCGCTACCTGGGCCACCGTGCCATTTCGCTCAGCTGCGGTGCCCTCCGAGGCCATCGTGGCGGAGGTGCCGATGCAGATCAGATCGGCATTCAGCCGCTGGCGCACTCGGCGCACCAACAGGGCCACATCAGCCCCCTGGCGGCCCCGGTAGGTGTGCAGTTCATCCAGCACCAGGAACTCCAGACCCTGGGCATCGCTGATCACCTTCTGATCCAGCGGATCCTGCCGGGTGAGGATGTACTCCAGCATCACGTAGTTCGTGAGCAGGATGTCGGGTGGATCATTCTTGATCTTTTCCCGTTCTTCCTCGCTTTCCTGGCCGGTGTAACGCGCAAAGGTGACACGGGGTCCATCGGGATAACCCCAGCCCAGGTATTTCTGCAGCTCCTCAATCTGGCTATTGCAGAGAGCATTCATCGGGTAGATGACAATCGCCCGGATCCGCTTGCTCCGGTCGCCGCGCTCGCGTTCCTCCAGCACCCGATTGATGATCGGGATCATGTAACCCAGCGACTTGCCGGAGCCCGTGCCGGAGATCACCACCAGGCTGCCGCCGGCGCGGGCGATCACGATCGCTTCCCGTTGGTGGCGGTGCAGCAGCAGCTCCACCCCGTCGCCCCTGTCCTTGCCCCAGCGGAAGATGCGGCTGCATTCCGGGTGCAGCAGTCCCTCCTCCACCAGAGACCCGATGCTGCCTCCCCCGACGAAGCTGGGGTTGAGCTGGATCAGCGGCGAGGGCCAGTACTCACCCGCCCCGTAACGGCCATCCACAAAGTCCCGCAGATCAGGCGCCTTGATCTGCGTGAAGCTCCGGCTGAACTGCCCGTAGTCCTCGACGACCCGGTCGCGGAAGGAAAAAACGTCCATCAGCGGGCAGCCTCAAGAAGGTGGTGGTCCGCCTGCAGCGGCGGGACTGGCATGGGGGTGAGGGGACGCTGCGGCCAGTCTGCACCTAGCGGAAGCGATGTGGCAGCACAACAGAAGCACTTGGAGCCGCGAGTCTTGGATCTATGCACGGAGCGCATAATTTCAGCCCTCCAGCTGTTGCGCGGCGCCGATCCGGCCCAGTTCCCGGGCGGTGTGCCGCAACACCGGGTGCTCCTGCCAGTCGGCCGGTAGCGCCAGCCAGACCGGACTATTGGGACGGGAATCCTGGGGACCCAGGCCCAAGGGCCAGCGCTGCAGGGAGGCCCAGGTGTCGGCCTCCCGATCGGCCACCACCAGAGCCAGGGGGCTGCCCTGGATCCGGCCGATCCAGTCGTCTGGGGTCTGCAGGCTGTTGCCGCCGCTGCGCAGCGTTAGCCCCAGCTCCCGCAGGAGCCGCCGCAGGCCGGGTGCCACACCCCGATCGGGCACCAGCACCTCCGCCACTCGCCCCCCTGGGGCCGGCCGGCCTGGGACAGCACCCACCAGCACCGACGCCTTGGGGCAGAACGCGAGGGCCAGGGGGAGATCCCCCAGCGGCAGCAGTTCCAGCTCCTGGTGGTTCAGTCCTTCTGCTTCCTCCAGCTCCAGGCCTGAGATCAGGGCGCCATCGAGCACCCCCTGGCGCACCAGCTCCAGCCAGTTGGCCGCCGCCCGGAACCGCTGGGGGGTGGGCAGCAGCCAGGGGCAACCCGCCAGCAGGGGGTGATGGAGCAGGTCGCTGCCGATCCGGGCGACACCGGCGGCGAGGCGATGGGCGCGGCAACCCAGCCGCAGCAGGCGCATCGCAGCCGAGGTGCCGTAGCCGCAGCCCCAGAGCTGGCGGCGATCCCGCACCAAC
>BJHE01000179.1 GCA_014191755.1 Cyanobium sp.
GGGGCGGCGGAGAGGGGGTACTCAGCCCGGCGGGCGATCGCCAGACTCGCCTCATCGAGGTCAGTGGCGAAGATGCGCAGCCGGCTGGCCAGATCGGCTGGGTGGCCGAGCACCTGGCTCACCAGCATGGCGATGCTGTAGGCCTCTTCGCCGGTGGCACAGCCGGGCACCCACACCCGCAGCGATTTCCGATCGCCGCCGTGGACGAGGTCCTCCTTCAGCCGCGCCGCCAACCGATCGAAGGCGGGCGGATCACGAAAGAAGGAGGTCACCGTCACCAGCAGGTTGCGCACCAGGGCCACCGGCTCCTGGGGATCCTGGAACAGCAATTCGCGATAGGCCTCCAGATCCGCCACCTGGCGGATCGCCATGCGCCGCCGCAGCTGGCGCTGCAGGGTCGAATCCTTGTACTGACTGAAGTCGATGCCACAGACCTGGCGCAGCCCCTGGAGAATCGGAGTCAGGGGAAGGGCTTCCTCTGGCACATCCCTGGCCAGCCACTCGCCCCCATCCGCCACCCGACTCGCCAGCAACTGGCCGATCGCGGCCGGATCGAGCACCAGATCAGCTCCGCCGAGGTGGATGGCCGAGCGGGGCATGCCATCGAAGCGGGCCGTTTCCGGGCTCTGCACCAGGGTGAGGCCACCGCAGGCCCGCACCGAAAGCAGACCGCGGGCCCCATCGGAGCCGGTGCCGGAGAGCACCACCGCCACGCCGTTCTCGCCCCAGTGCTCGGCAATCGACTCAAACAGCCGGTCGATGCAGGGGCTGGGGGCGAAGCGGGGCTCAGGATCCAGAAGCCGCAGCCGATCCCCCTCCACCCGAAGGTCCCGGTTAGGAGGCCCCACCACGATCACGCCCGCGGCGAGGAGCTCGCCATCGGCCGCCTCCACCACCGGCAGGTTGGTGGCATGGGCCAGGAGGTCCACCATCAGGCTGGGGTGGTTGGGGGAGAGGTGCTGGGCCACCATGTAGCTCACCGCGCCGGTGGGCGTCAGCTGGCCCACCAGCTGCTGCAAGGCCTCCAGCCCGCCCGCCGAGGCGCCGATGCCCACCACATGCCGGATCACCACCGCATCGGAAGGCTGGGGATCTCCGCTCCCGGAGGGATCGGGCTCGGATCGGAAGGACGAAGCCTGTTCAGGCGGTTGCTTCACCGTGCCGTACCGCCAGGGCTGTTGGGGAAAGACTACTACCCGAAACTAACGGCAACCCAGCGAAGATTGGCCAACCAATCAAGCCAATACGGACGCGATTTCAATGGTGTCAATCAACTCAATTTACCAGCACCGAGCCCGCCAGAAAACTCTGCGGACCAAGGCCAATTTTTAGGTTAAACCATCCCTCGCCATCTCCGCCGACTCCCGATCGCGCAAGAGGGTCAGGATGGCGCACATACAGGCAGATCCCCTGAAGAGGGCCGCAATCTGCACGGCGAGAAGACTAAGTTATCTTCATCACGTGGATACAAGAACGATGCACTCGCCCAGCCTGCAAGTCAGCTTCCGCAAACCCGTGCGGATTACGATCACCGTGCCCCACAGCACCCATTTGGCCCTGGCAGATCGCAGCGATGAAGAGGGCCGCTCCCTTTCCAACCTGGCCGCTTACATCCTGGAAAATGCCCTCAGAGATTGATGGGCTTCCCTGAGTCCTAAGGTTAAAGGGTCGCGCTGGATCCGATGCAAGGCCAACCGCCACTGCAGAACCCTTTCCAGCACCGACTGCGCCTCACGAATAGCCTGGAGCAAAGCAAAGCTTCGCTTCAATCTATTCTTCCGATTGCCTCGATCGCGGCCGCAGACAACAGTCAACCCTGGTGGCACCACCACGACAATCCCTGCATTGGCTCCCTCGCAAGTCATGCATCGGTGTTGGCGCCGATGCGGCTGGCGATCAACATGCAGGCCGATCTGACAGCCGTTGTGATCTACGCCGGCAGCCTCAATGTGGAGCAGGGGGACCGCCAGCTGTCCTGCTCCAATCAGGACCTGCTGATCCTTCCAGGGGCGGCATGGCGCCTTGAGAGCGGTAGCTGCAGCCTGGTGATGCTCCACCTGGAGCGAAAGCGGTTGCACCGGGTGGCGATGGCCATGGCGGAGCAGCGATCCCTGCCGGAGAGCTGGCGGGAACGGCTCGAACCCCAGGGGCCCTGGCAACCCGACAACAGCAGGGCCAGCCAGGCTCTGCACGCCAGCCTTCGGGAGGTGCTCACCATGGCAAGCCGGCTGATCGAACAGAGCGAGGCCCTGC
>BJHE01000180.1 GCA_014191755.1 Cyanobium sp.
GACGGGGACTCGGGCGGAACCGGCGGACCTCGGGGCAGAGCCCCGGTCAAGCTGGTCGGAGCGGCTGACTCAGCCATGGCCGCGCTGCAGGGAGGCTAGGGACGCCACCGTACTCAAGCCCGTTGCCGGCCCATGGGCCTCCAGACGGAACGTCAGTCGCTCAGGGCGGGAGGGGACTGCCGTCGTGGCTGTGCATCACCCGGCCGGCACCCCGCAGCTCGGCCCGGTAATGGCTAGCCACCGGGTCACTGTTGCGGGGATTGAGATCATCGATGCCGATGCCGTTGCGGCCGTGGTCGCTGCCCGAACTGTGGAGGTAACGGCCGCCGCCCAGATGCAGGCCCACATGGGTGCAGCGCCGTTGGGTGCCGAAGAAGATCAGGTCGCCAGGCTCCAGCAAGCGCGTTTCCCCAACCTGCACGGCCACCGGCCGGCAAAAGCGCTCCTGGAGGTAGGCATCACGGGGCAGCCAGATGCCCGCGGCGGCATGGGCGGCCTGAACCAGACCGGAGCAATCAAAATCCGGGCCCAGGGTGCCCCCCCAGAGGTAGTGGTTCGGCCGCTGACGGGCCTCTTCGGCAAAGGCCAGCACCGCATCCAGCCGGGCGGCAATGGTGACGCGATCGAGGCGGGGAAGCCGTGGGAGACCGGCGGGCAAGGCCGCTGCAGCCAGCTCCTGCGGCTCCAGCCAACAGGGGTAGCCATCCTCCAGCAGGCGAACGCGCAGACGCGAACCATGGCGATCCAGCACCCTCAGATGGCGACCCGCCGCCACCTGGGTGGCCAGGCCGTGTCCCCTGGTACGGCTGTAGGCATCGAGGGAGTGCCGCAGGCACCAAAGGGTGCCCGGGCTGAAGGAATCGGGCACAGGGCTGCCTAATGTCGCCATTACGTCGGCCTGGGACGATGGCGTTCTACAACCTGGATCCGGCCATGGGCGAGACCCTGGCCCACCTGGTCGACCACCTGGCGAGCCAGGGAAGGCCAGGCCTGGCGGATGAGCTCTCGATCACCTGGCTCCGCTACCCCCAGTCATTGCTCGATCGGGCCGCCAGCCCCAGTGGAGAGGCCTTCGAGGCCCTGCCGGTGGCCGGTGCCGGTTGGGGAGGGGAGCGGCAGCGCTACCCGGCCAGTGTGGTGAAGCTGGTGTACCTGGTGGCGGCGGAGGCCTGGTTACAGCGGCGCCTGATCGAGGAGGACCCGGAGTTGAGAAGGGCTCTCGCCGACATGGTGCGGGATTCCAGCAACGACGCCACCTCTCTGGTCGTCGACCTGCTGAGCGGAACCCGCAGCGGTCCGCCGCTCCCCCCGGAGCGCCTGGCCGGCTGGGCCAGCCAACGCCGGCTGGTGAACACGTGGCTTGGTTCCCTGGGCTGGCCGGAATGGCAAGGATCCAACGCCTGCCAGAAAACCTGGAGCGACGGACCCTACGGTCGAGAACGCCGGTTCTACGGAACCGCGCTCGACAACCGCAACCGGCTCAGCACCGATGGAACGGCCCGCCTGCTCCAGGCGGTGATCGCCGGAGCCATTGTCTCGCCCCCGGCCTGCGAGCGGATGCGTCAGCTGCTTTGGCGATCCCTGGATCCGGCCCTGCGGGCGGCCGATCCGGAGAACCAGGTGGATGGCTTTTTGGGGGAGGGATTGCCCGAGGGTGCGCGGCTCTGGAGCAAGGCCGGCTGGATGAGCCAGGCCCGCCACGATGCGGCCTATGTGGAGGTCGATGGGGTGGACCCCTCCCTGCTTGTGGTCTTCAGCGAAGGTCCTGCCTGTGCAAAGGACACCGAGCTGCTTCCAGCCATCGCTGCGAGCCTGTTGGAGCATCAGCGCCGCTCCTGACCCAGAGGGGCCTCTGCCACGGCGCCCTTAAGTAGGTATGTCTTGGCCATGAGGGGGGAAACCCTTCATGGCGATGGCCCGATGTTCAACACAGTGCTGAAACGGAGAGGGAGGGATTCGAACCCTCGACAGAAGTTGCCTCCTGTAACTCCTTAGCAGGGAGCCGCTTTCAACCACTCAGCCACCTCTCCAGGGGCTATGAGAGCTTATCAGGGTCCCGAATGGGACCCCTCAATTCCATCCACCTGTTCAGGCCCGTGGGGGTCCCCATCCCATTGCGGCCATGCCTCCTCCCCGCCCTCCAGCCGGGGCAGCCGACGCTTGAAGCCTCAGGGCACCTCCCAGGGGATGGTGTCGCAGCG
>BJHE01000181.1 GCA_014191755.1 Cyanobium sp.
CAGGTCCGCCATTACTGGCATCGCCGCTTTCGCCACGTGCTCGTGGACGAATACCAGGACACCAACCGCACCCAGTACGACCTGATCAAGTTGCTGGTCACCGATGGCCAGGACCCCGAGAAATTTGAAGGATGGGGCGAGCGCTCGGTGTTTGTGGTCGGCGACGCCGACCAGAGCATCTACAGCTTCCGGGCAGCGGATTTCACCATTTTGATGGGCTTCCAGAAGGATTTCGGCGATGGGGCCGCCGATGAAACCACGGCCACGATGGTGAAGCTTGAGGAGAACTACCGCTCCACCGCCACGATCCTGGAGGCCGCCAACGCCCTGATCGCCCACAACAGCGAGCGCATCGACAAGGTGCTGCGGCCCACCCGCGGCGAGGGCGAACCGATCCACCTGATCCGTTGTGATGACGAAATCGCCGAAGCCGAAGCGGTGGTCCATCGCATGCGGATGTTGGACGCCGCCCACCCGGATCTGCGCTGGGGCGATATGGCGGTGCTCTATCGCACCAATGCCCAGAGCCGGGCCCTGGAGGAATCCCTGGTGCGCTGGGGCATCCCCTACCTGGTGGTGGGCGGCCTGCGCTTCTACGACCGCCGTGAAATCAAAGATGTGCTGGCCTACCTGCGCCTGCTGGTCAATCCCGCCGACAGCGTCAGCCTGTTGCGGGTGCTGAATGTGCCCCGCCGCGGCATCGGCAAGACCACCGTCGAGCGCCTCAGCGATGCCGCCGCCCAGCTGGGCCTGCCCCTCTGGGAGGTGGTCAGCGATGCCGAGGCGGTGCGCTCCCTCGGCGGGCGGTCGGCCAAGGGTCTGCTGCAGTTCGCTGAACTGATCAATGATCTGGCCCGCCGCGCCCAGAATTCACCCCCCTCCGAGCTGGTGCAACGGGTGATGGAGCAGAGCGGTTACGTGGCCGAGCTGATCGCCGAGGCCAGCGACGAAGCCGAGGAACGCCGCCGCAACCTCCAGGAGCTGGTCAATGCCGCTTTGCAATACCAGGAGGAAAACGAGGAGGGCTCCCTGGAGGGCTTCCTGGCCAGCGCCGCCCTGGCCAGTGATGCCGACAGCAAGGACACCGCCGCCGACCGGGTCACCCTGATGACCCTCCATGCCAGCAAGGGACTGGAATTTCCGGTGGTCTTCCTGGTGGGATTGGAGCAGGGATTGTTCCCCAGCTACCGCTCCCTGGAGGATCCCGCCGCGCTGGAAGAGGAACGCCGCCTCTGTTACGTGGGCCTCACCCGTGCCAAGGAGCGCCTGTTCCTCAGCCATGCCAGCGAACGGCGGCTGTGGGGCGGCATGCGCGAACCGGCCGTGCCCTCGGTGTTTCTCTCCGAGCTGCCCGCCGAGCTACTCCAGGGAGACCTTCCCCAAAGCGGCGGGGCGGCCATTCGCCGCGAACAGCGGCTGGAGCGGCTCACCCGCGTCGATCGGGACGACAGCCGGCGGGTGGCGGCCGGGGGAGAAGCGGCCCGCCCCGCCAACGCCGTGCGGCGCCGCGCTCCCGCCCGACCCTGGGCCGTGGGCGATCCGGTGCGGCATGCCAGTTTCGGAGTCGGTACGATCACTCACCTCTTCGGCTCCGGGGAAAGGCTCTCCCTGGCGGTGAAGTTTGAGGGGATGGGACCCAAAATTCTGGATCCCCGCCTGGCGCCGATCGAGCCCCTGCCGGGCGGCGAGTCTTGAGCGAGCTGCACGCGGGCCCCCGAGTCCTGGTTCTGAGCGGCGGGCTGATCCATCTGGTGCATCAGCTGGCCGCGCTCGAGGCCCTCGAGGAGTTCCGCGCCGGCGGCGGCGAGCCCCCCCGGATCGCCGTGCTGATCACCGGCGTGCTCACCCGCGACGCAGTGGCGCTGGCAGGCCTGCAGGCTGTGATCGAGCGCTGGTTCATGCTGCTGCGGCGCAGCGATCCCCACCGGTACGGCCGGCTCGCCCTGATCCGCAGGGAAGCCGCGTTGCCCGCAGGCCCCTGGGAGCTCTGCCTGTGCAACAACCAGTGGCTGATCGGCCAGCGCAGTGTGATCGAACAGCAGGCCATCACTGATCTCGTGGTCTGCGGCGATGGCCTCGGCCTTTACTACCGCTGTGCCCGCGAACTGCGTGCGCTGCTGCCCAGCCTGCTGAACCGGCCGATCCCGGAGCCGGGTCGCCGGGTGCGCTACGTGCTCAG
>BJHE01000182.1 GCA_014191755.1 Cyanobium sp.
GCTGCCGTATCAGGCGGCGTTCTCCGCGATCTGCGAACCCTTGGTGGAATGACTGGAAACCATGGACACCTCCTCCGTTTGGATGATGCCAGCCGGTGTCGTATTCGGAATCTCCTCAGGGAGGAGACCCCACGCCACTGCTGACGGAACAGCGCAAGCCTAACCAGGAGCGCCCCGCGACAGGTAGTCCATCGCGGGTCAGCATGAGTTGGTGCACCGGGGCCCTCCCCCGTTCTTCCTTGTCCGATCGATCCCATAGGCACCCGGAGGATTCCGGCGCACCTTCCGTGGGGGGCCCGGCCCTGCGGACCCACCCCAGCGGCGGGCCACCGGAGCGGCTGCTGGCGATCTGCCTGGCCGTGGCGAGCGGCTTCTGGGGCCTGGCCGCCCTGCGGCATGCCCTGCTGCAGAGCAATTCCTTCGACCTGGGCCTGTTCGACCAGTGGGTCTGGCTGATCAGCCGGGGGCTGGCGCCGGTGAGCAGTCAGTCGGCCGATCTGCATCTGCTCACCGACCACGGCGCCTGGCTGCTCTACGGACTGGCACCGCTTTATGTGTTGCTGCCGACCGTGCAGTGGCTGCTGGCCCTCCAGGCCCTCAGCCTGGCCTTCACCGCCGTGCCGCTCTGGATCCTGGCCCGGGATGCCGGGCTGCCCCAAGGGCTCCGCTGGACGGTGTGCGGGCTGTGGTGGCTTCAGCCGGTGGTGTTCAACACCAACCTGTTCGATTTCCACCCGGAGGTGCTGGCCATGCCGCTGCTGGTGGTCCTGGTGATCGCTGGTCGGCGCCAGTGGATCGGGGCCTGGGCCGGATTGATCCTGCTGATTCTCGGCTGCCGTGATGGTCTGGCCCTGGTGACCCTGGGCCTGGCCCTTGAGCAGGCGGTGCGGCGACGCTGGCGGCTGGCAGGCCTGGGGCTGGGGCTGTCCCTGGGCTGGCTGGCCCTGCTGAGCGGCTGGCTTTATCCGCTGCTCACCGCCCGCTATCCCGGCGTGAATGCCGGAACCTCCCGCTACAGCTATCTGGGCGACTCGATCGGTGCGATCGCCCTGGGGCTCATCCAGCACCCGCAACGGATCATGGGCCATGTCGACTGGGCTGGGGCGGCCGTGTACCTGTTGCTGCTGGCCCTGCCGTTGCTCCCCTTCTGGCGCCGGGTCTCCCTGCCCATCCTGCTGGCGGGCGTACCTCTGATCGCGGTCAACATCCTCTCGGAAAGTGGCGCCCAGCGCTCGCTGGTGCACCACTACAGCCTCCCCCTGGCGGTGATTGGCGTGGTGGCAGCCCTCGATGGGCTGGCCAGCGAAGGCGAGCGGCGGGTGCCCTGGCGCCGGATCGCCTGGGCGGCGGCCTGCTGGGCGGCCCTGGCGAAACCCTGGTTCTTCACGGGGCCCTACCTGGGCCGGCTGGCCATGGTTCCTGAGAGCCGCAGCGCCCTTGAGCTGGTAAAGCCCGGCGATGCGATAGCCACCACCAGCTATCTAGCGCCCCACCTGAGCGGGCGGCGGATCGTGCTGTTCCCGGCTGCTTCGGATGGCGACCTGGAGACGCTCGAACGGCGGCGGGGCATCAACCTGCTGCTCCTTCATCCACAGGTACCGGGCTGGGCCTCCGAGGGCGAGCTGCAGCGCAGCCTGCTGGAGCAGGCCCGCCGCCGCGGCTGGAGCTGCCGAAGCTGGCCGCGGGGTCTGCAGCTGTGCCGCCGCCTGGCTTGAGAGGCCACGTCGTGTCGGAGCTCAAGAGCCGCGGCTGCCGGCACCGTAGTGATTTCAGCTCCAATCCACGACAGACGAGCGAACTGGAGCGGGCCTGGATGAATCGGATAGAACAGGAGCCAGCGAACGGGCTGGACAGCTCGGCATCGCGAGCCTGCATCGCCCACGCAGCGCGGCGGCATCGCCAAGAAACAGCGTGAGCGATGCCACACCAACAAAAAAGCGCCCCACGGAGGGAGCGCTTACAGCTGAACAACTCAGTTCCGGATCAAAGAGCGTTGCCGCGGGGCAGAACCTCTTCAGGGAAGACGAAATTTTCGTGAGGCTGGTCGGCCGGGGCCATCCAAGCGCGCAGACCTTCATTCAGGAGAATGTTCTTGGTGTAGAAGGTCTCGAATTCTGGATCCTCAGCGGCGCGAATTTCCTGGGACACGAAGTCAT
>BJHE01000183.1 GCA_014191755.1 Cyanobium sp.
GTTCATCGCGGCATGCCGTTCATCGCAAGGCTGGGCGCCGCAGAGCCAGCAGCCGCAGGCCAATCCCAACAGCCACCGGCAGACCCAGCCAGTGCAGGCCAATCTCCGCCGCCAGGCGCACGGCCATGCCGCTGCGACTGGAGAGCGTCCAGCCCTGACCCAGCAGGCCCAGGTTTACCGCGATGGTGGTGAGACAAGCTGCCAGCACCAGCAGGGCCAGCAGCAGCAAGGCCGCCAGCCCCTGACTGACAAGCAGCTGATGGGGAGATGCCGGCCTCCGTTCCCCCCAGGATGCCGCGGAGGTGAGCAGGATCGCCAGGAGTAGTCCCCAACGCACACCCCAGCCGCTGAACTCCCCCGGCTCGATCGGCATGTCCACGCTGAAATGGCGCACCAGCCTGAAAACGACCAACGAAGTGACCAGGGCCACCGGAATGCCTGCCGCGCCTGCCAGCAGACGAGCGAACCGCGCGGAACGGATCATGGCAGCGCTATCCAGCCTGCCCCCAGGAGCGGCAGCAATGCCCGGGTGGCTGGCTCCTGCCCTGGCCGATACCAGAATGGCCCCGGGCGCTTGATCGCCAGGGGCACCAGCCCAGGCAGCCGCATGGGCGTGGAAGGACGGCCGAGCACCTGGGCCAGGCCTGCGGGGCCCTGCTCCGGCCTCGGCCAGGCCATCCAGGGGAACCTGACGACCCTGTTGTCGCGCCAGCCCATCCGAGGCAGCTCATGGAGGCCCTCCTCGACCCGCTTAACGGTGAACAGCAGGTTGTCGTGCATGTGGAAGTCGCTGAGCGGTGAATCAGCCACGCTCCAGCCCAACTGAAGGCCCACGAACAGGTTGTGGTCGACACGCACGCGATGGCTCGGCCCACCCAACAGCTTCAACATAACGCCGTTGTCATGGGCAGGCTCCTGCCTGGAATGGAGAAACACGTTGCCGCTGATCCGCAACGGTCCCTGCCGGACGGGGCTGATGCCGAGGCTGTCCCAGGGATCCACAAACAGATTGTTGCGTACATCAAGATCGATGGCCGGCCCGTCGAATTCGATCCCATCATCGGTGGTGTAGGCGATCAAGTTGGCTTCGATGCGATTGTGCCCGCCGACGGGAGAAAGCTTGATGCCATCTCCAGCCTGGGTGATGATGTTGCTACGCACCAAAATGTCGCGGCCGCCCATCCAGGTAAGCGAGCAATTGGAATAGGGATAGACCTCCTTCCAGGTGAGCCAACCGTGGTGACGCCATTCGTACAGGGGGTAGCAATGGCTCAGGTTGTGTTCCACCAGCACATCCTTGACCGGACGCAGGCCCGAGGATTGTTTGATCGCCACGTCGGCACCGCTAAACAGGTTGCCCACGATCCGAACATGGCTGGTGTTCCACAGCTGGATCGCGGCCGTCACAGGGAAATCGAAGCTCAGATCACGGATCTCCACGTGAGGCGCCTCAACCCAGAGGCTGGCCACCTGGTGCCCCCCTGCACGCAGGCGAGCCGGAACCTCCCGATTAACCTCCAGCCGATGCTGGCTGGGGGAACTGCCATCCGGGAGGCAGAGTCGGAGCTGCTCGCCCTTGGTCATCTGAAATGTGGGCCAGGCTCCCGGCCGCTGGCAGACGTCGTCGAACTGGGATGGCGATCCGGCCCGAAAGGCCATCACCCCATCCACGCGAAGGCCATCCACCCGCCACGGGACCCTGGTCCCAAAGGTGCGCCTCCCTAGGGGAATCCAGCGCCAGGAGCGGGTCAGCGCGGGCTCTGCGGTGCCGGAGATCAGCGCGGTACCGGGCAATGCCGCCTTCAAGATCAGAGGCCGTCCCGGGCTTCCGGCGCGCCGCAGTCGGATGGTTTCGCGATAGACCCCAGGCCAGATCAGCACCGTTTCACCGGCGGTAGCCATGTCCACTCCTCGCTGGATCGTGCGCACAGCCAACGCTCTTGTGCTGCCTGGCCAGACGTCGAGGCCATCAGGTGCCACATGCACCACCCCCCGCCGCAGCCATGGCGTGGGGGGCTGCAGGTAAACCAGCACTGCGGCCAAGCAGGCCGTGGCCGTTAGTGCCGATCGTGGCCCCGAACTGCTCGCAAGCAAGCCCCTCACGCCTCAAACGGCAGGGAGCGCCGCACCACCACCGCCAGCAGCA
>BJHE01000184.1 GCA_014191755.1 Cyanobium sp.
CTGGTGCTGCGCAAGGCGCTGCAGCGCGCTGGGGAGGAACTGGGGCTGTCGGCCCAGGAGACGGCCCAGGCGATCGGCAAGAGTCGCACCTTTTTCGAGCAGGCACGGGCGCAGAGTCGCATCGATCTGCACACCCAGCGGATGATTGCCCTGGTGCTGCGCCTGCATCGCAGCCTCTCGGCCCTGGTGGGCGACGACACCGAATTGATGCGGCACTGGGTGAACACAGCCAACCGCCACACGGGAGGCCTGCCGCGGGAGCAGCTGCAGGATCCGGAGCAGCTGGTGGAGCTGGTGCAATACCTCGATGCCATGCGTGGCCGGCCGTGAGCCAAAGAACCGCTGTGGATCTCAAGGCTCTCGCCCGGCTGGATGGGGTGGTGCTGCGGCTGGTGGAACAACAGGGCGCTCAGGCCACCCGCCGGACGACGGACAGCCTGGATGAGCAGGCCTGGCTGGAGGACTTTCTGGAGGCCAGCAAGCCAGAGCTTCCCAGCGCCAAGGAGTGCGCGGTGCGGCATCGCCTGCTGCTCACTCCCTTTCGCTATCGGAAGCGCCACGGATCGCGGTTTGCCACACGCTGGGAGCGGGGGTTGTTCTATGGATCCCGCAGCCGATTCGGCTGTCTGCTGGAGGGGGCGTACTACGAACTGGTGTTTCAAGATGGGCCTGAGCGGCCCTTTCCCCGCAGCACCGCGATGCGCAAGGCCATCTTCCACGTGCAGGTGCGCAGCGCAAGGGGCCTGAAATTGCAGGAGCATGGCGGCAGAGAACTTCAGGCCAGGTTGCGTGATCCTGTGGACAGTCATTTCTGCCAGGGCATCGGCCAGCAAATGCGCGAAGCTGGAATTGAGGCCTTTGAATACCACTCGGCGCGCAGCGTTGAGGATGTGGTTCAGGTGGGAGCCTTCAGTTGCTGTGTATTCACCAGCACACCGTTTGATCAGGTGGAGGTGCAGCTGGAAGCCAACGGCCAGGACGTCTCGATCCGTTGCTTGGATGACAACACGGTGCATCATTTCCGGCGCCAGCAATTCGAAGTGAATGGAGAGCTGCCACAACCAACGCTCTGATGAGCTGGCGGCCCCCAGGACTATGCAGTTTCTGCATACCTTCATCCCAGGTGAGAATGCTCGAACCACGCAGGCGCTGCGGGCCAACCTGCGGGAGCTGGCCCAGGCCGATGCGCAGATGTTGCGGGAGGCCTCACCAAGGCAGCCTTGATCCAGCGGCTCCGTGGGGGTGAGGCCCAGCTGGCTGCGAAGGCAGCAGCCAAGGCAGTGGTCATCCCCTCTGGCCTGGCCGCTATCGAAGCCCGCCTGTATCGCATGGAGGCCATGCTGCACCGGATCGCCGAACTGGGGGGGTGAGCGATCCTGGCTTTGATGGAGACCTGGCCGACATTGCCTTAGGAGCCCCGCTATAACTAATTGCAACCTGGATATGAGTTTATGGCTGAGTTATTGGTGCCTGGCGTCGATGATGGATCGTGCAGGCCCTACAGAATCGGGCCGTAGCCCATGGCCGCAGTGCTGAAGCGGAGCATCGGGCCATCCTGACGGCGGCGTTGATGAGCCCTTCACGGCGCAACCTGGCGGAACTGCTGGCTTCCATGCCCGATGTGGGGCTTGCTGCTGATTTCGAGAGGTAGCCCTGCTGAATCCCTATGGGCTCAGACCCCAAGGATCGCCCTACCCTGCAGAGATGGCGATCCCAGCCCCCACCATCGACGCCGACCTGGAGGCGGTGACTGCCGCCCTGGCCGGGGTTGAACCCAGGCCAGGGCGAGTGCTGCTGTTTGGCTCCCGGGCTCGGGGGGATGGGCGGCCCGATTCCGACATCGATCTGCTGGTGGTGATGCCCCAGGCCACGCTCACCCCGCAGGAACGGCAACAGGCGTTGCGTTCGCTGCGGGCGGCGCTGCGCCCCCTGCCCTTGTCGGTGGGGGTAGATCTGGTGGTGGTGGGAGAAGAGGATGCCCAGCGACTGGCGGGCTCCCGCTGGCATGTGGTGGCGCGGGCCCTGCGCGAGGGGAAGGAGCTGCATGTCGCCGGCTGAAGACGCGTTGCTGTTGCTGCGTCTGGCTGAGCGGCATCTGGGCAGCCTCAGGGGAACCCTGGACCCCGGGAC
>BJHE01000185.1 GCA_014191755.1 Cyanobium sp.
ATGACTTCGTGTCCCAGGAAATTCGCGCCGCTGAGGATCCAGAATTCGAGACCTTCTACACCAAGAACATTCTCCTGAATGAAGGTCTGCGCGCTTGGATGGCCCCGGCCGACCAGCCTCACGAAAACTTCGTCTTCCCTGAAGAGGTTCTGCCCCGCGGCAACGCTCTCTGATCTCGAACTCAGTTGTTCAGTTGTAAGCGCTCCTTGCGGGGCGCTTTTTTTATGGCGTGGCATCACTCATGCTGATTTTGGCGATGCCGCCTCGCTGCCTGGGCGATGCAGGCTGGCGATGCAGAGCTGTCCGGCCCATTCGTTGGCTCCAGGTCTATCCGGTTCATCCAGACCCGCTCCAGTTCGCTCGTTTGTCGTTGATTGGAGCTGAGATCACAATGGTGCCGGCAGCCGCGGTTCTTGAGCTCCGACCCGACGTGGCCCCTCAGGCCAGGCGGCGGCACAGCTGCAGATCCCGCGGCCAGCTTCGGCAGCTCCAGCCCCGGCGGCGGGCTTGCTCCAGCAGGTTGCGCTGCAGCTCGCCCTCGGAGGCCCAGCCCGGTATTTGTGGATGGAGGAGCAGCAGGTTGATGCCCCGCCGCCGTTCGAGCGTCTCCAGGTCGCGATCCGAAGCAGCCGGGAACCGCACCATCCGCCGCCCGCTCTGATGGAGCGCCAAATAGCTGGTGGTGGCTACCGCATCGCCGGGCCTCACCAGCTCGAGGGCGCTGCGGCTCTCAGGAACCAGGGCCAACCGGCCCAGGTAGGGCCCAGTGAAGAACCAGGGTTTCGCCAGGGCCGCCCAGGCGATCCGGCGCCAGGGCACCCGCCGCTCTCCTTCGCTGGCCAGCCCATCGAGGGCTCCCACCACGCCGATCACCGCCAGGGGCAGGCTGTAGTGGTGCACCAAGGAGCGCTGGGCGCCGCTCTCCGAGAGGATGTTCACCACAATCAGGGGTAGTCCCGCCAGCAGGACGGGCAGAGAGGCTCGGCGCCAGAAGGGGAGCAGTGGCAGGGCCAGCAGCAACACGTACACCACCGCCCCCGCTCAGTCGACATGGTCCAGGATCCGCTGCGGCTGCTGGATGAGCCCCAGGGCGATCGCACCGATCGAATCGCCCAGATAGCTGTAGCGGGAGGTTCCGGCATTCATGCCCGGATAGTGTGCGGTTAGGAGCGGATAAAGCCAGCCGCTCAGCAGGGCCAGCCAGCCCAGGGACAGCCCCAGGCCTGCCAGCCACCAGCGGCGGCGCAGCAGCTGCTCGAGGGCCAGGCCCAGGATCACTAGGGCCAGACCATCACGGCAGCCGAGGATCAGCAGGATCAACCCGGCCTAGGCCCCGATCCACAGGCGCCGACCAGCGATCAGCAGGGCCACCAGCAGCGGCATGGCCAGCACCTCCGGGTGGAAATCGAAGAGGTTGGTGTTGAACACCACTGGCTACAGCCACCACAGCCCGCACACCGTCCAGCGGAGCCCTTGGGGCAGCCCGGCATCCCGGCAGGATCCAGAGCGGCACGGCGGTGAAGGCCAGGCTGAGGGCCTAGAGCGCCAACAGCCACTGCACGGTCGGCAGCAACGCATCAAGCGGTGCCAGTCCGTAGAGCAGCCAGGCGCCGTGGTCGTTGAGCAGAGGCAGATCGGCCGACTGACTGCTCACCAGCGCCAGCCCCCGGCTGATCAGCCAGACCCACTGGTCGAAGAGGCCCAGGTCGAAGGAATTGCTCTGCCGCAGGGCATGCCGCAGGACGGTCAGGCCCCAGAAGCCGCTCGCCGCGGCCAGGCAGATCGCCAGCAGCCGGCCCGGTGGCCCGTCGCTGGGGTGGGTCCGCAGGGCCAGGCCCCGGAAGTCGCGCCGGAATCCGCCGGGATCCTGTGGGATCGATCGGACAAGGAAGAACGAGGGGAGGGTCCGGGTGCACCAACTCATGCTGACCCCGGGATGGACTGCCCGTCGCCGGGGCGATCCTGGTTAGGATTTCTGTGTTCCGTCAGCAGTGGCGTGGGATCTCCTCCCTGAGGAGATTCCGAATACGACACCGGCTGGCATCATCCAAACGGAGGAGGTGTCCATGGTTTCCAGTCATTCCACCAAGGGTTCGCAGATCGCGGAGAACGCCGCCTGATACGGCAGC
>BJHE01000186.1 GCA_014191755.1 Cyanobium sp.
CAATCAGAAAACCATGAGCAAGCAGAGGCACCGCCGGCGCAGCCAAGGCGGAACCACTCCGGAAACGACGCCTCAGACCGGTTCGGGGGTGGCTCAGTTTTCAGTGTCGGAAGTGGCTCAGTTTTCGCTGTCGGTTGACACACGCCATCGAACTTCAGCAACCAGTGGCTGAATCCCGCCGGAGCCTCCAGCTGGCCGGAGCGCACCTCAGCGGTGCTGGGGTTCCAGGCGATCAACGCCTTGGCCCTGGCGCCCCCGGCGGAGGTGCCCACCCTCAGGATCGTCTGCAGGGCTTGCTCCTGCTCGGGGTCCTGGAAGGAAGCGGCCAGCCCCTGCTGCCGCGACAGGATTTCAGACGCCAGGGTCACGAGTTCGGAGATCTGGATGGGCTTGCTGGTCTCGGCGTTGGGCCCCTGGGCGGGCTTGAATTCCAGGGCGCCCATGCCCCGCTGGCCGGTGTAGCAGAGGCGCTCCACGGCATCGAAGCTCTCCGGTGTGCGGCCCTGGCGGGCCAGCCAGGCGTTGATGAGGTTGTTGCCGAAGCGATCGGGTAAGGAATCGGCCAGGAGCCCCGGTAGGCCACGAAAGGTGCGGCGGGGCAATTCAGGAAAGCTGTAGACCCGCTCTTCCAGCGGCATCGTGAGGGGAGCCAACTGGATGCCACTGGCCAGGAACGCGGGTTCATATTCGAAGGCGGCGACACCGGTGGAATCGGTGAGAGCCACAGCGCCGATGCGTGTACCCCAGAGTTCAACGGCCGCAACGGTCATGGCTGCCCCCAGCTCCAGGAGCTGGCCGGTTTGGCGATGCGGCGGCGGCTGGCGCGCTTGCGCGTGGCTTGCTGCTGCTGCTCCAGCAGGGCCAGCGGTGAGGGCTGGGGCTCGGGAAGCAGCAGCTCCAGCCGCTCTAGAAGATCCAGCTGCCTTAGCACCCTCAGAAACAGCGAGAGCTGGGTGGCGGCGGCACCAGCCTCCAGCCGCTCCAGGGTTCGCTTGGAGATGCCGGCCTGTTCGGCCAGCTGGGCCTGGCTAAGGTTCCGGTCCAGGCGCAGGCGGGCGATGCGATGCCCCAGCTCATGGAGGAGGGCTTCGTCGCTCATCAGACGCTGGATGGGCATGACAAGGAGTCTGAGCCGCCATTCCTGGCGAGTTAATTCACTGTAGCAAGCTTTTCTCGTCTACTCAGTCGAGTTGCGGCAGGTGTTCCTTGTTGGCGAAGGCCGCCTTGCTGGCGATGCGCTCGCCGGTCTGCATCGACAAATGACTTTTGGGCATGGTTCGTCTGGTTGAGGTGGAACTCGAACCAGGGAAACGGGCCTGCCCACCCGGGGTCGGGGAATTACACCACTGCTGGGGACGCCAGCCCCGACGCCACCTATCAGGTGGTCAACGTGGACGACTTCAGCGACTGCGTCTGGCTGCGCCGCTTTCCCCTCCGCGAGCGGCGCTTACCCACCTTCAGTGTTCCGGCCGATCAGGTGCGGCCGATCGCCAGCGAGCTGAGCTGATGATTCCCCCTCAGTTCATGGCTGTTCGCCGCCTGATCCGTTCCGCCTGGAGCATCAACTCGATGGCCAGGCGGCTGGTTATGACGGCCTTGGGATTAGACCTGCTGCTGCACGGGGCTGGACTGGCCTGATTCGACCTGGTGGCACATCCCCGGCTGCCCGGCGTCAGCAGCGAGATCTCAATCTCCGCCCCCTGCTCGATCGGGTAGCCCTCCATCTGTACATGACGGTCGCTACAGACCAGCGTCAGCGGCGGATCCAGCTCTGGAGTTCTCAACCGGCAGCGCCTTCTTCGTTCCGGTGGCTCATCATTCCCTCAGATCGCTGCGGTGAACCGGGCCCGCAGCTCCGCAGCCGCTCACCAGAGCCCCCGCACCGTGTCGCCCGGCTCGCTGGCGGCACCGCCGCCGCTGTAGGAGGCCCGGCCGTAGGGATCGACCCCGAAAACGCCGTAGCCGTAGGAGCTGAGCTTGGGCGCCAGCCGGGCGCCGCTGCAGGAGGTGTCGGCCAGGCTGGTGGTGAAGCAGGGGCTGCTGTCACCGGTGCGCAGCGGCAGCGGCGAGCTCTGCGCTTCCATCAGCACCGCCGTGGTGTTCTGCA
>BJHE01000187.1 GCA_014191755.1 Cyanobium sp.
GCGCTGAGCAAGTCGGTGCCGATCAGCCCCGCCTGGGGCAGCGGGCCGCGGATGCCGCTGTGGTCCTGCACGCTCAGCCTCAGCGGCGCCCACGGGCCGAAGAAGTCCACCCCCGCGAAGCGGTCGGAGCTGCCTGGCTGCGGCACCGGTCCAGCCGCACCCCCTGCACCCGCCGCGCCTTCCCCACCGCCGCTCCCCGCACCAATCGCCACCTTTCCCGCAGCCTCCTTCAGAAACGTGCCTGGCGAGATGGCGCTGCCATCGGCCCCCAGGTCCACCACGAAGAAGCCCGTGTGCCCCTGCACCCGCACCGGCGTGTAGGGCATGCCGTTCGACACGATCAGCGAGCGGGTCTCGCCCAGGCAGGCCAGCGGCTCCTGCGGCAGCGGCAGTGCCGCCAGACCCAGCTCGGCGCCGGGGGCCAGCACGAGCAGCAGCGCCCCGAGGGCGGCCAGGGTGAAGCGGATCCAGTGCATCGGCCCATCCTCGGCGGGAACGGGGTGGAGCCTGGTTCAGGCCCTGTGCAAGTGCAGGTCGTAGGCGGGCCAGTGGGCATCGGCGGAAACGGCCATCAGCCCCTCCATGCGGGCCTGGGCGATCAACAGGCGATCGAAGGGGTCTTCGTGGATGGCCGGCAGCTGGCCAGTTTCGATCACGTGGGCATCGCTGATCACCGACACCAGGCAGGGATAGCTGGCCATCAACGCGCGGGTGGGCTGCCCAGGCGCGGATTATCGAGCAACCACCAGATCAGGATCTGGGTATCGAGCAGCAGACGCATCGGTGCTGAATCAACCTTCCATCAACTGCTGCGCAGCATGGTCGGCCTCGACGCTGAAGGCCGCTTCGATCAACGAGCGTTCCTTCTCCTTGATCCCCCCGCTGAGGGCCCCGCAGTGGCGCAGACCGGGCGACTCGCTGCAGGGGACCAGCCGCACCCGCGGCTGCCCGTGGCTGACGATGATCACCTCTTCGCCGGCCAAAGCCGCCTTCACCAGCCTAGAGAGCTGGTTTTTGGCCTCCAGCAAATTCGCCTGGACGGCACTCCGGTCACTCTGGCCAACTCGGCCAATTTAGGGGTGGCCGTCGCGATCGTCTGCCCCCTCCACCCCGAGCAGCACCTCAGCCCCCCGGCACCAGCTCCCCATCCCAGAGGCTCTCCAGCGTGTAAGAGCCCCCCTCCAGGCACCAGAAGCTCCCATCGATCAGCCGCCGCCCCTCATCCAGCGCCGTCAGGCGGGCCATCAGCTCTCTATGAAGCGTCTCTCCTGCGGCGGCCAGGTTTTCGGCCAGCCGCGCCGGCTGCATGGATTTGGGGATCACGGCGGTGCCGCAGCCGATCCCCCAGGCCAGCAGCAGCTGGGCCGGCGTGAGCCCCCGCTGCCCCGCCAGCGCCACCACCTGCGGGTGCTGCAGCACCAGCGGCGGCCGGTTGGCACCACTGGAGCCCAGCGGCCCGTAGCCGGTGACCACCACCCCGTTCTCGCGGCACCAGGCCAGCAAAGCGTTCTGCTGCAGCAACGGATGGCGCTCGATCTGAAGCACTTCCGGCCGGATCCGGGCCCCGGCGGCCAGGGCCTTCAGCTTGGCG
Source organism: Cyanobium sp. (assembly GCA_014191755.1). GTDB lineage: Bacteria > Cyanobacteriota > Cyanobacteriia > PCC-6307 > Cyanobiaceae > Cyanobium. The sequence continues at coordinate 1,592 of BJHE01000187.1, forward strand.
CCACTGAAGTTCGACACGCCGATGTGCCTCGTGAGCCCTTGATCCACCAGCTCCTCCATGGCGGCCCAGGTGGCGGCCAGCGGCACCTGCTCGAGGCTCAGCTGCTCTTCGGGGCTGCTCGCCATCGCCACACCGCGGCGCTGGGCCAGCGGCCAGTGCATCAGATACAGATCCAGGTGCTCCAGGCCCAGGTCCGCCAGGGATCGCTCCAGGGCCGGCCGCACCTCGTGGGGCTCATGGCAGTCGTTCCAGAGCTTGCCGGTGATCCACAGCTCCTCGCGCCGCACCAGCCCATCGGCGAAGGCCTGCCGCAAGGCCTCGCCGATCTGGGGCTCGTTGCCATAAATCGCGGCGGCATCGAGGTGGCGGTAGCCCAGCTCCAGGGCGCTGCGCACCGTGGCGGCGGTGAGCTCGGGCGGCAGGCGCCAAGTGCCGAGGCCCAGGGCGGGCATGGCGTCGCCGTTGGCGAACG
>BJHE01000188.1 GCA_014191755.1 Cyanobium sp.
CTCCCTGCGCTCTACGCCCGTTTCGGTCGCTGGTTGCTGCCCAGGGCCACCGCTGAGGCATGAACACAGCACGCCAAGGGCAGTTCGCCGGCCTCGGTGCTGCGGTGCTGTTCGGTTGCAGCGCGCCGCTGATCAGCACCCTCACCGGCTCGGGCTCAGCCCTGAGCATCGCGGGCCTGCTCTACGCCGGCGCCACCCTGGCCCTTCTGACGGTGGGGCTGGTTCGCGGGACCCGGGCTGAAACCCCGATCCGCCGTGAAGACTGGCCGGCCCTTGCCGTGCTCACCCTACTCGGCGGGATGGTGGCTCCAGTTGCGCTGGTGCTGGGGCTGGCCCGCTTGCCAGCCGCCTCCAGCTCGCTGCTGCTCAACCTCGAGGCGGTGTTCACCCTGGCGATCGCCGTTCTGCTGGGGCGTGAGCACCTAAGCCGAAGGGGCCTGGTCTCGGCCCTGCTCACGATCGTTGGTGCTGTGGTGCTTTCGCAGGGATCACTCAGCGGCGCCAATGCCCTCGGCGGCGCCCTGATCGCCCTGGCCACCCTGGCCTGGGGCATCGACAACAACCTCAGCCAGCGCCTGAGCCTGCGCGATCCGATCCAGATCGCCACCGCCAAGGCGGCCGGGGCGTCACTGCCGATGCTTGCCCTGGCGCTCCTGCTGGGACATCCCTTTCCGCCCGTGACGGTGACCCTGGCACTGCTCGGCATCGGAGCCCTGGGCTACGGCATCTCGATCTGGCTGGATCTTCGAGCCCTACGCGACCTAGGAGCCGCCCGTCAGGCCGTGCTGTTCTCCACCGCTCCGTTCGTGGGAGCGCTGTTTTCGGTCGTCGTTCTGCGCGACTCCCTTTCAACGCCCCTGCTGCTGGCGATGGGGCTGATGGGCGCTGGGGTGGTGCTGCTGTTGCTGGAGCAGCACAGCCACTGGCATCGCCACGATCCCCTGCGCCATGCCCATCGCCACCGCCACGATCCCCGCGGTGACGATCCCCATCACGAGCACGACCACGCCCCTGAAGAGCTGCTGGGTCTGCCCAGCGATCACCCCTTCTGGCATGCCCATGAGCACCGCCACCGGGAGCTGGAGCATGCCCACCCGCATGTGAGCGACGCCCATCACCGCCATCGCCACTGAACAGGGGGTCAGGTCGGGTTCAGAAGGGGCCTCGCGTTGCGACAGCGGCGGATCCGGTCGAAGGGAGGGTGGGGGCATCCGCAGATGGGGCCGTTGGCGGTGTCGTCGGCGCGTCCTCAACCAACCGCGAGGCTCTGCAGCTGTGCCTCCAGGCGCTGCCGAAGCCGGTTCTGCACCAGGTTGCAGAGATCATCGACGAGATCGTTGTCGGCGCTCCAGATGGTGCGAACGCCATCGCGCTCACAGCTCACCAGGCCGGCACGCTGCAGCTGGCCCAGCTGACGGCTGATGTGGGACTGGGAGAACCCGGTGGCCTCGATCAAGCCGGCGACATCCATGGAGCCGCTGTGCTTGAGCTGACAGAGCAACTGCAGGCGCGCCGGCTCACTCAGTAGGCGAAAGAACTGACTGAATTCCTCCAGCAGCTGCGGACTGGGCATCGAACCTGCGGCACCCATGCTGAGTGGTGTATGACGATGGAAGCATTATGCGTTCTCTGAGCCCTTGACGGGACGCGCCAATCGATCCCCAGCCGATCCAGCAGTGGCGATGGATCGCAGATCGATCTGCAGCAGAACAGAACCCGCTTTCGGGGGCACGCCCGCCCCACCCGCTTCTCCAGGGCGACCTCGCGGGGCGACCTCAAGGTGCAACGCCGCCAAAGCAACGCACCAGCCGCTTGCTACCCCGCTGATATGCGCATACACTCATAAAAGCTGATCAGGCACGTTCGTGGTCGCCACTTCCGCTTCCCCTCTGTTGCTGGCGGCCGCCGGGGGCGGCGCCCTGCTCTTCCGGCAGCTGTTCGACGCCCCCACCGGCACCTTCACCTACCTGCTCGCCGATGTGCCCTCCGGCGTGGGGGTGCTGATCGATCCGGTGTTCGAGCAGCACGAGCGCGATCTCTCGCTGATCCGCGAGCTGG
>BJHE01000189.1 GCA_014191755.1 Cyanobium sp.
TCTGCAAAGGTGGCGGCGCAGCAATTCCACATCTTGATGACCCGCCCCCAGCCGGAACCACACGACTCCCCGTCCATCCTGATCGTGGCGGCCCTGGCCGAGGAGCTCGACCATCCCGGCGTGCTGCACACGGGCGTCGGCAAGCTCAACGCGGCCTATGCGCTGACTCGGGAGCTGCAGCGGCGGCGGCCCAAGCTGGTGGTGAACTACGGCACGGCGGGCGGCCTCAACCCCTCCCTGGCGGGCCTGGTGGAGATCCGCCGCGTGCTGCAGGTGGACATGGAGGCCGAACCCTTGGCACCCCGAGGCCAGACCCCTTTCTCCCCGGAACCCTTCATGCTCGACTCCGGCACGGATGGCGTGGTGTGCGGCAGTGGCGACCGCTTCGTGACGGCGGTGGATCCCTGGCTGCTCCAGCACGGTGTGGAGGTGGTGGATATGGAACTGTTCGCGATCGCCTCCGTCTGCCAGCGGGAGGGGATCCCCTGGCGCTCGTTCAAGTACATCTCCGACCACGCCGACCGGGATTCCGAGACGAGCTGGCAGGCGCATGTGCGGGGCGGGCAGGAGCTATTCCTGAAGCGGGTTGAGGAGTTGGCGATGGCGCCCAATTGAAGAGCGCCCCTGGTCGATCCGCCCGCCTTGCTAGGGGTGGATCTCGCTCTGCCGCGTCCGTTGCCATGGCCCACACCAGCTCGGTGATCTGTTTCCACCAGCGCCCGCTCACGGTGTTCGCCAGCCCGGGGCGCTATGTGCAGGGGCCGGGCGCCACCCATGAGCTGGGGAGGGAGCTGCAGCGGCTGGGGCTGAGCGGCCGGGTGCTGTTCGTGGCCGGCCGCACGGCCCAACGGGATCTGCAGCCGATCTGGCAGCAAATGCTGCCGGAGGTGGGCCTGGAGCCGGTGGTGATCGCCTTCGGCGGCGAATGCAGCGAGGCGGAAATCAACCGGCTGGTGGCCGAGGCCCGCAGCAGCCAGGCCGTGGCCTTGGTGGGGGCCGGCGGCGGCAAGGCTTCGGATACAGCCCGCGCTGTGGCCGATGAGCTGAATTTGCCGGCGATCATCACCCCTACCCTCGCCAGCACCGACTCCCCATGCAGCGCCCTGTCGGTGATCTACACAGAGGGCGGCAGCGTGGAGGGGTTTCGCTTCTACAACCGCCATCCGCTGCTGGTGCTGGTGGATACGCAGGTGGTGGCCCGCGCCCCGAAGCGCCAGCTGGTGGGAGGGCTGGGCGATGCCCTGTCCACCTGGTTTGAGGCCCGCAGCGTGCGCCAGAGCTGCAGCCACAACATGGTGGGAGGTCTGCCCAGCAGCACCAGCAGCGCCTTGGCCAAGCTTTGTTGTGACATCCTGCTTGCCGATGGACCGGCGGCCTGCGCAGCGGTGGAGGCCGGCGTCCCCACCCCGGCGTTGGAACGGGTGGTGGAGGCCAACAACCTGCTGTCTGGCCTGGGCTTCGAGAGCGGCGGCCTGGCGGTGGCCCATGCCGTGCACAACGGCATCACCGAGATTCCAGGCAGCCACGATTACATCCATGGCGAAAAGGTGGCTTTCGGGCTGCTCACCCAGTTGGTGTTAGAAGGCCAACCGCAAACCGAAATCAACGAGATCCTGCACTACCAAAAGGCGGTAGGGCTGCCGATCACCCTGGCCCAGGTGGGGGTCGACGCCAACAATGACGACCAGCTGCAACGCATCGCCGCTCGCAGCGTCATCCCGGGTGAATCCAGTCACAACGAACCCTTCCCCGTGACCGCCGAAGCGTTGGTGGCTGCGCTGAAGGCGGCCGATCAGCTGGGGCGGACGTTGGGGTGAGGACCACGCCACAAGCCCCAACGCCACTTCATGATCGGAAGATTCTTGCTCGCCTCTCATGCAGATCGTCGCCGCCCTGATCGAAGCTCTGCAGCTGCGCGGCGTGCAGCGCGTCTACGGAGTGCCGGGTGATTATGTGCTGGGCCTGTTTGCCGCCCTGCAGGCCTCGCCGATCGATCTGATCTGCACCGCCGGGGAGGAGGGGGCCGGCTTCGCCGCCGATGCCCACG
>BJHE01000190.1 GCA_014191755.1 Cyanobium sp.
GTGCAGCGCGTCTACGGAGTGCCGGGTGATTATGTGCTGGGCCTGTTTGCCGCCCTGCAGGCCTCGCCGATCGATCTGATCTGCACCGCCGGGGAGGAGGGGGCCGGCTTCGCCGCCGATGCCCACGGGCGTCTGCAGGGGCTGGGCGTGGCGGTGGTCACCTACGGCGTCGGTGCTCTGAAGCTGCTCAATCCGGTAGCCGGCGCCTACGCCGAACGCTCACCCCTGTTGGTGATCTCCGGCGCCCCGGGCCTGCGAGAGAGCGAGGAGCACCCCCTGCTGCACCACCGCATCCGGGCGGATCAAACCCAGCTGCGCCTCTTCCGGGAGGTCACGGTGGCGAGCGCGGTGCTCGATTCCGGCCGCACCGCCGCCCAGGAGCTGGTGCGGGTGCTGGAGGAGATGCGGCGCGAATCCCGCCCCGGCTACCTGGAGCTTCCGGCCGATTGCCTCAACCGGGAGATTCCCTGGCCGATCGATCTGACCCCGCCCGCCCCCGCGCCCCTGGCCATCCCGGAGGCTCTGCGGCGCGAGGGGGAGCGCTGGTTGGCCTGGATGCGCGGCCGCCAGCACCCCCTGGTGCTGGGAGGCGTGGAGCTGGCCCGCTTCCGCCTGCAGCCCCTGCTGCGGCAGATCCTGGAGCGGGAGGGCTGGGAGTTGGCCACCAGCCTCTCGGGCAAGAGCCTGCTGAGCGAGAGCCTTCCCCAGGTCTTGGGCATCTACGAGGGGGCGATGGGGCAGCCACAGCTGCGCCAGCGCGTGGAGAGCAGCGACGGCCTGCTGGTGCTCGGCCAGCCCCTCAACGACCTCGACACCGGTGTGTTCACGATGGCGGTGGATCCCGCCCACGTGCTGCAGGTGGACCTCGAAGGCGGGCTGCGCACGGCTGGGGCGCGCAACGAGAATCTCGATCCCCTCACCCTGCTGCGCATCTGGGCGGAGGCAGGCGCACCGGAGCCCGCCCCCCTGCCGCTTGCAGCCCGTGACCCTGCGCCGGCCGCCGCCTTCGAGCCGGCGCCCGACCAGCCGGTGGGGGTGGAGCGGTTGATGGCGGCGATCGAAGCCGTCCTGCCCGCCGCTGCCACCGTGCTGGCGGATCCCGGCGATGCCCTCTTTGGCGCCGCCGATCTGCACCTCGGGGAATACAGCCATTTCCTCGCCAGCAGCTTCTGGGCTTCGCTCGGCTTCGCCCTGCCCGCCGCCGTGGGGGCCTGGGGAGCCTGCCCGGAGCACCCGCCCGTGGTGCTCCTCGGTGACGGCGCCCTGCTGATGTGCGCCAACGAGCTGGCAACCCTGGCCCGCTATGCCATTCCCGCCCTGGTGGTTGTGCTGGACAACGGCGGCTATGGCACCGAGCGACCGATCCTCGATGGACCATTCAACGATCTGCAGCCGGTGGCCCATCGGGAGCTGGCCCTGGCGATGGGCTTCAGTGCCGCGGAGCGGGTGAAGAACGAGGAGGAGCTCTGGAGCTGCCTGGGCCGCTGGCGATCCGACGGGATGACGGGCCCCACGTTGATCAGCGTGGACATCCCCGCCGGCGAGATGTCAGCGGCGCTGAGGCGGCTCTCCGCGGCTCTGGCGCAGAAGCTGGCAAGCCCACCGCCCCAGGCCTAAGGGCGCCCCGCCAGCGCCGGCTCCCGCTCCGGCTTGCTCTCCAGCACCGGCAGGCCTGGGGAACACACCGTCTTGCGCTCAGACTTGCACTCAGAGCGGTTCAGCCCCTTCGCCCAGGATGGTCGTGGATTTCCAGCAGCAAGCGGCAGGAGAGGGGGAAACCACTGGCCATCCGGGCCAAGCCGTTTTCGAGAGCCGCCACGTCACTCGATACCTCCCCGACATCGTCAATGGGAATCCCCGGAGCCTCCTCAAGCTCGAACAACAGCAGGTCTGACAGCGACGACTGAGTTCCCTCGATCTGGGAAGCAGTCCGACACGCCATCAAGCCGCCCGCAGGCCAGCAAGGCGCGATCCTTGAGGGCCTGCCCTAGCCCGCCCATGTCTCCCCGGCTGTGGTGGTGATCT
>BJHE01000191.1 GCA_014191755.1 Cyanobium sp.
ATTCCGGCTGGGTGATGGCCCTGGCGGTGCTCCCAGGCGGGCAGCTCGCTTCGGGGGCAGACGATCGCACCATCAAGCTCTGGGATCCGGCCAGCGGCCAGCTCCAAGCCACCCTGGAAGGCCATTCAGGCTCGGTGAACGCCCTGGCGGTGCTCCCAGGCGGACGGCTCGCTTCGGGGGCAGGCGATGCCACCATCAAGCTCTGGGATCCGGCCAGCGGCCAGCTCCAAGCCACCCTGGAAGGCCATTCCGGCTCAGTGAATGCCCTGGCGGTGCTCCCAGGCGGGCGGCTCGCTTCGGGGGCAGGCGATGCCACCATCAAGCTCTGGGATCCGGACAGCGCCGAACCCGAATCCACCCAGCTGCTCTTCGTAGCCGATGCCGCCATCACCGCCCTGGCCCTCCTACCTGGTGGCTCGATCCTGGTGGCGGGGGATGCCAGCGGCAGGTTGCACTGGCTCCAGCTGGGGCCGCCCTGAGCCACTCTCTTGTCCCGTCGGCGTTGCGAAACCCCCATGTTTCGCTTTGCATGATCCCCCTGCAGCCCCCGGTCGCTTGCCCTTAGATGGAAGGATCGCCGTTGCTGCGGCCCGCCTTACCCCATGACCACCACACTCACCCCTCCCACCACCACCGGCAGCGTCGCTCGCGGCGAAGACGGCGAGGGCAGCCTGCAGGTGCATCAAGACGCGGCCATGGCCATCGAGGAGGGCGCCCTGGTGATCGCCGTCTACGGCAAGGGCGGCATCGGAAAATCCACCACATCCTCCAACCTCTCGGCCGCCTTCTCGAAGCTGGGCAAGCGGGTGCTGCAGATCGGCTGCGATCCCAAGCACGATTCCACCTTCACCCTCACCAAGAAGATGGTGCCCACGGTGATCGACATCCTCGAAACCGTGGACTTTCACACCGAAGAACTGCGCCCCGAAGATTTTGTGTTCGAGGGCTACAACGGCGTCATGTGCGTGGAATCGGGGGGCCCACCGGCCGGCACTGGCTGCGGCGGCTACGTCACCGGCCAAACGGTGAAACTGCTCAAGGAGCACCACCTGCTCGAAGACACCGACGTGGTGATCTTCGATGTGCTGGGTGATGTGGTGTGCGGCGGCTTCGCCGCTCCCCTGCAGCACGCCCATTACTGCCTGATCGTGACCGCCAACGATTTCGATTCGATCTTCGCCATGAATCGGATCATGCAGGCGATCAACGCCAAGGCCAAGAACTACAAAGTGCGTCTGGGCGGCGTGATCGCCAACCGCTCCAAAGACACCGATCAAATCGACAAGTTCAACGAGCGCACCGGCCTGCGCACCATGGCCCACTTTCGCGACGTCGACGCCATCCGCCGCTCGCGCCTCAAGAAGTGCACGATCTTCGAAATGGAAGCCAGCCCAGAGGTGGAGCAGGTGCAGCAGGAATATCTCAACCTGGCCCGCACCATGCTCGAAGATGTGAAGCCCCTGGAGGCTGAATCGCTCAAGGATCGCGATATCTTCGATCTGCTCGGTTTCGATTGACCTCTTATTGGGAGATCTGGGGCGAGGAAAACTCCGGGCCCCCGCTACAGCGTCGTCACAGCCGAAGGCCAGGCGGTGCAATGTTTGCCGCCGGCCGTTCTTTCCTGAGCCTCACACCTGATTGGTGTTGAAGGTGTCGCACTGGTTCATGTCACCACTTTGCAGGCCCTTGGTGAACCAGCGCTGCCGCTGGGCCGAGCTGCCGTGGGTGAAACTGTCCGGCCTAACCCGGCCAGTGCTTTGGCGCTGGAGGGTGTCGTCGCCGATGCGCCCGGCCGCGTTGATGGCCTCCTCGATGTCTCCCTCCTCCAGGGTCTGGCGCTGGGTGGCGGTGCGATTGGCCCACACGCCGGCGAAACAATCGGCTTGGAGTTCAAGGCGCACCGAGAGCTGGTTGGCCTGAGCCTGGGGCAGGCGCCGCTGCATCTTCTGCACCTGCTGATCGATCCCGAGTTGGTGCTGCACGTGGTGCCCGATCTCATGGGCGATCACGTAGGCCTGGG
>BJHE01000192.1 GCA_014191755.1 Cyanobium sp.
CCTGGGGGGCCGGCGCTTCGCCCTGCTGGCGGCGGCCCTGCTGAGCCTGGTGCCGGCCCTGGCCGAACTGCGGGTGGATTACACCCTCGATCTCGCCCTCGCCGCCTGCACCACCCTGGCCCTCGCCCTGCTGGGACGTTGGCAGACCGCCAGCCCCCTGGGCGGGGGACGCTGGGGCCAGGCCCTGGCGGCAGCCCTGGCGATCGCGGCGGCGGTGCTGGTGAAACAGAGCGCCCTGCTGGTGCTCACGCTGCCGAGCCTCTGGGCCGCGATCCGGGGGTTACGCAGCCCACGGCGGAGTCTGCAGGTGTTAATGGCCCTGCTGATCGTGATCGGCCTGGCCCTGCCCTGGCTGCACCACAACTGGATCACCACCCTGGGGGGCACCAATCGGGCCGTGATCGAATCCGCCGCCAGTGAAGGGGATCCCCCCGTGCTGAGCCTGGCCTCCCTGCTTTGGTATCCGAGGCTGTGGCCCAGCCAGCTGGGGATCGTGCTGCTGACCCCGGCCCTCGGCGCGGCCCTGGCGGCGGCCTGGCTGCACCGCCAGCGGCTGGCCGGCTGGCTGCGTCATCCGGTGCGAGCCCTGCCGCCGGGCTGGGCCTGGCTGATCGGCTGCACCCTGGCCAGCTGGCTGTGCACCACCCTGAGCCCCAACAAGGACGACCGGTACATCGCGCCGGTGCTGCCCCTGCTCACGCTGCTGCTGGCCAGGGGCTGGTGGCAGATCGGCCTCTGGCTCCAAGCCCGGTCAGGCGTTTCCGGGGGCGCGATCGGGGCGGGAGCCCTGGCCTTCGGCCTGCTGGCGGGGGCAGGGGAGCTGGCCACCATCCAGGCCCGGGCCCTGCGCCGGGAGGCCCCCTCCCCTGCTCCCGCGGCCATGGCCGAGCTGCGCCGGCGGGTGGGTGAAGCACCGATCACCCTGCTGGTGGTTCCGGGAAGCCCCGATCTGAACGAACAGACCCTCACCACCTATGGCCGACTCGGCGGCGGCCGGATCGAAGCCCGCCGGCTGGGTCGGAACCGCAGGGAACATCCCGTGGTGCTCAATCGCAGCGACTGGCTGCTGCTGGCCACCGGCGACCAGGGCACCACCCACCCCGCCTCCCGGGAGCTGAGCGAGCGGATCCGCCGCGACGGACGCTTTGAACGCCTGGCCCACTGGCCTTGGAATGCCGGCCGCGAGGTGGAACTGTGGCGACGGCGCGACGGCGCTCCTTTCCGCCACGAACGTTTCGATGCCAGCTTCATCCGTCTGGCCCGCGGCATGGAACGGGGACCGGCGGGGATCCGTGAGCTGTTTGAGCGGATCGGCGCCGAACACCAGGCCGATGGTCACTTTCTTTATCAGCAACGGGTGGCCGCCTGGGCCCGGGAGCGGCTGCGGCTGAACCCCAGCGACCGCGATGCCCTTTGGAGTTTGGCCCTGATTGAAACCCTCAGGAACAGACCCCAGGCAGCCATGCCCTGGTATCGGCGACTGCAGGAACTCGATCCCTTGTCCCCCTGGCCGGCCGCCTACCGCGCCGTGGTGCTGCTGGCCGACTGGCGTCCGGGATCTGCCGCCAATGTGTTGCGCGAAACCCCGGAAACCGTGGCCAGCCAGCCAGTGAACCGGGCCCTGTTCCAGCTCAGCCGTGGCCTTTCGGGCCATCCCCTGACCCTCGAATCCCTAAGGGTGAGTGTTCCCAAGGCGATCGACTGGGTGAAGCGGGATCTCATCGCCAAGCCCGGGTCCTGAACCACGGCCCGGCGGCGGGATGGATCTCAACAGCAGCTGGATCAGCCGGGGGCCAAACAAGGCCAGACAAACGATGCCCCCGACGGGCTGGAAGCCTGCCGGGGGCGCTCGTCGGGTCCGCACTGCCGCGGAACCACGTGATCGAACAGCTGCCGTATCAGGCGGCGTTCTCCGCGATCTGCGAACCCTTGGTGGAATGACTGGAAACCATGGACACCTCCTCCGTTTGGATGATGCCAGCCGGTGTCGTATTCGGAATCTCCTCAGGGAGGAGA
>BJHE01000193.1 GCA_014191755.1 Cyanobium sp.
TCAGGGCCGCCACCAGTGGATCGAGCCCCGCCACCAGGGTGTCCATCGGGATCGGCACACCAATCACGCCCGTGGAGCAGATCAGCACCTGCTCCGGCGCCAGCCCCAGCCGCTCGGCCAGTTCGGCCGTGGCGGTGAGGCTGTCGGCCCGGCCCCGCTCTCCCGTGCAGGCATTGGCCTGGCCGGAGTTGATCAGCACCGCCCGGGCCTGGCCGCCGCCCTGGGCCAGGCGCTCGGCGCAGAGATCCACGCAGGCGGCCCGTACCAGGGAGGTGGTGAAGCTGCCGGCGCAGACCGCTCGTTCAGGGGCCAGCAGCAAGGAGAGATCAGGGTTGCCGGAGGGCTTGAGGCCCGCCGTGATGCCCGCCGCCAGGAAGCCCCGCGGTGCGGTGAGACCACCAGGGATCGGCTGCCAGGGGCCAGGGGCGGAGGCGGAGAAAACCACGGCGAAGTGGGCGAAGCAACATTGGGAACTCATCTTCCCGTGCGCCGGTCGGCCTGCTGACACCGCCCCCCCAGGGGCATGAGACTGCCACTGCGGGTGGGGGAAGTTCTCGATGAGCAGCGACGAGCGGGTTGCGGCCCAGGCCCAGCCTGATGACGCCACTCCAGAGGCTGGCGGGGCCGCCGCAGATATTGCCGCCGCAGATCGAACAGCCCCTGAGGGAACTGGCTCACAAGAAGCGGCATCCGAGGGGGCCGCCTCAGCAGGAGCGACCGCCCCTAGTGCAGCAGCCCCCAGCCCCGTCGACGACGCCGCCATCGCCACCTGCCGCCACCTGGCCGGCACCCTTTTTCCCTGGGACATCACCCGCGCTCTGGAGCTGGCCCTGCTCAAGACCTTCTGCGTGCCTTCGATCTCCGGCCTGCTGAGCCGCAGCGGCGAATTCGAGCAACGCCCCCGCAAGCGCTACGACGACACCGGCCTGATGGTGGCCGAGCTGTTGCGCCACGGCCCCACCAGCCCGGCCGGCGCCGCCGTGATTGCCCGCATGAACCGCATCCATGGGGCCTTCGCGATCAGCGACCGCGACTACCTCTACGTGCTCTCCACCTTTGTGTGCGAACCGATCCGCTGGCTGGCCCGCTACGGCTGGCGTGCCCTCAGCGCCGAGGAGGAGGAAGCCCTGTTCCGCTTCTGGGCTCTTGTGGGGGAGCGCATGGGCATCCCAGCCATCCCCGCCACCCTGGCGGAGCTGGTGGCCTTCAACCGGGCCATTGAGGCCGAGGCTTTTGCGAGCGCCGCCAGCAACCGCCGGGTGGCCGACGCCACCCTCGCGATGCTCCTGGCCGACTGGCCGGCGCCGCTGCGGCCGGGGCTGGCCCGGGTGCTGGGGTCGCTGCTGAGCGCGCCCGAGGCCGCGGCCCTGGGCTGGCCGGAGCCACCCACGGCGCTGCAGACAACGGTGCTGCTGGGTCTGCGGCTGCGCAGCCGCCTGGCAGGGCTCAACCAACGGCTACGGCCGCCCCAGGGCAGCCGCTTCTACTCGGAGCGGCCCACCCCCAGCTATGGCAAGAGCTTCCAGCTGGAGCAGCTGGGGCCGCCGGCGCGGCTGGAGGAGCTCAACCGGCCCCGCTGGTCCGGCCGACAACGGCGAATCGGCCTCACCGGCGGCATCGCCAGCGGCAAGAGCTCGGTGGCCCGCCTGCTGGCGGAACGCCATGGCCTGCCGGTGCTCGATGCGGATGGCTTCGCCCACGAGGCCCTGGCCCCTGGAAGCCCCGCTGCCCTGGCCGTGTTGGAGCGCTATGGGGAAAGGGTGCGTCCAGGTGCCGAAGATCCGCCGCCAGCGGAAAAGCTCGGCGGGAGCCATCGCCAAGATCACGCCCCCGATACCGGTGTGGCGATCGACCGGGCCGCCCTCGGCCGGATCGTGTTCGCCGACGCCCGCGAACGCCGCTGGCTGGAGGAGCTGGTGCATCCGCTGGTGCGGCAGCGCTTCTCGGCGGAACTGGAGCGGCTGGCGGCGGCGC
>BJHE01000194.1 GCA_014191755.1 Cyanobium sp.
TGAGCCGGTAACGATGCTCCGCCCGTCCGGGCTGAAGACCACTGACAACACTCCGGCTGTATGGCCTTGAAGGGGAGGGCCGATGGGCTTGCCGGTGGCTGCATCCCAGAGCCGCAGGGTGTTGTCGTCTGAGCCGGAAACGATGCGCCGCCCGTCCGGGCTGAAGGCCACTGACCACACCGTATTTGTATGGCCTTGAAGGGGAGCGCCGATGGGCTTGCCGGTGGCTGCATCCCAGAGCCGCAGGGTGTTGTCTTTAGAGCCGGAAACGATGCGCCGCCCATCCGGGCTGAAGGCCACGGCCATCACCGACCTTGTATGGCCTTGAAGGCGATCGGATTCAGAAAGGGAAGCCGCTTGGGGCAGGGCCTGATCCAGAGCGTCAAGGCTCACACTGCTCAAATCAGCGAATTCCTTTGGCTGGGAATCAGCGAAAAGGGCAATCGCCCGGATCAGGGCCTCCACCGGGGTGGTTCTGATTTCAGTGAGCACGAGAGCAGCCTGCTCCCGCAGCTTTGCGGCCGTGGCATTCCGATCCGCCGCCAGCTTCTGCACCACCGCAAACGCGCTCACCCCCCCCAGCGCCATCAGGCCGGCGCTCAGGCCGCTCACCATGCGGCGGCGATTGCGGGCCTGTTGCTCGGCCAGACGTTTGTCGCGTTCGGCCACTCTCGCCCGCTCTTCCGCCAGCCGCGTGGCCTCCGCTGCCCGGGTGGTGGCGTCCGCCGCCGCCCGGCTGGCCTCTAGGAATTCGTCATCCGCCGGGCTCAGGCTCTTGCCCTTGGCCCAGCCCAGCGCTGCCGCCAGCGGCGCGCCGGTGATCAGGTGGCTGGCGCGCTCCTGTGGCGGGGCCTTTTCCCAGGCGCTTATCGCTTCGCCCTAGATGGGCGGGCGCCGCTCCTGCAGTTGGCGGCGCACCCAATCGGGGGTGAATACCGCCGCGTAGATCGGGTTGGCGATCTGCAGCTGGCCCGCACGGGGCACCACCAGGCCTGTGAGCCGTAGCTGCATCTGCTCGGGGCTGGCATCGGCGGGGATGCCACCCTGCTCCTGGATAACCTGCACCAGGCCCAGCAGCCGCCCGCGCTGGCCCTCCGGCCCCTGCAGCAGGCGGTCGCGGATCGTGCGCAGGTGCACCGGCAGGTCCTGCGTTTCCCAGTTGTGGATGATCTGCTCGCGCGCAATCTCCTCCACCAGCTCCGCCGCCGGCCGCTCCGCGTGATCCGCCGCGCACACCATCGCCAGCAGCTTCTGGGTGAGGAAAGGCTGGCCGCCGCTCCAGTGCAGCACCGCATCGAGCACGGCGGCTGGATCTGCCACTTGGCCGGCCAGCCCCTTGAGCAGGGGAGCAGCCTCCTGGCGCTCCAGGCCGCTGAGTTCTACCGCATGGCCGATGTTGAAGGCGGAGCGGTGGTCGCCGCGGATGAGGTCGTAAGGGGTGGCCACCCCGAGGAAACAGAAGCTCAGGCGCTGGTAGGCAGGGTATTCGCTGCGGCGTTCGTGCAGCGAGCGGATCATGCCGAAGAAGCCGTCGGTGTCGAACTTCAGGCTGAGCAGGTTGTCGACTTCCTCCACGAAGATCACGATCGGCGCCGTGATCTGCGCCAGCAGGATCTTGTCGATGAACTCCGCGAAGCGGTTCACCGGGCTCAAAGCCTGCACGCTGCTCTCCTTCCACCAGCTGCTGAAGGGCACCGCCTCCGCCAGGCCCAGATCTTCGATCAGCCGCTTGAGCGTGCCCGCATGCTGGCCGCGCGCCAGCAAAGCTGCCAACTGATGGCCCAGCTGCATGCCAGCACCACCCCCGCCCAACGGGCCAAGGCGCAAGAAACGCTGCGCAACTATGCC
>BJHE01000195.1 GCA_014191755.1 Cyanobium sp.
CAATCAGAAAACCATGAGCAAGCAGAGGCACCGCCGGCGCAGCCAAGGCGGAACCACTCCGGAAACGACGCCTCAGACCGGTTCGGGGGTGGCTCAGTTTTCAGTGTCGGAAGTGGCTCAGTTTTCGATGTCGCTTGACAGCGGCAGGAGGAACTTGAGGGGCTGAATGCCCAAGCGCGGGAGCTGGAGGCCACGATTGCTCTGAATGTGGCGGGGATACTGGGAGCATGACCGCCGCCACCCTCGCCGACTGGACCACCCCCCGGCCCTACGCCCTACCCGACCTGGGCCCGGGCATTGACGGCGAGCGGCGCGAGGCGTTGGAACTGGCGCTGCAGACGATGGCAGCCGATCCCACGGTGCAGGCGCTGGTGCTCTTCGGCTCCCGCGCCACGGGCACGGCGCGGCCCGACTCCGACCTGGACCTACTGGTGGTGGAACGCACCCCCCACCTGGAAGGCCCGGCGAAGGTAGCCAGCTGGTGGCGCCACTTCGAGCCGCTCAAGCAACTGCGCCTGCCGGTGGACCTGATCGTGAGCGGGAGCGCCGACGCCGCCCGCCTGGCCGGCTCCCGCTGGCATGTGATCAGTGAAGCGGCGCGCCATGGGCGGGTGCTGGTGGTGCGGCCATGACGCCGCAGGAGGACGCACGGGTGCTGCTGGCCCTGGTGGATCGCCATCTGCGCGCCCTGCGGCTCAATCTCGACCCGGCCTATCCCGACGAGGAATGGGGCTTCACGGCCCAGCAGGCGGTGGAGAAGCTGCTCAAAATAAAGATCGTGCTGCACGATGAGAGGCCGCCGTTCACCCCCATGCTCAACGTGTTGGCTGAGCTGGCGGGCGTGGATCTGGATCCATTGCTGCTGGCGCTGCAGCCCTATGCGGTAGAGGCACGTTATGAGGAAGGGCCGTTTCCGTTGCCGGCCAGTCGCGAGGGGATCCTGGCGGCAATTGAGCGGTTACGGGATGATGCTGTTCTTGGGATTGGGGAGGATTGAGATGGGCTCTTGGAGGGTTTGGCGGCAGGAGGAACTGGAGGGGCTGAATGCTCAGGCCAGGGAGCTGGAGGCCACGATTGCCGCGAATGTCGCGGGGGCCTATGGCCGGGGTGTCGGTGGCCCTGGATCCCCACCGAAAGAGCCACACCCAACGCCGCCAAGGGTCCAACGGCCTGTTGGACAATTCCGCTCCCGATCAGCCGGCAGCTGATTCCGGCTTGGCCGCCATCAGATTCCGAGTTGGACGGCTCCAGATTCCGGATCAGCCGCTGCTAGTCTCCGGATCAGCCGCCGCAGATCAATGCTCTCGCAGCCGGTCTGGCCCCGCGGCATCGTCAGGCGCCTGCAGGAAAGCCTGGCCGATACCCCCGTGGTTCTGCTGAACGGGCCTCGTCAGAGCGGCAAGACCACGCTGGTGCGGCAGTTCGCCACCGATCAGCGCCCCTACCTCACCCTCGACGACGCCACCGCGGCCGCCGCTGCCCGCCAGGATCCCCAGGGCTTCCTCCGCCGCCTCGATGGGGCAGTGATTGATGAGGTGCAGCGGGTGCCTGAGCTGCTGCTGGCGATCAAGCTGGCGGTGGATGAGCGCCGTGGCCCTGGCCGTTTTCTGCTCACCGGCTCCGCCGATGTGATGGCCCTGCCGCGCGTGGCCGACTCGTTGGCCGGGCGTCTTGAGGTGCTCTCCCTCCTGCCGCTGGCGGGCTGCGAGCTGGCTGGCACACCCATCGGCTGGATCGATGATGTGTTCGCCGCCCTGGCGGCCCAGACGAAGCCACCCTCACCGGCACCCGATCAGGCCGCCACCCAGGTGGGCGAGGCGCTGGAGAAGCGTGTGTTGGCCGGAGG
>BJHE01000196.1 GCA_014191755.1 Cyanobium sp.
CACCATCCGGCTCTGGAGGGTGAGCGCGCGCTGAACTCGGGGATTGAGGCTCAGTTCCGCCAGATCCAGGGCCAGCTTGCGTTGGGGAGGTGAGGAATCGCTGCCCAGGGCCAGCACCCCAAGGGTGCTGAACGGGGTGGGGGGGCCGCCCGGGCCGCCGGGGAGGGGAGCCACCCCGAGCCGTTTGCCCATGGAGCGCTCCAGGTTTCCCAGGGATGTGCTGAAGCAGGGAATCCAGCTCAGGCGGCCGCTGTCGAGGCCTTCGATCAGCTCCCGGGGATTCCCGGCGATGTCCACTCGGTTTTGCAGGGCTAGCTGCCTCAGCCAGGTGAACCAGGCCAGCAGGGCCGCACGGTCGTTGGATGCCGTGGCCGTGGCGGGCCTGGGGTTGCCGGTGAGGATCGGCAGCATGGCGTCCTGGGCGCCATGGGTCCCGGCACTCCACCAGATGCCAATCGGATCCACGGCCACCCCGATCGGCCGGCCGGAGGCCGCCAGGGCCAGCAGCGCGTCGAGGCTGGCCGGTGGCCGGGGAACCACCTGGCGATCGAAGCAGGCCAGGGCGAGCGCTTTGTACATCGGCAGGCCTGAGACCCCCGCCGTTGTGGTCACCCTCCCCACCACATTCGGCTCCAGCAGAGGCTGGCTGCGGCGCCAGGCCGGCTGATCGTTCAAGGGCTCCACCAGACCTTGCTGGAGCAGGGCATTCGCCAACGGTGCCCGCAGCACCAACAGATCGGGACCCAGCCCCCGGCTGCGGTCCCGCCGCAGCGTGTCCTCCAGCTCCGCCTCCGGCACCACAGAAATCTGCAGTTGAACGCTCGGATGGAGACGCCGGTATTCCTCCAACAACGGCGTCCACTGGATCCGGTCCTTGCCATCGCGCTGCAGCCATTCGAGGCGGTCGGTGGGAACCACCACCACATGCAGGGTCTGACGCTGGCTCTGGCAGCCCACCAGGCTGAGCAGCAGCGCCAGGGCTGCAGGGAGGGAGACCAGGCCGGCGAAGCCACCAGACCCTTCGGGCAGACACTGACGGGAACCGAACACAGGCCCCGGGCCGAATCGTTGCCATTCTGAAGGTTCAGTGCGCTTCAACCTCAGCCCCGAGCTGACCAGCCCTGAGCTGACCAGCGCCGAGCAATCCCCGAGTCCGTTGACGCCATGAATTCCAGCCCCCCACCCCGCGCGCCCTACTGGCGGGTCTGGCGTGATGCCGACGGCATCAGCCACCAGAGCCAGGCCTGGGTGAACAGCTTTGAGGTCCTTCACCTGGCTGACGGCATCCAGAGCATCTGGCGCACCCCAACCCAGGAGGGCACCACCGGCATCGTGCTCATCAAGGTGGAGCCTGATGGGGACTACGACTGGCATGAAAACCCCGTGCCCCAATGGATCGTGCCGCTTTCAGGCCGCTGGTTCGTGGAAACGATGGATGGCCATCGCGTCGAGATGGGGCCCGGAGAGCTGTCCTTCGGTGGCGACCAGGGTTGCCGCAGAACCGAGGGTCGCCTGGGCCATCGCTCCGGCGCCTTGGACGGGCAGCCGGCCATGTTGATGCTGATTCAGCTGGAGCGGATTCCGCCCGAAGTGGCGGCGGCCTCCTGAGCCCGCTCAGGAGCGCCGATCCCCGTCCGGCTGCTGTAACCCTGCAGCGCATGACAGAACATGGAATGGCTGAAGGGGCTCAGCTAGGTTGCCCAATCCGCCTGATTCCACCGCAATGACCGAGACCGCCCCCCTGCTGCTGCGCGCCGCCCGAGGTGAGCAGGTGGAGCGGCCGCCGGTGTGGATGATGCGCCAAGCGGGCCGCTACATGAAGGTGTACCGCGACCT
>BJHE01000197.1 GCA_014191755.1 Cyanobium sp.
TCTCCCGCCGACTTCCTGGAAGCCCGCAGTGAAATTGGAGTTCAGGCTGTATCCGAGCAGCTTGCAAGATTGCGGTCTGAAAGCTGTCTGGTCTCAAGCGAAGAACTCGCTGATCCTGAAAATCTCATCGTATTCCCGAGCCCGAGCTGGCCGGCGATGAAACTGGAGTTACTGAGGGCCAAGCTGGGCCTTGCGCAGTTACTCAAGGGTCAGAGCCTTGAATTGATTGAGTACTCTGACCGTTATATCAATTTTCGGCAAAGAGCCGATGCCAGATTCCTGGTCGATCTGCTTAGTGGCCCCTGGCTTAATGCTGATTCCAAGTTTCGAGTGCTAACCAACCAAACCAAGGAGGAAGATGCCGCTGGTGATCGCTCAAGGCTGCATTCTCTTGAATCTGATCTTTCCCAGCTTGATGGAGTTTGCGAATTCGATCTGGTCTGGGGTGATTTCCGCAAACCACGTCGGACTCTCTTGCACCGGCGTGAATTGATCCTCCAGTCAATCAGTGGACAACGTCACCGAGTCCTATTCGACAAAGGCATGGACTTCATGAGCTACAACGCCAATACAGGCTTGTACACAATCCGTGATGATACGTACATTGTGGCAACCAAGCAGTCCTAGGTATTTCTCTTGCCGATCCCTTCATGAGTTCCAGCTCCTTTTCTGCAGCCAAGCCCGATTCCGCCCAGGTGCGTGACCAGCTCGTCACCGCCCTGGAGCTGGACCTGATCGGCCCCACCCAGCCGGTGCTGAAGGCGCTTGGTGCCGATACCGAGGGTCTGGAGAGAGAAGCGCTCGACCGTCTACCCAGCAGCTGGTACCCCACCGGCTTCCTGGTTCCCACCAACACCGACCTTTCGTTGCGCTGCGACGACACAGCCGACGACGACTTCGCCGCCGCCGATGGTGTTGACCTGCGTAAGCCCCGCAGCACTGACAAGTCCTACAAGCCCGGAGGCGCTGGTGACGACGGTGGCCCGACTGAATCGGGCCCCGCCAAGCCCCAGCTCCTGCCCTCCTCGATTGGGGTCAGCGTGATGCTGCCCCCTGGTGGTGAGCTGCAGCTGCTCGCCCGCTGGGGCGATTACACCAAGCTCGCCGAAGGCTCCAACCCCGATGCTGCCGCTGGTGGAGCACGCGACGAACAGACCTGGCAGCGCACGCCACGCCAGGAGGCGTTGCTGCTCACCCACAGCCAGATCACTGACACCCGCGGCCTTGGCGACCTCGAATGGCCCAACAGTGGCGGGCTCCACCTCCGCTGGCATTGCCGCCTGGTGCCGGATCGTCAGGGTTATGCCGCGGGCACCGTGGCCGTCACGCTGTTTGTCACCAATGGGCGCCGCCAGGGCCGCAAGCAGGCCGCCACCCTGGTGGAACGCGACCAGGATTCCGCCTTCCAGGCCGAGTTTGAGCTCCGCTGCCCCCAGGGTTTCGTGCCACGCCTCGATCCCCAGGCCAGCCGCAATGGCGGCGACTGGGATCAGCGCGTCAATGCCCTCCAGTTCCGCGATGCCTGCGAATACGGCGTCGGCCACAACGTCGGCGTGGAAGTGGATCTTGATGCCGATGGCGGCTGCTCACGGCTGCGTACCACCTGGGTGCCCCAGGCCACGGTGGAGAAGGTCTCCCCCCGGGAGGACGTGGGCTGTGAGCTGGCCATGGAGGCCCTCGACATGCTCGCGAGCGATGGCTTCGCGCCGCTGCGGGCGGCCCTGATGCCCTTGGTGGAGCGCTACTCCGCCTGGATCGAGGAGCAGGCCGCCGTTGCCGGGCTCAACAGCCACCAGCAGGCCACAGCCCAGCGCCTGCTGGGCGATGCCCGCAG
>BJHE01000198.1 GCA_014191755.1 Cyanobium sp.
ATCCGGCCTGGCAGTGGCGGTTCAGCAATGCCCTGGTCTCCGGCGCCACCCTGCCCCTGCTGGCTCTGGCCCTGCTCCTGATCGCCGGCCAGCTCGATCCGGTCGATCCGCTGCTCAAGCAGCGCCGGCGCCTCTTCTCCCAGCTCGCCGTGGCCGCCGCCATCGGCTTCCTGCTGCTCCTCCCCCTGCAGCTCTCGGCCGGCCTGCGTCAGCAGCAGGCCGCGGGCAGCGCCCAGCTGCAGCGCATCGCCAGCGCCGAACAACGCCTCACCCAGCTCCGCCAGCGCACCGCCGCCGCCACGAGCGTCGCCGAGCTCAACGCTGTCCCGCAGAAGCTCGGCGGCCCCGTGCTCAGGCCCTCCGATCTCGCCCAGCCCCTCCCCCTGCCTTAGCCGAAGGCTTCTGCGAAGCAGTGGGCCCAGGTGAATGCTGTCTTTGATCAGGCCCAGTTCCAGATCAACCGCAACCGCGCAGCCCTCCCCCCCTCCGCCGCCGTGACCGCGCTGCCGCTGCTGCTGCGCCATGCCCTCTCCTGTCTGCTCCTGGCTGTCGCCGATGCCGCCTTCGCCCGCCGACCCGGCTCCGAGCTTTCGCTGCTGCAGGAAACCCAGAAACGCCTGCAGCGCCTCCAGCCGCTCAGGCCCCGCCGCGCCGGCACCCAGGCCGACTACATTCGCCAGCTCATCGGCAGGGAGGAGTGAGAACGGCTCGGATGCCTATCGTCAAAGCAACCAGGTTGAACACCTGCCGATGCCACAGCCGCCCGCTGCCTACAGTCCAGAGGAGCTGCGCGAGCTGCTGCGGCCCCTGGCGGCGCGGCTGATCTGGTGGCAATCCGCGCAGCAATCCCTGCGCCATCCCGATCGGGTGATCGCCCAGGTGCTGGAGCTGGGCACGTTTGAGGATGGCGAAGGGCTGCGCCAGGCCCTGGGGGATAGGCGGCTGGCCCAGGTGCTGCAACGGACCGAGCCGGGCTGGTTCTCGCCGCGCTCCTGGACCTACTGGCAACAAAAACTCGGCCTGGCCGCCTCTGATTCGATCCCGCCGTTGCCACGGCGCCGGTTTGGGGCTTGAGCATTCTCACCCCCCACCTGGAGATCCTGCCGGAGGCGCAGCAACGGCTCTGGGTGGCTGGTGCCCTCACGGGGCTGAGGCCCCGTGCATCCGCTCAGCCAGCTGCGCCAGCCCCAGCACCTCCACCCCATCGGCCAGCGGGTAGCCGCCCTCCCCGGGGATCACCACAAAGGTCTGCTCCGGCTGCAGATCGGCCCGGGCCTGATGGAAGCCGCGGCCCAGGCGCGGGCTGAGGCTGCGCTTCACCTCGATCGCCCACAGCCGCTGATCGGGCCACTCCAGCAGCAGGTCGATCTCGGCGCCGGCGGCGGTGCGGTAAAACCAGCCCCGGCATCCATCCGGCGCCAGGTTCAGCAAGGTTTCGATCACGAAGCCCTCCCAGCTGGCGCCCGCCACCGGATGGCCCAGCACCGCCTCGGCATCGTCCAGACCCAGGAGAGTGTGCACAAGGCCGCTGTCGCGCACCAGCACCTTGGGCGCGCGCACCAGCCGCTTGCCCACGTTGGCGTGAAACGGCGCCAGCCGCCGCACCAGCAGCAGATCCACCAGCAGATCCAGGTAGCGCCCCACCGTGCGGCCATCGACGCCGAGGGAGCGGCCCAGCTGGGCGGCATTCAGCAGCGAGGCCTGGCCGTGGGCCAGCATCGTCCAGAAGCGCCGCAGGGTTTCAGCCGGGATGCGCGGGCCCAGCTGGGGGATGTCGCGCTCCAGATAGGTGCGCAGAAACTGGCGGCGCCATTCCGCGCTCG
>BJHE01000199.1 GCA_014191755.1 Cyanobium sp.
GGTACCCCAGGGCGGCAACTACAGCGACAGCAATCCGGCTCTCACCGGAGTGCTGGCCTTCCGGGCCAATGGCGCCGAGACACTCCGGCACTTCGACGACACCTACGGCGACGATCCCTTCTTCCACTGGACCTCGACGCAGGCCGCCAGCGGCACGGCGTTCGTGCGAACGACCTACATGGGCACCCAGTACGCCGAGAGCAAGACCCTCGCCAGCGCCAGCCAGGTGCGGGCGATCCGCCGCATCCAGGTGCTGCCCTGATGCTCCGCTCCACCGTCTGTTGCTGAGGGGGATGGGCTGATGGCCAGCTGGCTGCCGCGCACCCAGGTTCCCGGCCAGCGGCTGAGCGTGAGCGCCACCACCACGCCCCTGCTGCCGGGTGCCAGCGCCCTGCTGGATCTGCCGGGCCTGGGACGGCTGGGCCATTTCCTGGCCGTGAGCACCGATGCGCCGGGCTGGGTGAGCTTCTACTGCTCGGCGGCGGCAAGGGAGGCCGATGGCAGCCGCCCCATCACTCAGGACCCGGCCCCAGGCAGCGGGGTGCTGCTCGAGCTGGTCACCACCACTGCCGCCCTCACGGTCACGGCCCCGCCGGGGGGCACCTACTTCTCCATAGAAACCGCAGCTGCGGCGCCACTTCTGCGGGCACTGGTGCGCAACACCGGCACCGCCCAGGCCGCCATCGCCCTCACCGTCTCCGCCGTCGTGTTGGCGCCATGAGGTCCACCCCATGAGCAGCCGGACCCTGATCGACATCAGCCGCCTCGGTACCGACACCACCTGGCCCGCCGTCGCCACCGAGGTGAATGGGTACCTCCAGAACTGGCTCACGGCGGCCAATGCCCAGGTGAGCCAGCACCAGCTGCGCCTGGCCACCGCCCCCAACCCCACGGCCACTGCCGCGGATCCCTGCGGCTGGCGTCTGGAGGCGACCCTCGCCCAGCTCACTCCTGGCGGCGCACCGGCGGTGCTGCTGCTGGAGGTGTTTCTCACCGGCACCACCCTGCAGATCAAACCGGGCATCGCCAACCGGGAGCCCTTCCTGGGCGGCGATGACCAGGTGAGCTGGGTGTACCCCTCTGGAGAGGTGGGCACCAGCAGCGGCACCTGGAGCACCACGCCACTGCCGTTCAACGCGCAGGTGGGCTGGTCGCTGACACCGGGGGCTGAATACTTCGTCTTTGCCTACAGCCAGCACCGCTTCACGAACAGGCAGGCGGTGCCGCTGCTGATCGCCCGTGATCAGGTGTCTGGCCACTGGATCCTGGCGGCCTCGCCCCCCTCCACCACCACCGATGCCCTGCGGGCGGTGAGCTGGAACGTTCGCTCCGGCCAGCCCTCAGGCTCGCGCACCCTGCTGCGCGAGAGCTTCACGACAGCGGTGATGATCCGCCGGCCCGCCGAGCTGGTGCTCGCCACCACCGACTGGAGCTACTACGAAAACGCCAACGAACCGGCCCAGTTCTGGGTACCGCTGCTGCTTCCCCCCGATTTCGCAGTGGTGAACTTCGGCAGTGCGGCCATGAGCTACTTCAAGCCGCCTGATGGCAGCGAGTGGCTGGCGATCGGCGGCCACGGCCTGCTGCTGCGCACCAAGGACGCACCTGCTCCCCAGGGAGGGACGGGGCCATGACCTATCAGGTGTTCTGCCAGAGCTTTGCCCCCGGCACTTGGAAGTGGACCGGCAAGGAGCCCGCCGGGGTGGGTCTGCAGCTCGACGCGTCCTTCCGGGCCTTTGCCGCCCTGGTGAACGCCCTCCCCGGTAATGCCACCACCCCTCTCTCGGTGGTGCGCTCCCATGCCGATGCCACCGCCAACC
>BJHE01000200.1 GCA_014191755.1 Cyanobium sp.
CTGGCTGCTCAGTTCGGCGCCCGCATCGCGCAGGGCATCCAGCAGGAGTTGCTGGCGGGGCGTGAGCGGCACCTGGCCGGAGCTGAGGTTGGTGGTGCTGCTCATCTCCTGGATCGGGGAGTTCGCGGTGTTCCGACCTTAGGGACCCCCTCAGCGTCTCCCCCGATGGGGCGCTGCGGCGGATCCCAGCAGCAGTGGCACACACAGGCAGGCGATCACGGGTCCCGGAGGGCTGTCGAGCAGCAAGCTGAGCCCGAAGCCAGCCACCGCCACCGCCATGCCGATGGCGGCCGAGCGCCCCAGGGCCCCACGGAGGCTTGCTGCGGTGCGCAACCCGATCAGGGCCGGCGCGCTGTAGAGGGCAATCGCCAGAATCAATCCCACGGCGGCCATGCCGCTCACGATCACCAGGGTCGTGGCGATGCTGAGCAGCTGCCGTAGCCGATGCACCGGCAGCCCTGCAGCCGCGGCCCCTTCCGGATCCACTGCCAGGAACACCAGCTGCTGATAGCGGCTGCAGACCAGAATCAGCAGCAAGCTCAGGGCGATCGCGGCCCGCAGCAGGTCAGCCGGCCCCGCTGTCAGCAGATCGCCGAACAGGAGGCTGTTGAGGTCCACGTCGCCATCGAGGGCCTGGATCAGCAGGACCCCCAGCCCCAGGCTGGCGGCGAGCAGCGTGTTGGCCACCACCTCCTGGCCCGCGTCATCCGGCAGGCGACGGCTGCTGAGCCGCTCCGCAAGCCAGGTGACGCCCACCCCACTGGCCAGCCCTCCCAGCAGGGGCTCGATCCCAGCCGCCACGGCCAGGGCCACACCCGGCAGCACGGCATGGGCGATCAGGTTGCTGTGCAGCACCCGGCGACGCACCACCAGGATCGGGCCGGCCACCCCGCCCATGGCACCGGTGAGCAGCGCCATCAGCAGGGGGAGCAGCCACCAGGCGATCGTGTTCGGGTCTGCACTCATGGCCGCTGCAACCGCTCCAGGACGCGAGCGGGCCGGTCATCCGCTCGAAGCGTTGTATCCAGCAACAGGGCCCGGTCGTACCCCTGCAGGGAATCACCCCAGTCGTGGCTGCTCACCAGCACGATGCGTCCCCGGGCGGCCTGCTGGCGCAGCACCGCCAGCAGCTGCTGGCGGGTCGGGGGATCCAGGTAGGTGAAGGGTTCATCTAGGAGCAGCAGGTCGGCCTTCTGGACCAGGGCCCGGGCCAGCAGGGCCCGCTGCTGCTGGCCGCCGGAGAGCTGGGAGAGACGCGTATCCGCCAGGGAGGCCAGACCCATGGACTGCAGGGCCTCCGGGATATCCAGCAGCGGTTCCGCCGCGGGGGCTGCCAGCGTGCCGAGGGCCACGAGATTCCGGACGGTGATCGGCATCTGCCACTGGATGCTGCTCCGCTGAGGGACCAGGGCAAGTCGCGGCCGTTGAGGGGCCATGACCTGGCCATTCCAGAGCAGCCTTCCCTGGCTTGGGGTGAGCTGGCCGAGCAGCAGGTTCAGCAGGGTGGATTTACCGGCGCCATTCGGCCCGAGCAGGGCCGTGAGGCTGCCGGGCCCGAGGCTGAAACTCACGTCCGCCAGAACCGCGGGGGAAGCCTTGCCTGGATAGCGGTAACTGACGCCCTGAACCTGAAGCATCGGGGGTGGGCCGGGATTGCGCTGCGATCGGATGCGCGGGGAAGGGGATTCAGGGCAGAAGGGAGGGCGGCCCAGGGTTGTGCCGATGGGTTCCAACCGGCACAACCCTAGGGCGGTTGATAGTGGGAATGGTTATCGTTTGCGCGGTTGTCTTGAGGCTTGTGTCGCTGCTGTCACCT
>BJHE01000201.1 GCA_014191755.1 Cyanobium sp.
ATCCGGCCTGGCAGTGGCGGTTCAGCAATGCCCTGGTCTCCGGCGCCACCCTGCCCCTGCTGGCTCTGGCCCTGCTCCTGATCGCCGGCCAGCTCGATCCGGTCGATCCGCTGCTCAAGCAGCGCCGCCGCCTCTTCTCCCAGCTCGCCGTGGCCGCCGCCATCGGCTTCCTGCTGCTCCTCCCCCTGCAGCTCTCGGCGGGCCTGCGTCAGCAGCAGGCCACGGGCAGCGCCCAGCTCAGCCGCATCGCCAGCGCCGAACAACGCCTCACCCAGCTCCGCCAGCGCACCACCGCCGCCACGAGCATCGACGAGCTCAACGCCGCCCTGCAGAAGCTCGGCGGCCCCGTGCTCAGACCCTCCGATCTCGCCCAGCCACTCCCCCTGCTCAAGGCCCAGGTCAACGCTGTCTTTGATCAGGCCCAGATCCAGATCAACCGCGATCGCGCAGCCCTTCCCCCCTCCTCCGCCGTGACCGCGCTGCCGCTGCTGCTGCGCAATGCCCTCTCCTGTCTGCTCCTGGCTGTCGCCGATGCCGCCTTCGCCCGCAGACCCGGCTCCGATCTCTCGCTGCTGCAGGAAACCCAGAAACGCCTGCAGCGCCTCCAGCCGCTCAGGCCCCGCCGCGCCGTCACCCAGGCCGATTACGTCCGCCAGCTCAGCGGCAGGGAGGAGTGAGGGCGGCTGGGATGCCTATCGTCAAAGCAACCAGGTTGAACACCTGCCGATGCCACAGCCGCTCGCTGCCTGAAGTCCGGAGGAGCTGCGTGCGTTGCTGCGGCCCCTGGCGGCGCGGCTGATCTGGTGGCAATCCGCGCAGCAATCCCTGCGCCATCCCGATCGGGTGATCGCTCAGGTGCTGGAGCTGGGCACGTTTGAGGATGGCGAAGGGCTGCGCCACGCCCTGGGCGATGGGCGGCTGGCCCAGGTGCTGCAACGGGCCAAGCCGGGCTGGTTCTCGCCACGCTCCTAGACCTACTGGCAGCAGAAACTCCGCCTGGCCGACTCTGGTTCCATCCCACCGCTGCCACGGCGCGGGTTTGGGGCTTGAGCGTTCTCACCCCCCGTCCGGAGATCCTGCCGGAGGCGCAGCGGCGGCTCTGGGTGGCTGGTGCCCTCACGGGGCTGAGGCCCTGTGAATCCGCTCGGCCAGCTGCGCCAGACCCAGCACTTCCACCCCATTGGCCAGCGGGTAGCCGCCTTCCCCGGGGATCACCACAAAGGTCTGCTCCGGCTGCAGATCGGCCCGGGCCTGATGGAAGCCTCGGCCCAGGCGTGGGCTGAGACTGCGTTTCACCTCGATCGCCCACAGCCGCTGATCGGTCCACTCCAGCAGCAGGTCGATCTCGGCGCCGGCGGCGGTGCGGTAAAACCAGCCCCGGCATCCATCAGGCGCCAGGTTCAGCAAGGTTTCGATCACGAAGCCCTCCCAGCTGGCGCCCGCCACCGGATGGCCCAGCACCGCCTCGGCATCGTCCAGACCCAGGAGGGTGTGCACCAGGCCGCTGTCGCGCACCAACACCTTGGGCGCGCGCACCAGCCGCTTGCCCACGTTGGCGTGAAACGGCGCCAGCCGCCGCACCAGTAGCAGATCCACCAGCAGATCCAGGTAGCGCCCCACCGTGCGGCCATCGACGCCGAGGGAGCGGCCCAGCTGGGCGGCATTCAGCAGAGAGGCCTGGCCGTGGGCCAGCATCGTCCAGAAGCGCCGCAGGGTTTCAGCCGGGATGCGCGGGCCCAGCTGGGGGATGTCGCGCTCCAGATAGGTGCGCAGAAACTGGCGGCGCCATTCCGCGCTCG
>BJHE01000202.1 GCA_014191755.1 Cyanobium sp.
CTGGCTGCTCAGTTCGGCGCCCGCATCGCGCAGGGCATCCAGCAGGAGTTGCTGGCGGGGCGTGAGCGGCACCTGGCCGGAGCTGAGGTTGGTGGTGCTGCTCATCTCCTGGATCGGGGAGTTCGCGTTGTTCCGACCTTAGGGACCCCCTCAGCGTCTCCCCCGATGGGGCGCTGCGGCGGATCCCAGCAGCAGGGGCACACACAGGCAGGCGATCACGGGACCCGGCGGGCTGTCGAGCAGCAGGCTGAGCCCGAATCCACCCACCGCCACCGCCATGCCGATGGCGGCCGAGCGCCCCAGGGCCCCGCGGAGGCTTGCAGCGGTGCGCAGCCCGATCAGGGCCGGTGCGCTGTAAAGGGCAATCGCCAGAATCAACCCCACGGCGGCCATGCCGCTCACGATCACCAGGGTCGTGGCGAGGCTGAGCAGCTGCTGGAGCCGTCGCACCGGCAGCCCTGCAGCCGCGGCCCCTTCCGGATCCACAGCCAGAAACACCAGCTGCTGATAGCGGCTGCAGACCAGCATCAGCAGCAAGCCCAGGGCGATCGCGGCCCGCAGCAGGTCGGCCGGACCCGCTGTCAGTAGATCGCCGAACAGAAGGCTGTTGAGGTCCACGTCGCCATCGAGGGCCTGGATCAGCAGGACCCCCAGCCCCAGGCTGGCCGCGAGCAGCGTGTTGGCCACCACCTCCTGGCCCGCGTCATCCGCCAGGCGACGGCTGCTGAGCCGCTCCGCAAGCCAGGTGACGCCCAGTCCACTGGCCAGCCCTCCCAGCAGGGGGTCGATCCCCGCCGCCAGGGCCAGGGCCACACCCGGCAGCACGGCATGGGCGATCAGGTTGCTGTGCAGCACCCGGCGTCGCACCACCAGAAGCGGGCCGGCCACGCCGCCCATGGCACCGGTCAGCAGCGCCATCAGCAGGGGGAGCAGCCACCAGGTGAACGTGGTCGGGTCTGAACTCATGGCCGCTGCAATCGCTCCAGGACGCGATCGGGCCGGTCATCGGCGCGAAGCGTTGTATCCAGCAGCAGGGCCCGGTCGTACCCCTGCAGGGAATCACCCCAGTCGTGGCTGCTCACCAGCACGATGCGTCCCTGGGCGGCCTGCTGGCGCAGGACCGCCAGCAGCTGCTGGCGGGTCGGGGGATCCAGGTAGGTGAAGGGTTCATCCAGGAGCAGCAGGTCGGCCTTCTGGACCAGGGCCCGGGCCAGCAGGGCCCGCTGCTGCTGGCCTCCGGAGAGGTGGGAAAGACGCGTTTCCGCCAGGGAGGCCAGACCCATGGACTGCAGCGCCTCGGGGATATCCAGCCGCGGTTGGGGCGCGGGGGCTGCCAGCGTGCCGAGGGCCACGAGATCCCGGACGGTGATCGGCATCTGCCACTGGATGGCGCTGCGCTGGGGGACCAGGGCAAGCCGCGGCCGTTGAGGGGCCATGGCCAGGCCATTCCAGAGCAGCCTTCCCTGGCTTGGGGTGAGCTGGCCGAGCAGCAGTTTCATCAGGGTGGATTTGCCGGCGCCATTCGGCCCGAGCAGTGCCGTGAGGCTGCCGGGCCCGAGGCTGAAACTCACGTCCGCCAGAACCGCGGGGGAAGCCTTGCCTGGATAGCGGTAACTGACGCCCTGAACCTGAAGCATCGGTAAGGCGGATCGGGATTCCGGGCAGAAGGGAGGGCGGCCCAGGGTTGTGCCGATGGGTTCCAACCGGCACAACCCTAGGGCGGTTGATAGTGGGAATGGTTATCGTTTGCGCGGTTGTCTTGAGGCTTGTGTCGCTGCTGTCACCT
>BJHE01000203.1 GCA_014191755.1 Cyanobium sp.
TGCCGATGGGTCTGGCTGACGCTTCGCTGCTCTGGGTTGCCCAAGAGCATGGGCTGCGGCGAATCGCAACCCTCGATCGCCGCGACTTCGGGATCTACCGACTCCCTGGTGGAGAGTGCCTCGAAAACCTGCTGAAGGCATGAGCACGCTGGCGCCGTGGTAGCAAGCACCGCACCAGCTCAGCCCGCACGGGCCTGGATCCCAGAACCAAGGAAGGAGAGCTGGCGCTTGCCTGGGCCGTGAGCGGGCCGCCATCATCTGAGGCTAAGGTGCCTTCAGATGGTGACTCATGCTTTCCCGGCATGACTTGGTGTGGTGATCGCTGCCCCTATTGCCCTGGATCCAGCCGATCGTGCCGGGGCCTTCTGGCAGTGAGCCGTTGATCAGGCTGAGCTGAGCGAGCAGCAGCGCCTCGAGGCCATCGAGCAGGGATGGAGCAGCCGCTGGTTGGTCGCCCTGCGCGAACATCTGCATCTGCGGCTTGCCGAGCTCGAATCGCTGCTGGCGATGTCGGAGGCAACGCTGGCGCGGCGTGTGCGCCAGGAAGGCCCCCTGGAACCCGCGGTTTCGGAGCGCCTGGATCGCCTGCTGGAGGCGATCGGCCTCGCACTCAGCGTGTTCGAGGATTCCGCCACCACCGAAACCTGGCTCAAGGCTCCCCATCCGCTGCTGCATCAGGTGTCGCCGTTGCAGAACTGCCGCACGGCGATCGGGGCCGCCCAGGTGCGGCGGCGGCTGAAGGCGATGGAGCAGGGTGCACCTGTGTGATCAAGGCATGGCGGCTGAGCAAGGTGCGCTATGCCGCCGATCTCTCCGGTGTTAGAGCTGATGGTGCACCTGAACGGCGTGTTCGCCGCTCCGCTCGCGCTCTGCTCCTATGCCGTGCCTGATGAACCCCGGTTGATCGCGCGCCCCGATCCCAGCGATCTGCCTCCGGGCTGGGATGCCATTCCCCACAGCCGCTCCAGCGCAACCTTCGGTGGCCGCTGGCTCCGCGAAGCCGGTCAGCTGGCTCTGGTGCTGCCCTCGGTGGTGGTGCCCCAGGCCCGCAACCTGTTGCTCAACCCCCTCCATCCCGCCATCACCACGGTGGCGTTGCTAGATCAGGTCCCCTTTCGGCTGGATCATCGGCTCACGGGCTCCGGATGATCCCGGCTTCTCACACCCGCTGCCGCAGCACCGCCCCCGCAAACACAGGCCGAGGCCTGCGGTCGGGCCGCCCAGGTGCTGGGCCTCAGCCGCGACGAACTGAGCGCCATCGATCGCCAAGGCGAGGGCGGCACCGCCGACCTGGTGGACAGCCTGCGGGAGCAGGCACGTCTGGAGCAGTTGATCGAGGGCGTCAATCCGCCGATCCCCAGTAACTGGCCGGATGGCAAGCGGGGCAGGGTAATCACCCATACTCGATTTAGTACAAGAAATAAGGTTAACAATCGTCCCTGACACCAATACGATCAAAATCCGATGGTGCTTCCAGTCTTTGGTACTGGCATCATCAATCACCATCACGGGCACCATCACGGGGCTGGCGGGACTCGAACCCACGACCTACGGTTTAGGAAACCGTCGCTCTATCCGGCTGAGCTACAGCCCCATTGCAAACCATTATTCCACCCTGGGCTCCTGGCAGGGTCCCCATTGAGCCGTTCTTTTAAGCTGGTGGCGAAAGCAGGCGAGGTGATCGCGATCGGGGGCCAGACTGCCTTTGGGCAGGCCGGTCACTCGGTTGAGGAAAGTCCGGGCTCCCCAATGGCCAGGCTTGCTGGGTAACGCCCAGTGCGGGC
>BJHE01000204.1 GCA_014191755.1 Cyanobium sp.
GACCGAGGAAGCCCACCGGCTCAAACAGGAAGTCATGGGGATCGGCCGGGGGATCGCCGCTCTCCGCCAGGCCGCCATGGCGGGGGGTGCCATCCAGGCCCCGGGCCACCGCCAGCACCCGCAGGCCCTCGGCAGCCAACCGATCGGCGGCCTGCAGAAGCCTGCGGGCCGCCTCCGGCTCCAGGTGGCAGAGGTCGGCGATGGCCTCTGGGGCGCCCTTGGCGGCCAGGCGGCCCTGGCCCAGGGCATCGCGCCACAGGCGCGACACCACCAGCAGATTGGTCTGGAGGGGATACTCCCGCTCCAGGGGCCAGTCGGGGTGGAGGTGCTCACTTCCCTCCAGGTGGTCGGCCGCCAGCCGCTGGATCGCCAGCTCCATCGCATCGACGGGATCACCGCGGCTGGCCAGCACCGCCATCTCCACCAGGGCGTGCCATGGCTCGCCGAGATCCTCCCCGGAGCTCCAGGATTCCAGCTCCGGCCAGGTGAGAAGCCGCTGCACGGCCATGCGGTTATCCGTGAGGGTGCCGGTTTTGTCGACGGCGAGCACCGTGGCACTGCCCAGGCTCTCCACCGCCGCGGGCCAGCGGGCCAGCACACCGAAGCGCGCCAACCGCAGCGCCCCGAGCGCCAGGAAGAGGGCCAGCACCACTGGAATCTCGTTGGGCAGCAACGCCAGGGCGAGGGCCAGGCCCGCCAACAGGGCCCGGGGCCAGTCACCGCCAAAGCCCCCCTGCAGCACCGTCAGGCCGGCACACACCGCCAGGGCCAGCAGGGTGAGCCGTGCCGTGAGGCGGCGGGTGCGTCGCTGCAACCGGGTGGGGGGTGCCTCCACCGTGCCGAGGCTGCGGCCCAGCCGTCCCAACTGGGTTGCCTCCGCCACCGCCGTGACCGAGGCCCAGCCCCGTCCGGCCGCTACGAGGGAACCGGCCAGGATCAGCTCCCCCGGATCCCGGCGGGGCACGGGCAGCGACTCACCGGTGAGCAGCGATTCATCGAGCCAGAGGCCCACCCCCTCCAGCAACCGGGCATCGGCCGCGACCCGGTCGCCCTCCTCCAGACGCAGCCGATCCCCGGGGCGCACAGCATCGGCACCCAGGTCGAGTTCCACGCCCTCTCTCAGCACCCGGGCCCGGGGAGCGGAAAGACGGGCCAGTTCCGCCAGGGCCCGGTCACTCCTGTGGCGCTGCAGGCCATCCAGCACCACGATGGCCAAAACGAACACCAGCAGCACCGCCCCATCCGCCGGCTCTCCGATCAGCGCGTAGACCAGTCCACAGGCCAGGAGGAGGAGGTTGGTGGGTTCCAGCAGGGCCATTGATCCCAATCCCGATCTCCTTCCCCTAGCGAGCTGCGGGGCCCGCGCACCAGGAACCAGCGGCAGGGATGCAGAACAGGGCCGATCCTCGTCCGATCCGCTACAGCGGCGAAAGCACCGACCGTTCTCTACCGCTGAGGGGGGAGGGTGAACCCCCAGAAATCCGCTGCCCCGCTATGGTGTTCCCCCATGGCCATGCAACCCAAGGGCCCCGCTTAGGCTAATGGGACCTGAACAGCGTTAACGCTGAGATCGTGCTCACCCGGCAGACCAGGTGCCGATCCAGCAGCCTTGCTTGCATGAGTCACGCCCTGGTCTTCGTTCTCGCCCCGGAATCGCTGCTTCCCGCCGATGGCGCCGCAGCCAAGGATCTGGTGGAGGCCCAGCGTTTCGGCTTGCGCAGCGGCGTGGCCCTGCGGATCTTCCGCGCCCCCGGGGAGTGG
>BJHE01000205.1 GCA_014191755.1 Cyanobium sp.
CTACTGGAATCGGGGCCGATGCCGCTGGCCCGCGCATCCTGCACTGGAGCGATGCCGGCGCCGCCAGCTGGTACGACTTCGCCGTGGCCATCGGCGAGCTGGGGGTGGCGGCGGGTCTGCTGGAGCGAGCGGCTGAGGTCAGACCGCTCACCACGGCCGACTACCCGACCCCGGCCCAACGGCCCAGCTATTCGCTGCTGGATTGCACTGCAAGCCGCCAGTCCCTCGAAATGGATCCAATCCACTGGCGTGCCTCCCTGGCCCAGGTCCTAGCCGAAGTCCCGCCAGTCACCCCCTGATCGGGGCTGGCCCTGAGCGACGCCAGCCATTCCCCTTCACCAGCCCCCAAGCAGCTACCTCTCTGCTTCTCTCGCGCGAGTTTCTCTTCCCATGCCCAACCCCGCCAACGCCCCTGACTCGCTTCCCGCCCTGCTCCAGGGGCGCCAGAGGATCCTGGTGACCGGCGGCGCTGGCTTCATCGGCGGCGCCATGGTCAGGCGGCTACTGAGCGCGAGCACCGCCACGGTGTTCAACCTCGACAAGATGGGGTATGCCAGCGACCTCACCGGCATCGAACGGTTGGGAGATGAAGCGGCTCAACGCCACCAGCTGCTTCCGGTGGATCTGGCCGATGGCGCCGCCACCGCCTCGGCGGTGGCGGCCGCCGATCCGGATCTGGTGCTGCACCTGGCCGCCGAAAGCCACGTGGACCGCTCGATCGATGGCCCCGGCGCCTTCATCGAAAGCAACGTGACGGGCACTTTCAGCCTGCTGGAGGCGGTGCGAAGCCACTGGGAGGCCCTTCCGGCCGAACGCCAGGCCGGCTTCCGCCTGCACCACATCAGCACCGATGAGGTGTTCGGCTCGTTGGGTGAAACGGGCCGCTTCTCGGAGACGACGCCGTACGACCCCCGCAGCCCCTATTCGGCTAGCAAGGCCGCCAGCGATCACTTGGTGAGCGCCTGGCACCACACCTACGGCCTGCCGGTGGTACTCACCAACTGCTCCAACAACTACGGCCCCTGGCAGTTCCCCGAGAAGCTGATCCCGGTGGTGATCCTCAAGGCGGCGGCCAGGAAGCCCATACCCCTCTACGGCGATGGCGCCAATGTGCGCGACTGGCTCTATGTGGAGGATCACGTGGACGCCCTACTGCTGGCGGCGACGCGGGGGGAGATGGGCCGCAGTTACTGCGTCGGAGGCCATGGGGAGCGCACCAATAAGCAGGTGGTGGAAGCGATCTGCGCCCTGCTGGATCAGCGCCTGCCCGATCGCGCTCCCCACACCTCCCTGATCACCCCGGTCCGCGACCGCCCCGGCCACGACCGCCGCTATGCGATTGATCCCACCCGCATCAGCACCGAATTGGGCTGGCAGCCGCGCCACGACTTTGAGCAGGGTCTTGCCGCCACGGTGGATTGGTACCTCGCCAACCTCGACTGGTGTGAAGCGGTGCGGCAGCGGGCGGGCTACAGCGGCGGTCGACTGGGCCAGGGCTGAGGGGATTCACCCCGGCTCGGCACGACAACAATGGCGACGGCGGAAGGGCCTCAGGCCCTGGACCAGAGCCCTAGCGATTCAGCTACGTCCTGACGCTCTCCCCCCTTCACCCGGATCACGGGCTGGGCATGGGCTGGAGAGCTCGCAAGGCTCCAAGCGCCCCAGGCCTTACGGTGCAAGCGATCCGACGCTATCCGGCCCCGGGCCGGCCCCCCGCCTTGA
>BJHE01000206.1 GCA_014191755.1 Cyanobium sp.
GGCGGTGCTGGCCGAGCGCTTTGCTGCCATCCCCCGCCTGGCCCTCACCGCCACCGCCGACCCCCGCACCCGCGAGGAAATCCGTGAACGCCTGAGGCTGCAGGAGGGCCGGGTGTTTTTGGCCAGCTTCGATCGGCCCAACATCCGCTATCTGCTGCGCGACAAAGACGAAGCCCGCAGCCAGTTGTTGGCCTTTCTGGCAGATCGGCGCGGCGAGGCCGGCATCGTCTACGCCCGCTCCCGCAGCCGGGTGGATCGCTTTGCCGCCGACCTGCGCGCCGCTGGCTTCGATGCGGTGGCGTATCACGCCGGCCTCAGCCCCCAGCAGCGCAGCGACGCCCTCAAACGCTTTCGCCGCGATAGCGGCGTGATCGTGGTGGCCACGATCGCCTTCGGCATGGGCATCGACAAGCCGGATGTGCGCTTCGTGGCCCACGTGGATCTGCCCAAGAGCCTGGAGGCCTACTACCAGGAAACCGGCCGCGCCGGCCGGGATGGCCTGCCGGCGGTCGCCTGGATGGTTCACGGCGCCGGCGATGTACCCCAACTGCGCCGCTTCATCGACGACTCCGACGCAGGTGAGCTACAAAAACGCATTGAGCACGGCAAGCTTGATGCCCTGATCAGTTTCAGTGAGGCCGCTGGCTGCCGCCGCCAGGTGTTGCTGCGGCATTTCGGCGAAACCCTGGCGCAGCCTTGTGGCAACTGCGACCTCTGCCTCGAACCCGACCGCTCTACCGATGTCACCGAAGTGGCCCGCAAGGCTCTCTCTGCCGTCTACCGCACCGGCCAGCGCTTCGGCGCCGCCCACGTCGTCGACGTATTGCTGGGCGGCGACACCGCCCGCATCCGCGAGCTGGGCCACCAGCAGCTCAGTGTTTATGGCATAGGCAAGGAGCTGGACCGTGGCCAATGGCGCTCGCTGTTTCGCCAACTCACATCCCAGGGCTACCTGGTGAGCGACGAGGCGAGCCACGGCGGCCTGCGCCTGGGCGAATCGGATCGGGTGAAGCCATTGCTGCGGGGGGAGACGGGCCTGGCGTTGCGATTGGCGCCGGCGGCCAAGGAACGGCGGCGGGGCGGGGCAGCGGGTGGCAGCGGATCGGGAAGTGGATCGGGAAGCGTGGGGGGCAGCGGCTTAGGGGCCCTACCCGAAAATGTGGATGCCTCGTTGCTGGCGGCGCTCAAGGCCTGGCGGCTGCAGCAGGCCCGCGACCAGGCCGTGCCGCCCTATGTGGTGTTCCACGACCGCACCTTGCTGGAGATCGCCGCCCGGCTGCCCGCAGACCTGGAGGCCCTCAGCCAGGTGAGTGGCGTGGGGGCCGCCAAGCTGGAGCGCTATGGCCAGGCGGTGTTGCAGGTATTGCAGATCGCCGCTGGGGCAGGGCCGGCCTCCACTTGATTCAGGCAAGGCGTCAGGAGAAGGACTCAGGTGAGGGCTCAGGAGATGAGTCAGGAGAAAGGAGCAAAATTTTTAGGCAAGCCAATTTTGCGACAATTCAGCCGATTCCCGGCTATTGTTACTTTGAAAAGTTTTCACCAATGCCGTGATAAAGCCTCATAATCGCAGCCGGGAGCTGGTGAGAATCGCTGTACTCAGCGCCTTATTCAGCCTCCCTGCGCTGCCGGCGGCGGCCCTGACCCTGCAACAATCGTTTAGCAATTCTTACTACCAAACCAACTTCGGCCTCGGAACTGTGGT
>BJHE01000207.1 GCA_014191755.1 Cyanobium sp.
CATCCCCCTGCACGCCAACGCGATGCTGGAAACCCGCATGCCGGGGGGTTTGGATCTAATCGGCGAGCTCAAGGCCAAGGGCTATCCGGTGGCCTATGTGGGCGACGTGGTGGGTACGGGCAGCTCGCGCAAATCTGCTATCAACTCGGTGCTTTGGCACACCGGCACCGCCATCCCCCACGTACCCAACAAACGCAGCGGCGGTGTAATCCTGGGGGGCAAAATCGCGCCGATCTTTTTCAACACCGCCGAGGATTCCGGCGCCCTGCCGATCGAATGCGATGTCACAGCCCTCAACTCCGGCGATGTGATCACGATCCGGCCCTACGCCGGCACGATCGAGCGGGCCGCCACAGAACCGGGCGCCGGCGAGATCGTGGCCCGCTTTGAGCTCAAGCCCAGCACCATCGCCGATGAGGTGCGCGCTGGCGGCCGCATCCCCCTGCTGATTGGTCGCTCGCTCACAGACAAAGTGCGCGCCCAGCTGGGCCTGGGCGCCAGTGAGCTGTTCATTCGCCCCGTGGCCCCCGCCGACACCGGCAAGGGCTTCACCCTGGCCCAAAAGATGGTGGGCAAGGCCTGCGGCCTGGCCGGCGTACGCCCCGGCACCAGCTGCGAACCGCTGATGACCACCGTCGGCAGCCAGGACACCACCGGGCCGATGACCCGCGATGAGATGAAGGAATTGGCCTGTCTTGGTTTCTCCGCCGATCTGGTGATGCAGAGCTTCTGCCACACCGCCGCCTACCCCAAACCCGTAGACATCAAAACCCACGCCGAACTGCCCGATTTCATGGCCTCGCGCGGCGGGGTCGCCCTGCGCCCAGGTGATGGCATCATCCACAGCTGGCTCAACCGGCTGCTGCTGCCCGATACCGTCGGCACTGGTGGCGACAGCCATACCCGTTTCCCCCTGGGTATCTCCTTCCCCGCCGGCTCGGGCCTGGTGGCCTTCGCCGCCGCCATCGGCGCCATGCCGCTGGACATGCCCGAATCGGTGCTGGTGAAATTCACAGGCTCCCTGCAGCCGGGAGTGACCCTGCGCGATGTGGTTAACGCCATCCCCTACGTGGCGATCCAGCAGGGCCTGCTCACGGTCGAGAAGGCCGGCAAGAAGAACATTTTTTCGGGTCGCATCATGGAGATCGAAGGATTGCCCGATCTCAAGCTCGAACAGGCGTTTGAACTCACCGATGCAACGGCAGAGCGCTCCTGTGCCGGCAGCACGATCAAGCTCTCGGTGGAAACAGTCAGCGAATACCTGCGCAGCAACGTGGCGCTGATGAAAAACATGATTGCCCGCGGTTACAGCGATGCCCGCACCCTGGCCCGCCGCATCAAGGCGATGGAGGCCTGGCTGGCCAATCCAGTGCTTATGGAGGCCGATGCCGATGCCGAATACGCCGCCGTCATCGAGATCAACCTTGATGAGCTCAAAGAGCCGATCCTGGCCTGCCCCAATGACCCCGACAACGTCAAGTTGCTTAGCGAGGTGGCCGGTGATCGCATCGACGAAGTCTTCATCGGCTCCTGCATGACCAACATCGGCCACTACCGCGCCGCCGCCACCGTGCTGGCCGGACAGGGACCCAACAAGGCCCGCCTCTGGGTCTGCCCGCCCACCCGCATGGACGAAGAAAAGCTC
>BJHE01000208.1 GCA_014191755.1 Cyanobium sp.
AGCTGGAAGAGGGGCCAATTGGGGTTGCGGCTGCCCGTGGCGGGGCCGATCTTTGTTGGCGGCACCTTGGCGCTGAAGGCACTGCGTTGGCGCTGGGCCCGGGCCATCACCAAGTTCATGGTGCGAAAGGCTTCTCGCACCAGGGGATTGGCGAGCAGCTTGATGCCGTTTTCGATGCGCTTGGCGCAGTCTTCCGCCTGGGCCCGTAGTTGCTTGGCTGTCTCGTTCTGCTCCTGGTCGCTAATCGGGTGTTTGGGTTGCTGGGTGATCCAGCCGCGGTAGGCCGACACCATCGGCAGCAGCTGCTGGCCGATGCGTTCGCTGCGGGCCAGATCCGCCAGGGCCTCCATGCCCATCGGCACGCTGATGCCCGGCGGAGGCTCCGGCAGGGTGCGGTAAACCCGGGCGGTGGGCAGCCAGGTGGTGGTGAGCGTCTGGCAGCGACTGGGGTTGCCCTCGCTGATGTCTGTGGCGATCACGGCTACGTTGTGGCCGCTCGCGAAGCAGTGGTCACGGCGGTACTGAAGCGCGGCCAGGCGTTCGTCGGGGTCTCTGGCGGCCTGCTGCAGGGCATCGCGGCGTGGGGGAAACCCCAGCTCGCAGCGCAGCGTCAGCTCGGCCTGGAAGGCCGTGACCGGATCGCGGTGGCGGATCTGATTGGTCTGGGGTGGCTCGCGCTTGTTGAGCAGGAACAGGGAGACCGAGAGCTGGTCGCTGGGGTAGCTGAGCCTGCTGGGCGCCGGCCGGGCGATCCACCGCAGACACAGGCCCTGGGGATGGCCCTCCAGGGGGATGTCCTGGCTGGTGCCGGGGCCATCGATCGAAAGGCTGACCGGTTGACGCCGGGGCGTTCGGCTCCAGAGCTTTTCCTCGGCTCCATCGGCAGGAGCGGAGTAATCCCCCCAGGTGACGGTGGCTTCCAGGGTGGAGCCCCTTTCCAGGATGAAGCTCAGGCCAAGGGAGGAGGGAAACCAGCTGCGCCGGGTGCTGGCCTGATCGAGGGCATCGTTGGCGTCGTCGTCCTTTTCCTGCTTCTCCAGGCGATGGGTGGCGTCGTTGCTGGGCTCTTCGCCACCGAGATCAGCGAAGGAGAGTTGCTCATCGCCGGTGGTGCGTCCCGCTTCCTGCTGGAACACATGGGGCACCAGGAAACCCGTGGTGTACCAGACCGACGGCGGCTGGCCGAGCTGCTCATGACGCCGGGCCACGTCGTCCCAACCAGGACCGATCAGGTCGCTGTGCAGGGCGTCAACGAGCTGGGCGCGGACCTGAGCGGACGTCGTCATGGGCCCCAGTGTGGCGGCCCTGACCCTGGCAGGCCCGCTTCTGGAAGCTTTTAGCAGTCATTGCCAAAAATCACGGAACGCGAAATTTCCGTACTTCTAAAAAAGTGAGAGCGCGGCGCCGAGGTCTTCAAGGATTTGCAATTTTCACGGGACGTGCTTTTTGATTTTTCTTGAAAGAAGGCCTGGACCTATGGGGGCTGAGCGAGTCGGCTGGCGACGGTGAGCTGATCCGCCAGGCGACGCAGGCTTTTGCCAGGAGCACCGGGCTGGAGCTGAAGGTGTTCGAGCGGAACTGGAGCCACGCCAGTGCGAGCCCATGGATGGTGGAAGTGCTGGCACGGGAGCTGTATGTC
>BJHE01000209.1 GCA_014191755.1 Cyanobium sp.
CTCACCCTGCTCGATACGGCGGGAATCCGCGAAACCTCCGATCGGGTGGAGTCCCTCGGGATTGAGCGCAGCCGCCAGGCCCTGGCCAGCGCCGATGCCGTGCTCCTTGTCTTTGACCTCGCCGAGGGCTGGACCAGGGCCGATGAAGAGCTGCGGAGCCATGTGCCGGCCAGCGCACCTCTGTTGTTGGTTGGCAACAAGGCTGATCAGGCTGGCCTGGCGTCGGGCCCTGTGGACGGTGGCGGCGCGGCGGCACCCGCTGATGTCGCGATCAGTGCCCTCCATGGCACCGGCGAAGCCGACCTGGCCACCGCCCTGCTGAAGCGTTGCGGCGCCGGATCCAACGAGGGGCTGATGGTGGCCCTCAACAGCCGCCAGGCTGCCCTGGCTGCGGAAGCCGCTCACGCACTCCAAACAAGCCTCATGACCGCCGCCGCCGGATTCCCCTGGGATTTCTGGACGATCGACCTGCGCACAGCGATCCGCAGCTTGGGGGAGATCACCGGGGAGGAGGTCAACGAAGCCGTCCTCGATCGGGTGTTTGCCAGGTTCTGTATCGGCAAATAGTTCTGTATCGGCAAATAAAGGTGCGGGTCACGAACGGCAGGGCCCGGCGCACCGATCAATTCGTCAGCCACTCGCGGGCAGGATGGGATCCGCATGCGGCGGCAGGGCCAGCCACCATGACCATTCCCCACCTGCCGATCACGCCCGATCTGGAGTCCCGTCTGCGCGCCTGGCTCGCGGAGGACATCGGCCGTGGGGATCTCACCGCCCCAGCCCTGGAGGGCTGCCGAGGCCAGGCCCACTGGATCGCCAAGGCGGAGGGCGTCTTCTGTGGCGGACCTTTAGCCCTGGTGCTGTTCCGTCTCCTCGACCCCCAACTGGAGGGGCGCTTGCTGGTGGCCGATGGTTCGCCGGTGGCCATGGGTCAGCGACTGATGGAACTCAACGGCGATGCCGCCGCCCTGGTGGCGGGGGAGCGCACCGCCCTCAACCTGGCCATGCGCCTCTCCGGGATTGCCACCGCCACCGCCGCCCTGGTGGCGGAGCTGGCCGGCACGGGCGTGCGGCTGGCGGACACCCGCAAGACCACCCCGGGCCTCCGCCTGCTGGAGAAGTACGCCGTGCGCTGCGGCGGCGGCGTGAACCACAGGCTGGGGCTCGATGATGCCGCCATGCTCAAGGAGAACCACCTGGCCTGGAGCGGTGGCATCGGCCCGGCGGTCCTGGCGGTGCGGGCCACGGCGCCCTGGCCGGCCCGGGTGATCGTGGAGGCCGAGACGGAGGCCGAGGCCAAGGCGGCGGTGCGGGCCGGGGCCGATGCGGTGCTGCTGGATGAGTTCAGCCCCGAGGCCCTGCGGGCTCTGGTGCCACGCCTGCGGGCCCTGGCGGCGGAGCGGGGGGTGGCAGGGGGATCCGGAGCGCTGGTGCTGGAGGCCTCCGGGGTGCGGCCTGAGCAACTGCGGGCCTATGGAGCCACCGGGATCGACCTGATCTCCACCAGCGCCCCGGTCACCCGCTCCCCTTGGCTGGATCTGAGCATGCGCTTCGAGCCGGTGCTGGCATGAACGGGCTCACCCCGCCGCGATCAAGAAGCGGGGAAGAAGGGGGGCATACACAGCTTCACCTTGCG
>BJHE01000210.1 GCA_014191755.1 Cyanobium sp.
CGCGCCTCAGCTGCTCGGTTTCGCTCTCGATTTGCTTCGTTCTCTCTTCGATTTGCTCGCTGTCGCTCCTCACGCGCAAGATTTCGCTCTCGATCAGCTTCATCCGCTGCTCGGCTTCGCTCTCGTTGCGCTTCGAGCGCTGCTTGATCTGCTCGATCTCGAGCTCGATCTCGCGCACGGGTCGCCAGTTGAGAGTCGACAACCACTGTCGCCACCGAGGCAGCGATGAGGGGGATGCCCCATTGCTGCTGGAGGCCGATACTGCGGCCGAAGGCGGTGATGTGGTCATAGGAGGAAAAGAGTGCGATCAGGCCAAGGATCACTCCCCCACCAGCCTGGATGGCACCGAGGTGATCCAGGCCGGGCCAGGGGCGCTGTGGTGTTGGTAAGTCTGGCGGAGCCGGGGGTGTCTCGCTGTCAGCGGGGTCGACTGAAGCGCCTGGAGTGGCAGGGGGCACAGGGGACGGGAGGCAATAGAGAGCCCAAGGGCTTCCCCTTTCCAGTTCCACCACGGGCAGCACCGCTTCATCGCCGCCACGCCCCATGGCCACCCCCTCCACTGCTGAATTGCCGATCCAGGAGGCCACCCTGGAGCTGATCCGCTGGTTCATCCCGCTCCTGCATCGCCTGCCGCGGCTGCACCCAGCAGAAGCCGCCCGCGCCAACCTGCGCAGCTGGAAATGCCCATCTGGCCCACTGCCACACCTGGCGCCTGCGCCGCCGGCTGTTCGCGGGCCGGCAATGATCCGCTGCCATTTCCGCACCAGCTGGTGCGGATCCTAATGACCAACATTGGGTGCAAATGAGGTGTTGACTATGACGGCGGTCTATAGATTTAACCTTGAGGTCGCGGGTCAGTGATTCCTAAAGGAGGTTTGAGCCGTGGCATGTGTTTGTTGCCTGATTCCACCTGGAAAGTCACGGAAAAAGGATCTCAGCCGCGGCCCCACTGATTCTGATCATCAGGGATGCCTGAAGAACAGAGTTTGTTGTCACTCCCAGTATTGGACGGCAGCTCATAACGGGCCCAGGCTCCCTAAAATGAAACCACCCATCGCGCAGGGCCCCCCATGCTCACCCTGCCCCGCACACTCAGCCTCAGTCTTTCCCAGTTCGCGCAGGTGTGTGCGGCCAACCCTGAGGCGGTGCTCGAGCTTGCTGCCGATGGCACCCTCATCGAGATGACCCCCACCGGTGGCGCCTCTGGAGCCCGCAACCAGACCCTCGGAGCCCTGCTCTGGCTGGCGATTGAGCAGAGCCGCCTGCCGCTGAAGCTATTCGACAGCTCCACGGGCTTCCTGCTCCCCGATGGCTCCGTACGCAGCCCCGACGCCAGCGTGGTGCGGCTGGATCGTTGGCAGGCGTTGAGCGAGGCCGAGCGGGAAGGATTTCCGCCCCTCTGCCCGGATCTCGTGGTGGAGCTGGCCAGCCCTTCCGATGAGCCGCAGGCCTTGCGCCACAAGCTGGCTGCCTACATGGCCAATGGGGCCCGTCTCGGCTGGCTGCTGCTGCCGCAAAGCCGCACGGTGGAAATTTGGCAGACAGGGACAGCCGAAACAGCCAACTCTCCCCTTGTGCTCAACGATCCAAACCGGTTGGAGGCGGGCCTGGAGTT
>BJHE01000211.1 GCA_014191755.1 Cyanobium sp.
GTGTCTTTCATCAGCAAGCCCAAGTAGCTGTGAGTTATGGCCACTCTGGGATGGTCGTTGCCGTAGCTGGCCTCATCGATCGCCAGGGCGCGGCGCATCAGCGGCTCCGCCTCCGCCAGGCGGTTGGTGGCCTGCAGCAGCTGCGCCAGATTATTAAGAGCTGTGGCCACACTTGGTCCGGTGATTAGTTCGTACTCCGCAATAGCTAACGCCCGCCGCAGCAGTGGCTCCGCCTCCTTGAGGCGGTTGGTGGTCTTCAGCAAAGCCGCCAGGTTGTTAAGAGCAGCGGCGGTGTAGGGATGCTTTGGCCCCAGCCGCTCTTCGCACTCTTTCAGGCCTTGTTCATTCCAGCGCAGTGCCTCCCCAGGCGACCACTGCCCTGCCACCCTCGCCAAGCCCGTGAAGGGCTCGAGCAAATCCAAATCGCTCAGCTCCGCGGCGTAGTGCTCCGCCACCTCGCGGATGTGGGGCAGCACAGGCTCCAACGCCTCCACCTGCGCCAGGGTGAGCGAATACGGAATCCGCTCCCGGCAGATCTGGGCCACCACCATCGCCAGTTGCCCCCGCCAGGCGGTCGCCACCGCTTCCTGATCTCGGCTCTGAAGCCGAATGAACTGCCGCACCAGCGGATGGAGCCGATACAACCCCTCCCCCAAGCGCTCCAACAGTCGCGCTCGCGTCAGCTCGCTCTGCTGCTCCCCAAAGGCGCTGCCCTCCTCCACCTCCTGCTCCGGCATGCGGCAGGCCTCCACCAGCTCCCAGGGAATCACCGCCGGTGCCATGACGCCCAGCAAGAGCCCCAGGCTCTTGGTCGCCTCTGAGAGGGGCTCCCAACTGATCAGCAGCGCTTCGACCACCCCCCGCCGGGCATTCAGCTCGGGATGGGCCTGTTGCAGCGCCTTGGCTTCCGCGCCCTTGGCCCTGAGATCGACCAGAAGCTGGCTCAGCCGTAGATCGGGCCGCTCCGCCAGCCGGGCACCGAGGAGCACCAGGGCCAGGGGCAGATCACCCACCTCCTCGCAGAGGCCATCCGCCGCCTGAGGTTCGGCCTGGAGCCTCTCGCCGCCGCCCTCGCCCGCCTGCAGGGCCAACAGCTCCATCGAGGACTCGCGCCGCAGCAGGGGCAGATCGATCGACGGGGCGCCGGTGGGGGCAGGCTCCCGCTGGGTGAGCAGCCTCCGGAAACGCGGCGGCTGGCCCGTGAAGAACTGCCGCTCGACGGCATAGCCCTCCCCATCACCCCGTTGGTCATCAAGGATCAGCAGCACCGGCTCCGGGGGATTGGCGCCCGCTGGCCACTGGCTCCAGCATGAGGGGAGCAGATCGATAGGGCTGGTGTCGTCCGGCAGGCTCAACTCCGGGAACCGGCTCCGAACGAAGCTCACCAGTCGGTACCTATCAGCGTTGTTGTCCGCGCGTGATGCCTGGATTGAGCACCTTAACGCAGTGTACTGCGCTCTGTTGTTCATGGGCCACGCGTAGATCGATGGCGCAGCATCTCGGTCTCCGTTTGGTGGTGGTTGCGCCGGTCCCTAATCGCGGCTGTAGCCGATGTCGCCCTAAGGAGGGCGTCATCGGACAGCCACGGGGACCTGAACTTCTACATTAA
>BJHE01000212.1 GCA_014191755.1 Cyanobium sp.
CCAAGGCCCACTGCAGTCTTTGAGGGCGGAGGGGGGCACCATGCTTCAGGTCATCAAAACCAGCGACCGACGCGCCGTCCCCAGAGCGGTTGCCGAGTCCCCTGGGGCCCGGCTATCGGAAAACAGCAGCAAGTAGGCCGATCGCGTGCCTGAAGCCGTCCTCGCCCCAGGAGCTCGCATTGAGTGCCGCAGCGCCGAGTGGCTGGTGCGCGGCCTGGGCCGCAGCTCCGATGGCATGCAGGTGGTGGATGTGGTGGGCGTGTCACCCTACCTGCGGGAAAAGGAGGCCCGCTTCCTGG
Source organism: Cyanobium sp. (assembly GCA_014191755.1). Taxonomy (GTDB): domain Bacteria; phylum Cyanobacteriota; class Cyanobacteriia; order PCC-6307; family Cyanobiaceae; genus Cyanobium. Next base: position 300 of record BJHE01000212.1, read on the forward strand.
TGGAGGTGGAAAGGGCGGCTGGAGGCTTCAAGGTGCTGCAGCCGGAAGACACGGACCTGGTGTGCGACCCCTCGCCCCAGTACCGCGACAGTCTCCTGTTCATCGAGGCCCACCTGCGCCGCAGCGTGCCCACCGATGCCGCCTTGGTGGTGGGCCACCGGGCGGCGATGGATGCACTGCCCTACCAGCTGCTGGCCGCCGTGTTGGCTCATCGCTCACAGCCCTGGGCCTGGCCGCGCCCCCGGCCCGCCTATCTGCCCCACCCCCGCTGCCGGCCGCCCAAGCTGCGGGGGGGTGTAGGTTCATATTGAATAGCGCGCGTAAAGGCTTCCTATTCCCTATCCCTACCGATGCTCCCCGCCGGCTTCCTGCTCCCATCGGTGGCCGCCCTGGCGCTGGCTGCCTTCGCTGCCCGGTCCCCGTCACCATCGCCACCCCCTAGCGCTTCGGTTCCGCCCCCTGCTCCGCCGCTGCAGGCTCCACCCGCACCGCCGGCCGCTCCGCTGGCGGTGGCCCCCGGCACGGTCCGTAGCTGGAGCACCGGCCACCACCCCCGGCCCGGCTTCGAGCTGGAGCGCCGGAAGGATGGTGGGTCGCTCTGGTGGAAGGTGGCACGTCTGTGATGCGCCGAACCCCACCCTGGCGCTGGAGCATGAGGGGACCGTGGCCTCCTGATGACTCATCACGACAAGAGGCCACTCCGACGGATGACGCCATCAGAGCCCGAGCTGATCAGCTGGCTAAGCGTCGCCCCTGGTGCTCCGCTGAGCAGAACTGGACGGATGCCTGCCTGGAGCTGAACAGTGCATTCCTTCTCCGCTGGCGGCCGTCTCTGCTGCGCTGGTTAGGCGCGTCAGAGAAAACTGGCTGGGATTGGATGGAGCTTATGTTAAAGCTCTCCGTCCCACTGACGATTTCATTCGGTGGCTGGGTTCTAGGCACCCTCAACAGCAACCGACAAGACGAGATCGCCCAGGCAAATCAGAAGGATGCCGTTATCCGTGAATACATCAAGGAGATGAAAGGGATGCTTTTGGATAAGACGGTAGCCAAGGAAGCCAAGCAGCCAGGCTCTGAAGCGAATGGGGTTGCCCGTGCGCTGACTCTGACGGCTCTCACACAGTTAAAGGGCGAGGGTCCAGCGCGACGGACACTGGTTTTTCAGTTCTTGCGAGAGTCGAACTTTCCGATCCTTGCAGGATCCGAAAATGTGCAAGGGGCAAATCTTGCCGGCTATGACCTCAGCGGGGCCGACCTCAGCAGGGCCAACCTCAGCGAGGCCTACCTCAGCGGGGCCGACCTCAG
>BJHE01000213.1 GCA_014191755.1 Cyanobium sp.
GGGCCAGGGTGAGGCCGCTGAGGCATTCCAGCTCATCGGGGGCGCCGGGCACGGCGTTGCTGCGCACGATCCGCAAGGTTTCGCTGATCCGCTCAAGGCAATAGCGCACCGAGCGCGGAAACACCGGATTGAGCAACAGGAACCCAGCCACCGCCTCCGGCGCGATCGCCCGCTGCTGGGCTTGCCGAAACATCTGATAAGCGCCGGCGGTACGGAGCAAGGCGATCCACTGCAGTTCATCAAGCACGCCGCCCACCTGCTCGGGGGAGGGCAGCAGCAGGAAGTACTTCACATCGAGGATGCGGGTGGTTTTATCGGCCCGCTCCAGCAGCCGCCCGAGCCGGCTGAACTGCCAGGAGAGGTCGCGGCTGAGGGTGGCGTCGGTGATGCCGTAGAAGAGCTGGCAGGCGGAGCGGATATCGCGCAGCTGCTCCTGGGGAGGCTGCTGCCAGAAGCTGGCTTCTTGCAGGCTCCAGTAGGTGGCGTTGAGGTGCTCCCACATCTCGGTGGTGAGTACATCGCGGATTTGGCGGGCGTTTTCGCGGGCAAAGGCGATGCAATTCACAACGCTGTTGGGGTTGTCTTCCCGGCGCACCAGGAAGTTGACCACGTCGTCGGGGCTGGCGGCGGGGCAAAGCTTGTCGAACAGGTCGCGCTCACCGCTGGCATCGATTAGCGGCAGCCAGGGCTCGGCACTGCCGGGGGGGCAGTCGAGGGCCATGGCCTCACTAACTTCGACAAAGCGGGAGATGTTTTCGGCCCGCTCCACATAGCGGTTGATCCAGTAGAGCGAATCGGCAACGCGGCTCAGCATGGAATCGGATCCTCAAGGCCGGCCAACGGGGCTTCTACGCTGGTTTCGTCCACGATCCAGGTGTCCTTGCAGCCGCCGCCCTGGGAGGAATTGACCACCAGCGAACCGCGGCGCAGGGCCACCCGCGTCAGCCCGCCAGGGGTCACCCAATCGTCCTTGCCGCGCAGCACATAGGGGCGCAGGTCCACATGACATGGGTAGAGCTCCCCTTCACTAAGCGAAGGAACTGTCGAGAGCTCCAAGGTGGGTTGGGCGATGAAGTTGCGGGGATCGGCTTCGATCTTGGCGGCGAAACTGGCTATGTCCTCACGGCTGGCGTGCGGTCCAATCAGCATGCCGTAGCCGCCGGCTTCGGCCACCGATTTAACCACCAGCTCATCGAGGTGGGCGAGCACATAGGCTCGCTCGGTCTCGCGGGAGCAGAGGTAGGTGGGCACATTTTCAATGATCGGCTCCTGGCCCAGGTAGTAGCGGATCATCTCGGGCACGTACGCATATATGAGTTTGTCATCAGCTACGCCGGTGCCAGGGGCGTTGGCGATCGCCACCCGGCCGGCCCGGTAGGCGGCCATCAGGCCCCGTACCCCCAGCATCGAATCACTGCGAAACACGGCCGGATCAAGAAAATCGTCATCGATGCGCCGATAGATCACGTCCACCGGCGCCAGGCCGTCGGTGCTGCGCATCCAGACCCGATCTGCCTCGCAGACCAGGTCGCGGCCTTCC
>BJHE01000214.1 GCA_014191755.1 Cyanobium sp.
GTCCATGTTCATGGAGCTGCTCCTACCGGTACTTCAGGACATTCCGGGTCTCAAGGTGGTAGCCACCGCCAGCACGGCCCAGGAGGCGATCGCAGCTGTTGACTCCCTGGCGCCCGACCTGGTGATCCTGGATCTGTGCCTTCCGGATTTGCCGGGAATCCGAGTGGCCGAAGCCCTGCGGCAGCAGCGGCCCCATTCCTATTGGATTGTGTTGTCGGGGCATGCGAGCAGCTTCCTTTGCCCCCCGGAACTCCAATCCATGCTCCATGCGGTGGTGGACAAAACCAGCGCCTTCCGGGAGCTTCGCCAGGAAATCGCTCGGCTACTGGGCCAAAGGCCCCAACCCGCCTGGGCAGGGGCCGATGGCGCGATCAAGGCAGACCCCTTGGCCGCGGCGGATCCACCGCCGGAGACGCCCGTGCTGACCCAGAGGGAGCAGGAGGTGCTGGCCCTCCTGGCCCAGGGTTGCAGCACCCGGGCCATCGCCCAAACCCTGGGGGTGGCGGAGACAACGGTGGCCACCCATCGCCGTGCCCTGCGCAGCAAACTCGGCGCATCGGGTTCCGAGCTGGTTCGCCTGGCCGTCCTGCAGAACCATGGCCGCTGACCAGCTCACCCTGGTGGTCAGCGGTGCCCTTGGGCTCGGCACGATTGGGCTCGCTACCTTGATCATCGGGCTGTTGCTACGCCGTCTGCGCCGCCGCAACCAGCAACTGCAAGCGGTCCAGCAGGCGCTCGACCGCCAGCGCCAGATGCTGCGCCAGAAGCTGCGCACCAGCCTCACCGCCGCCGCGGTGGCCCACGAAATCAACCAGCCCCTCAGCAGCCTGAGCCTGATCAGCGAGCGCCTCATACAGCAGGCTGAAGCCACGCCGGGCTTGGCCGAATCCCTGCCCTTGATGCAGGTGCTGCTCACCGAATGCCAGCGGGTGGTGGAGTTGATCGAGAAGATGAGGATGCTGCTGCAAAGCGTTGAAAGCGAGCAGGGACCGGTGTCGCTGATCGACGCGACCACATCGGCCCTCACATATCTCAGGCGCCCGATCGCGGCGGAGGACGTGCAGCTGCAGGCCACCGGACTCACCGGACCGGGGACGGTGATCCATGGCGACGGCGGTCAGTTGCAGGTGGCCATCACCAATCTGCTGCGCAATGCCCTGGCGGCGTTGCTGGAGGAGCCGCGGCAGCAGCGGCAACTGGCCGTGACCCTGCGGGAGCTGCCGGGCTGGGTGGAGCTGGTCGTGGCGGATAGCGGCCCCGGCTTTCCGCCCAGTTGGCTGGGACGGGATCTCACCGAGGACAGCCTGTTCCAATCCTCCCGGGCCACGGGGATGGGCCTCGGGCTCTATCTGGTGGGGGCCACGGTGGAAAATCACCGCGGCAGCGTCCGCCTCAGCCGCTCCAGGGAGCTGGGTGGCGCCGAGGTGACCCTGCGCTTTCCGCTGCTGCATCCGCCCGGGGGTGGCTAAAAGGCCTGCCGTCTACTCAATTTTGAGGAGAGACAAGCAGGCACAACAGCTGCATACTTTCCAA
>BJHE01000215.1 GCA_014191755.1 Cyanobium sp.
GCCGAGCCACTGGCAGGAGCGGGCCAGCAGCGGAGCCATCGATCGGGTGCGGCGGCCCAGCGGGGGTCGCGCCGTGCTCCATGGGGGCGACCTCTCCTATGCCCTGATCTGGCCGGCGGCCCCAGGCCCGAGGAAGAGCGTCTACGGGCGCTGCTGCGGCTGGCTCTGCCGGGCCTTTGGCGAACTCGGCCTGCCGCTGCGCCCCGGACGGAGCGCCCCAAGCCGGGACCGACACAGCTGCTTCGCCACAAGCACCAGCGCCGATCTTGTTCACGCTGACGGCAGCAAGCGAATCGGCAGTGCCCAGCTCTGGCGGGGCGGCTGCCTGCTCCAGCATGGAAGCATCCTGCTCACCCCCCAGGCGGATCTCTGGGAGCGGATCTTCCAAGAGGAGCCTCCGCAGCTGCCGCCCCTGGCGCTCGGATCCGATGACTTCGAAGCCCTGCTGCTCCGTTCAGCAGCCCGCTGCCTACCCCTTGCCAGGGGTGGGGTGGGCCTGGGCCGCAGGGATCTCAGCCTGGAGGAGTGGAGCAGAGTTGGCGCCACGGTCGACGGGGAGGATCCCGTCTAGGCGCATCGCGGTCTAGGTTCAAGGCCCCGGGCTTGGGGCTGGGGGAGATCCTTCGGCGGCCAGGGCATCAGGCAGCTTCACCTCACCGGCGGCCAGCATCGAGCGGACCACCTGGGCAAGGGCCAGGCCCAACGGATAGCCGTTCTGCTGCCGGGCCGTGGCCAGCAGCTGGCTGGGGAGACGGAGGCCGATTCTCTTGAGCACGGCCTCGGCGACCTCGGGGCGTTCCAGCGTTCCGGAGGGCAGACCGGCAGGGCCCAGCACCAAGAGGCGAGGGCGGTCGGGCTGGTCCATCTGCAACACCGCCTGCCAGAGGGGGGCCGATTCGGCGATGGATGGCAGATCGCCAAGGGGATGGAGGTGATCCCCCACCACGTCGCTGTCCCAGCGCTGCACGGGCAACTCCTGGAGGACCGAGGGATCGACGACCCCCCGCCAGCGCCCCCGGTCACACACGAGTAGCCAGTCCGCAAGGGGATCGACGGAGGCGGGAGCGAGGCTCCCACCGGGCCGAGGCTCCGCAGCTCGCGCCGCATCGCTGGCAGCCGCGGCGAGGCCGCCGGGCGTGATTGGCTCAAGCCGGCCCAACTGACGCAGGGCGGTCGAGGCCTCCAGCACCCGGAATCGGCGGCGGCTCACATCCTTGACCCGGATGTCACGAAGCGCCTGCTGCACCTGCAGAACCTGGCTCTGGTTGCGGGCAGCCCCCAGGCCGAACCAACCGAGCAGCATCAGCCAGGCTCCGCTGAGGCCACCGCCCCGCAGCAGAAGCACCGCTCCAAGACCAAGAGCGAGGAAGGAGAGGAAGCGGCCGCAGCCATTGGCCACCACGAGGCCCCGCCGCCGGCTGCCGGTGACCTGCCAAACGAGGGCCTTCACCACCAAGCCGCCATCGAGGGGGAGACCGGGCAGGAGATTAAAGAGGGCCAACACCAGGTTGAGCACCCCCAACTGGGTC
>BJHE01000216.1 GCA_014191755.1 Cyanobium sp.
GAGGCCGACAGCTTGCTGGAGGCCCTCGCGATTCCTGAGGCGGAGCGCCAGGAGCTGCGCGAGCAGCTCACCACCTACCCGATCAAGGGCGCCCTCGACCCGGTGATCCCCACCGATCCGTTGCTGTATCGCTTCCACGAGATCCTGCAGGTGTATGGCCTGCCGCTCAAGGATGTGATCCAGGAGAAATTCGGCGATGGCATCATGTCGGCGATCGATTTCACCCTCACCGTCGCCAAGGTCGAAGACCCCAAGGGTGATCGGGTGCTGGTGACGATGAATGGCAAGTTTCTGCCCTATCGCAAGTGGTGAGCGCTCAGGCGTTGAGCAGACGATCCAGGCTCACGAAGCGATAGCCACGTTGCCGCAGGGCGGGCACCACCAAGCGCAGCAGCTCCATGGTTGCTGGCAGGGTATCGGGCCGGTCGTGCAGCACCAGAATTGCGCCGGGATGGGCGTTGCGGAGCACGAACCAGGCCATCCAGGCCGGCGGCGGGTGGAAGGTGTCCCACGGGAAGATCGAACCCAGCACCAGCCGATAGCCCCTCGCGGCGACACTGCGGAGCATCGAGGGCCGGAACCAGCCACCGCCGGGACGGAACCAGCGCAGCGGCAGCGGGCACGGCGCCGCTGCGCTCTGGAGCTGGGCAGCGGCCTGATCGAAGGCCTGGCGGAATCGGGCGGAGCTGAGGCGGGCCGAAACGCTGTCTTCGTTCATGTGGTGGCCGATGCCATGGCCAGCGGCGAGGGCCTCCGCCAGATAGGCGGGATCAGCCCGCTCCAGGTGGCCGCTGATCACAAACAGGGTGGCCGGCACCTGCAGCTCCCGCAGCAGGGTCAGCAACGCCATGCTGCCGGTGTGGCTTGAGCCATCGGATCCCGGGCTGGGTCCGTCGTCGATCGTGAGCGCCAGCTCGCGGCGCTGGCGGTCGCCGCAGAAGATCACGCCCGGCAGCAGGGGCGCCAGCAGATGGCGCACCAGCAGGCTGGGGCGCAGCAGCACGAGCAGCGCCAGAAGGATGGCAAGCACGGCGAAGCTGCCAATCATGCCGGCGGTGGCGGGGTCAGCCATGAGCTGATGGGCAATCACGTGCTGGGCTCTGTGGGCTTCGGATTCCCCATGCCATCCACCTCCACTTGGCCGATCCGCTCTTCCACCTTGCTGTAGGTATCGATCAGTTGGGAGGCGGTGTACTGACCAATCTGATAGCGCCGTAGGCGCCTCGATTGGCTGGCCCTTCATGCCTTCCCAACATCTCCATCTTCTAGCGGCCGCTGTGCCATCAGGGTGAGGAAGGCCCGCAATCGATCTCGGTTTGTTGTGGAGGGATCGAGCTGCACTCGGGCGGAAAGCAGTGCTGCTTGATCAAGGCGCTCAAAGCTCTTTCTCTGGCGTTCTCGCGCCTCAGCTGCTCGGTTTCGCTCTCGATTTGCTTCGTTCTCTCTTCGATTTGCTCGCTGTCGCTCCTCACGCGCAAGATTTCGCTCTCGATCAGCTTCATCCGCTGCTCGGCTTCGCTCTCGTT
>BJHE01000217.1 GCA_014191755.1 Cyanobium sp.
AACAACCATTGCCACTGGCATAATAAAACTCCACGGGCCGCGTCCCTTTGGGTGGTGTAAATCCGGGAGCCCGACTGCCCTGATCAGAGAATGAACAGGGTGGAATGACGAGCTGTCATTCCCGAGGTGATGACTCACCTCATTCATTTACCTTGCACGGTCACGAATGACCTGTCAAGGGATTCGTCCCAGAGCGATCTGGTGGAGGCGCAGGATTCAGCGCCGGCCCCTGGGCGCCAGGGATCCGGCCCGCCCTGTGGGGGGCGTGCCAGATCCCTGGCTGGGGCCTGAGTGGTTGCTATGGGCTATGGCATGGCACCCCTCTCCCGATCTGGTTCAGGCAGGGCCTCAGCGCTGGGTGGGATGGCGGCCATCGAGTCGAGCGAGAACATGCGGCGACCTTCCATCTGCCAGTGCTCGTCCTGCTCCAGCAGCACGGCCCCCACCAAGCGGGTGATCGCGGCATCGTTCGGGAAGATGCCCACGACGCGGGTGCGGCGTTTGATCTCCTCGTTGACCCGCTCAAGCAGGTTGGTGCTCCAGAGCTTGCGCCAGTGGCTGAGTGGGAAGTGGCGGAATGCCAGCACGTCTTCCCGGGTCGTGGCCATGAGTTCTGCCGCCCTTGGGAACTTGGCCGTGAGCATCGCGGCCACCTGATCCCATTGCTCCTCCACGGCGGCGGTGCTCTGTTGGGTGAACACCGAGCGCAGGGCCGCTGCGACCATCTCTTGCTGGGCTTTGGGCACCGTCTGCAGCAGGTTCCTGGCGAAATGGACGCGGCAGCGCTGCCAGGAGCAGCCCTGAAACATGCGGCCCACGGCTTTGGTGAGCCCCACGTGAGCGTCGCTCACCACCAGCCGCACGCCAGTGAGACCGCGCTGTTTGAGGCTGGCGAGGAACTCCCGCCAGAAGGGCTCGCTCTCGCTGTCGCCCACCTTGAGCCCGAGCAGCTCTCGGCGGCCGTCGGCATTGACGCCCATCGCCACGACGACAGCACGGGAGCAGACCTGCAGGGTCTTGCCCAGCCGGCCGTGGAGGTAGGTGGCGTCGAGATAGAGGTACGGGTAGCGGCAACCGTCGAGGGGCCGCTCCAGGAAGGCCTGGATCTGGGCGTCGAGCCCCTGGCAGATGCGGCTCACCTCCGAGCGGGAGATGCCGGCCTCCGAGCCGATGGCGGCCACCAGGGCATCGACCTTGCGGGTGGAGACGCCCTTGACCCAGGCCTCCATGATCACGGCATACAGGGCCTGATCGATCCGCCGCCGTGGCTCGAGGATCGTCGGGAAGAAGCTGCCGGCGCGGAGTTTGGGGATCAAGAGGGGGATGTCGCCCACCTGGGTGGTGAGCAGGCGTGGCCGGCTGCCGTTTCGGTAGCCGCCGCGTTCCTCGCTGCGCTCATGCCGATCGGCACCGAGCACAGCGGCGACCTCCAGCTCGATCAGCTGCTGCAGGCCATGGCGGGCCAGCTCGGGGATCAGCGCCCCAGCGGCGCCGCCATCGAGTAGCGACGCCAGGGCGGAGGCGCC
>BJHE01000218.1 GCA_014191755.1 Cyanobium sp.
GGGGCAGATCGCGGATGTGTTGCAAGCGCGAGGGCAGCTGGATGAAGCGCTGCGCATCCGCCAGGAGGAGCAACTGCCCGTCTATGAACGGCTGGGTGATGTGCGCTCGAAGGCCATCACGATGGGGAAGATCGCGGATGTGTTGGAAGCGCGAGGGCAGCTGGATGAAGCGCTGCGCATCCGCCAGGAGGAGCAACTGCCCGTCTATGAACGGCTGGGTGATGTGCGCTCGAAGGCCATCACGATGGGGAAGATCGCGGATGTGTTGCAAGCGCGTGGGCAGCTGGATGAAGCGCTGCGCATCCATCAAGAAGAGGCACTACCGGTGTATGAACGCCTGGGAGACGTGCACGCGAAGGCCTTCACGATGGGGCGGATCGCAGACATCCTCCAAGCGCGAGGGAAGGAACACCAAGAGCCACCGCCAGCCTGAGGAGCGCTTCAGCCCGCACCTACCTCCCTCAGCCCCCCAAAACCCCGCGCAGGCCTTCGCTATAGAGGAGGGCGGTGCAGAGAATCGCGCCGGCCCAGCAGAGGCTGCGCAGGGGGGGGAGGTTGGCCACATAGGCGCCGATGTAGCCGAGCCGCAGGGCCGGGTGGAGCCAGGCCGCCGCGATCGCCAGGGCGGTTGGGGCGGCGCCGGTGTGGGCGGCAAAGAGGGCCAGCAGGCAGGCCGGGGCGTGGAGGGTGAAGGCCTCGAAGCTGTTCTGATGGGCCCAGTTGGCCCGTTTGCCCCAGGCCGGCAGCCGCTCGAACATCGCCCGGGGGGCGGCCAGATCGGCGGGGGTGAAATCGGCCTTGGAGCGGGCGGCGGCCAGGGGGAAAAGGCTGGCGATCACCACGGCGCCTGCCAGCACCAGCGACCAGGCGAAGGGGGCGCCGGCATGAAGGGCCGCGGCAGCATCGCTGGTTCCCGTGGCACCGGCCTCCACCGCCAGCGGAATCGCGGCGAGCAGCGCGGGCAGGGGAAGCGAAAGGAGCATGGCAGGGAGGGGGCGGACCCCCTTTCTAGGTTGCGGCGGTTAGGCACGGCCCAGCCTCAGCCCGTCAGTGCCGAGAGAACGTCGGTGGCGGCGAAGTCTTGTCCTTCTGCGGCCACGAGGGCATCAGCCGCGAGATGGGGTCACGGCAGGGGCAGCCGCTCCAGGCCATCAAACCGTTCGAAATCGCGATCAACACTTACCAGGCGCCAGCCATTGGCGATCGTCAGAGCCGCCAAATGGGCATCGGTGCTTTTTCAGCGGCCTGCTGTTCCCAGTAATGAAGGGCCTGCTGGTGATGGATGTGGCAGCGGGCCGCCCGGGCTTTCAGCCGTGCGAACAGCGGATCCGGCAGCTCCAGGGTGGTGCGCATGCCCAGGCCCTTCGCTGCTTGTATCGTCGTGCGCATTCTTTACTACGTTGCCGCTGCCCGGTGAGAACCTGCCCCTGCCGCACTCGCCATGGCCTTCTTGGTCTGGTCTGGTCTAGCTTGTGGTGGTTCTCGCCTGTTGCACGCGATGACAGCTCCATTGGCCGCCG
>BJHE01000219.1 GCA_014191755.1 Cyanobium sp.
AGAACAAGTGGGGAGCAGGCGGCTCTGGCCAGAGACGCGACCAGGTTTGTTGTTGAAACTTGCGGATCAGGTTTTCAGGGCTGGAGGTGTCGCCCCGATCACGCTGGATATTGCAGACCATGCGCACTGTCAACCGACATCGAAAACTGCACCACTTCCGACACCGAAAAGTGAGCCACCCCCGACCCGGTCTGGGGCGTCGTTTCCGGACTGGTTCCGCCTTGGCTGCGCCGGCGGTGCCTCTGTTTGTTCATGGTTTGCTTGGCTGGTTCGGTTGGTTGTCGTCTGTCATTGATGCCGGTGGGACTTTTCCGGCTGTTACCCCTCAGGCCAGATCGGCGCTTCTCTCTCAGCCGGTAGCTGTCGCCGCGGATCGTCACCACGTGGCTGTGGTGCAGCAGCCGATCGAGAATGGCGGCTGCCACCACCTGATCACCGAACACCTCGTCCCACTCATCGACCGGCCTGTTGGAGCTGATCAGCACGCTGCCCTGCTCATAGCGGCGGGAGATCAACTGGAAGAACAGGTGCCCCGCCGCTGGTTCAAGCGGCAGGTAGCCCAGTTCATCGATGATCAGCAGTTTCGGCTTGGCGTACTGCGCCAGACGCATCTCCAGCGTCCCCTGCTGCTGCGCCTTGACCAGGGCGCCGAGCAGTTCCATCGCCGTGGTGAACTGCGCCGTGTAACCACGGGCCACCGCCTCGCGGCCCAACGCCACTTCCAGGTGCGTTTTACCTACTCCCGGTGGGCCCAGCAGCACTACGTTGTCGCCGTTGGCGACCCAGCGGCAGGTGCCCAGATCACGGATCTTGCCCGGATCGATTGAGGGCTGGGCCTCGAACTCAAACCCCTCCAGCGTGCGCACAAACGGGAAGTGGGCGATCGTCAACGCCATCGACAGCCGCCGCTGCTCCTTGCTCGCCACCTCGGCGGCGCAGAGCCACGCCAGTGTTTCACGTAGGTTCAGTTGTCGCCGTGCCGCCTCCTCCAGCAGCCCATCAAGCTGCTCGCGGATCGCCCCCAGCCGCAGCCGGCTGAGCATCCCATCGAGATCCTCCACCAGCCGCTGGATCTCGGCCGGTTCAGCGGCATTCATGCCACTAAGAGTTGGAGCCGGTGGTTGTTGTTTGCTACGTGGCATCAGCCCACCTCCGCCACAACAGCCGCGTAGTCGCTCAGGGGCCGTGCCAGCGACGAGCGCCGCACCGCATCCAGCTCCACCACAGCCGTAGCATTGCTCTGGTGGGCGGTCTCGATCGCCCGCTGCGGCACCAGTCCAGCCCAGTGGCCGGCGATCACCTGGCGGATCCGATGGTTCGCCTCCTGGCGGCTATGGCGCGCCACAATCCGGCCGCCCTGGCGAATCAGCACCTCCTGATCGCGGATCTGCACCATCACGTTCTGGCGCACCAAAGCCGCCGGCACGCTGTACCAGTTGCCCTCCACCTGGACGCAGCAATCCTTGGCGACACGACGGCTGAACTCCTGCTCCGCCAGATAGGACGGCTTGCCGTTC
>BJHE01000220.1 GCA_014191755.1 Cyanobium sp.
TTCACGACTCCAGGGCCGGGGCAACGTCTGTGGCCGCGAAGTCGTCGCCTTTGAACAGTAGGGGGGCGTTCAGGGCCCGGGCCAGGCCATAGCTGAAGCAGTCGCCCAGGTTGAGCCCCGCCGGGTGGCGTCCCTTGCCGTAGCGGCGCCAGCCTTCCAGGGCCCAATGCAGTTGGTGTTGGTCAAACGGCATCACCTCCACCCTCAGGGCCAGCAACAGCTGCTCCACCTCGGTGGCTTCGATGCCGTGCCGCGCGCTTTCTGCCACCAGAGCCAGCTCCAGGCGGGATGCGGCGCTGAGACGGACGACGGCTGCCCGCGCCGCTGCGTCGAGCAGGGCCTCGGCGTCGCTCTCCTGCAGCAACAGGCCCATCAGGGCCGACGTGTCGATCACGATCGCGCTCACACCGGCAGTCCGTCCTCGTCGTACAGGGCGTCCTGGAGCTCCTTGCTGGTGCGGCCCTGCCATTCGGGGCGGGCGCTGGTGCGGGCACAGATGGCTCGGATCGCCGCCTTCCTGGCTTCGATGGCCTCAGCTCGTTCCGGGTTGGGGCAGCGCTCCAGCTCGGCCCGCAGGGCCTGGCGCACCGCATCGGTGACGCTGGTGGAGCGCCGCTCCGCCAGCTCCCGGGCCATGGCGTGCACCACGGGGTCTTTGATGTTCATGCCCATGGCGGGGCCCTCGAGCGCCGGGGTAGAAATATTTTTGATTCTACCCGCCCTGGCTTCGGCTTTGCCGCGTCGCAGGCGCTCAGCCTGGTCGCCGTTGCTTCAGACCAGTGACTTCGGGGAGTGGGAGGCGTCGGCATCGCCGCGACTGGCGGACTGCGCCCACCTGCCCAGCTTCCACACCTGCAGCAGCGTCGAATGGCTCACCCCCGATGTGCTGGCGGCTCCATGGTGGGTTTCGTGGATCAGCAGCTTGGGGACCTGGATCGGCCGCCATCCTCCTGAGGAGCCCTCTGCGGCGCGGGTCCCGGGGAGAAAACCACCTCGGCGTCACGCCAGGGGCAGCCTCTCCAGGCCTTCAAACCGTTCGAAATCGCGATCGAAGCTCACCAGCCGCCAGCCATTGGCGATCGCCAGGGCCCCCAGATGGGCATCGGTGCAGAGTCGGGCCGGCAGTTCAGCGCCCCGCAGCAGTTGGTGAAACACCTCCCAGCCGTTGTGTTCCGGCTCGGCCACCTGCACACCCGGCTGTTGGCACAGGGCATCGAGCAGGGCGGAGGCTTCTACAGCGTTCTTGACGGCCACACCCATCAGCTTCGGCTGGCTCACGAGGCGCACCAGTCCCAGAGCGGTGACCGTGCAGAACAGCACCTGTTCAGCGGCCTGCTGTTCCCAGCAGTGAACCGCCTGCCGGTGATGGCTGTGGCCGGGCCAGGTCAACGCGAACCAGACATTCAGATCCAGCAGGTCGGCGGCGGTGCTCATGGCTCGAGCAGCTCGAACAGGGCGGCATTGCTGAGCTGGTGGTGCTCGATGGTCAGTGATCCCTCCAAGCGCGGCAGCGTG